>DATFQQ010000085.1:0-111691 GCA_035264195.1 Candidatus Sulfotelmatobacter sp. | reverse complement strand
CGACGAGTATCAACAAACATGAAGTAATGGCGATGCGGCAGTTTGCGGAAGAAGAATTGGGTGTCGAGTTCAAGATGGACGGGCAGATCAATCCGAGGATTGACTGCTCGCAGAGTCCTCTAGCGGTGCGGTTGACTCCGGAAGAGGTTGTGGCGCTTGATATGGCCTCGCCGAAAGTTAAGGCTGAATACCTTAAGTTGGCGAATCGGGATTTGGAAGGGCCGGCCACGCTATCTCGCATCGATACCATGTATTTCTGTGGTGGAGGCATGAATTCGTTCGCCCTGAACGCTTACGGCGAAATTGGGATTTGTGTGATATCGCAGCAAGAGACGTTTAATATCCGGAACGCTGGCGTCAAGGCTGTCTGGGAGAGTTCGCTTCTGGAGTTGAGGAATCGCCCTCGCACCCGCAGAACCAAATGCATTGAATGCCGCCTCCAGGCAATATGCGGAATGTGTCCAGCGAATGGTGAAATGGAAAATGGCGACAGGGAAAGTCCGGTTGAATTTCTCTGTCATGTCGCACATCTTAGAGCCGCCGTTCTGGGGGTCGGTGTCCCGGCGCATGGCAAGTGTGAGTTCTGCGCGGGAGGCATTCAGCACGACGAAATTCTTGACTCGGCGCAAAGGATAGCGAAGAAGGAGATCGATGCAGAAGGTTGGACTGGATTGCAGCACCTGCTTCCAGTGTTGAACAACGTCAGTCCTGTTGTCTCCGGATGCGGCAACTGCGGGCACTGACGTGAACAGGAAAGGTGATGCGACATGAAGTATGAATCAAAGCAAGCCGAAGAAAGAAAGTGCTATGAGGCGCCGCAACTGACGACGATCAGTCTGCGCCCAGAGGAGGCTGTTCTCGGACACTGCAAAACTGCCTCCGGCAAGGATCAGTGCGGTACACCCTGCGCCAGTTTCCTTTGTCAAAACGTTGGGTCCTAAAATGGCCTTGGCCGACCTTTCGCATGAAAGTGTGAATGCCTTACCAGAGGCCAGCAGTCCCTACCTTTATCGCAGTCAGTTTTCTGTTGGAGGTATTTCGGTCCAGGTTGCGGGTTTTCTCGCTTGTGACGCAGTTCTGCCTCCCTCTCTGGTGCCGTTCCGTGTCCCGCTTGGACTGCCCGATGTTTTTATCGCAGTAGATCGTGTCGCTCAACTTCGTGCCTGTTCCCCACCGCTTGTATTCGATTCTGACACGACTTGGATACTCTACGCTGGTGAGCGGAGCCTCCAGTTTGATTTTGAAGCAGCCATGTTTGGAGAACGCCCCTTCAAGCGACTGTTTGTGGATGAGAGTTTTGCGACGGCGACTCTCCAGATAAGCGAGCAGTGCCAGGCGCTCCTGGGCCATGCCGTCGAACCTCTCGGTTATCCGCTTGACGAACTTCTGATCATGCATCGCCTCACGCAAGAGAAGGCGATCGAACTCCACGGAACGGGCATTGTGCGTCCAAATGGCGAGGCGAATCTGTTTGTCGGACATTCCGGGGCGGGGAAGAGTACGACTACTCGACTCTGGACGGCTACCGAAGAAGTCGAAGTTCTTAGCGATGACCGGATTATTGTGCGGAGAGATAAAGGCGCCGGTGCAAATCGTGGAATGGACGGTGCAGCGAACAGGCTAGGGATCCTTCAACTCCGCGAGACCAGCGCTTCGCTCAGTTCTCGTTTCTTTCAGGATGACAAGCCAAAATCCAAGATCCGCATGTATGGCACACCTTGGCACGGTGAGGCCATGTTTGCCTCTCCCAACAGTGCGCCGCTGACGCGCATTTTTGTGCTCGAGCACGGGCACGGAAATGTCATCACACCGCTCTCTCCGAGCCAAGCCGTTGCCGAACTCTTTGCCAGGAGTTTTGTGCCATTTCACCGGCACGAATACGTCGAATCGGCGCTGGTATTCCTGGAAGAACTCGTTGATGTAATCCCCGTCTATCGATACGCATTCGAGCCCGATCAGCGCGCAGTAGACAAGATTCTCCACTTCCATGATTGAACACGAAGGGGACTCGCGGCTGTTTGAAGAGGTCCTCCGCCCGCTGCTGGCACAAGGCCTGGGTGTGCGCTTTCAGGCGCACGGTGCCAGTATGTCTCCTGCGATACGTGACGGTGAAATAGTCGAAGTCATTCCCGCAGTCGTTACCGAGTTGCATAAAGACGATATCGTTTTAGCAAAGACCAACGCTGGATTTCGTCTTCACCGGGTTGTGGCGGCTGATCTCTCAAACGACCGCTTTGTTACCCGTGGCGACTGCGGACAGGAAAATGATCCGCCGCTGTCGGCAGCTCAAATTCTTGGGCTCGCCCGAGCGAAAGAGGTGCGGTTAGGACGAAATGTCGTGCGGGCCAAATTCCGTGGTGTTGGTGGCTGGATCCTGCGCTCCGCGGCGCGTGCACAGTATCTGACGAGTAAGCTGCTGGAAAAGGGCTAGAGTTCCGTTTGTCACACCGACCCGCCGCTTCCATCAGAGTCATGAGTCTCTCCTCGCCTTGTTCACCTGTGGTTTCTCAGTCTGCATAAACAGGCTGCGGCTGCAGAAACAATTCCTGACGATCCACACAGACCGACTTGGCCTCTTTGGAGAGTCGACTCCATATCTGAATTACAAAACCTCAGCCCGCCCACTCTGTTCATAAACCCTCTCGCGACAGGTGACGAACAGGTGCCGAGGTTACCCCCGTAATCGTTACCGAATTACGAAAGGACGATATCGTCTTAGCAAAATCTAATTTGATTTCCGCTTCTCCGGATGCTCCCCGATCCTGTGTGCGACGTACTCGTCACACGCGGTGATTGCAGGAAACAAAGCGATCCAGTACTGAAGGCGGAGCAAATCCTTGGCATCGCTCGCGCCAGGGAAGTGCGGTTAGGACGAAATTCGTGAACGTGAGATCAAAAGCCGTGGCTGGGCGGACGCTGAGGTCCGCGGCGACGGGACGGTATCTTCCAGGAAAGTTGCCGTGTAACGCTGTAGCCGGCCTGTGTTGGCGACAGTCTTTATTGCTCTTTCTTGCTCTCTTTTTTGTTACTACCTCTTTACGCGCACAAGTCCTGGTAGACGCCACCACGTCGGGCAACAACCAATTCACTGGTAGTGGTACTTTCAACCTGAATTTCACGCACACGACAACCGCGACAGCGAACCGGCTTCTAGTGATTGGCGTGTCGATGAACATCACCAATTCAAGTGGCAGCGTCGTTACTGGCGTGACCTATGGCGGTACTGCGCTCACCTCGATCGGCGCCCACAACGACGCTGGCAACACACGCCGCGTCGAAATGTGGTACCTGCTGAACCCTGCCTCGGGAACGAACGTGGCCCTAACCGTCTCCGTAAATATTCCGACTGCGGCAGCAACCGTAGGAGTGGTTGCAGGAGCCACGACATTCACCGGCGTTGACCAGACCATACCCTTGGGAACGTTTGTTACGGCTGACGGTGCAGCCGGGGGCAGCGCACAGGGGAACGTGACAAGTGTCGTCAACGGAATGATTCTGGATACAGTCGCCACGGGTGGCGATCAGGCGGTTACACCTTACGGGCCGCAGATACAGCAGTGGAATGTGAACACGGTCTCTGGGACAGATCCTCCGGCCGTGGCTGGAGTGGGCAGTAGTCGTACAGGCGCTCCCAGTGTGCCGATCGCCGAGACCTTCAGCGGCACATCCAATTGGTCGTACGCAGCGATTCCCATTAACCCTAGCAGGGCCGACATCGCGGTCACGACCAGCGTAAGCGCCGTAGCTCTCGGACAGAACTCCACCTACAACATCACAATCACGAACAACGGTCCATCGGCAGCGAACAGTGTCACCCTGGCCGACACCTATAATGCGACGAATCTTTCCTTAGTTTCTTACACGCCGAGCGCGGGCACGACTTGCACCAATACGGCGACAACCATCAATTGCACCCTGCCTACGCCATTCACAAGCGGCGCGGTGGCAACAGTTGCGGTTGTAGTTTCCACCACCGCCGCCGGATTTTATCCAAACACAGCGAACATCACCGACTCCGGTACTCCACCTGATCCGAATACAGGAAACAATTCCTACGTTGCTCTGGCGCCGGTCGTGAGTGTGGTCTGCGGCATAAACACGCTAACCGGTGGGGGCACTCTCACCGGTAACGTCAATACCTTCTGGCCGGGAAGCAACAGCGTCGCAAAGGGTGCGACTGCCATTCCCGTCGGCGCCTCGCGTGGAGCTGGAGGGACGATCGCCGCTGGAAGCCTGCTGCTCGTCATTCAGATGCAGGACGCCAGCATCAACACCTCGAACTCTGTCCAGTACGGAAACGGCAGCACAGGCCAGGGATTCACCACGATCAACAACGCGGGTAACTACGAATTTGTGACAGCAACCGGGCCGATCGCGGGTGGAAATGTACCGATTACGGGAGCGGGACCTGGAGGAGGACTGGTCTTCGGCTATACGAATGCCGGCGCTTCGGCTACCAAAGGAATCAGCACGTACCAAGTAGTGCTGGTGCCGCAATACACATCCGCAACGTTAGGGAATCTCACGACCGTTTCATGGAACGGAACTACGGGTGGAATTATTGCGCTCGATATTGCTGGTCAGCTCAACCTAGGCGGCGGCACAGCCGTTGTCGATGGCATGGGATTCCGTGGCGGCGCGGGGATGCAATTGACCGGTGGCGTCGGGGGAAACAACACGGACTACCAATTCCCTGGACCCGCCAACTATACGGGTGCGGCTGAAAACGGAACAGACGCAGCCAAAGGAGAGGGTGTCGCGGGCACGTCGAAATTCGTTGAGTACAACAACACCTATAACCGCACTATCAATGGCGTCGGATACCCAAGTGGCACAGCCGGGACCGACGGCAGCATGGCGCGTGGTGCGCCGGGCAATGCAGGAGCTGGAGGGACTGACTCGAATCCTGGGGCTAACGACCAGAACGCAGGCGGCGGCGGTGGTGCAAACGGCGGCGGCGGCGGCTTCGGCGGCGACTCGTGGAATACGAACTTAAGCAGTGGTGGCGAAGGGGGCTCTCCATTTCCAGCGACTATCGATCGAGTTACCATGGGCGGCGGTGGGGGTGCGGGAACTAGAAACAATTCCAACGGCGACAACCAGGCGAGCAGTGGATCGTCGGGCGGCGGGATCATCTTTATACGTGCCGACAGTCTCGCGGGGACAGCCACTCTGACCTCAAACGGCACTGATTCTTATAACAATACTGCCAATGATGCGGGCGGCGGCGGCGGCGCCGGCGGGACGATCGTTGTTCTCTCCGCAAATGGCGGCGAGAGTGGACTCACGTTGCAGGCCGAGGGTGGCAACGGCGGCAATGCGTGGGCAACCCAGCCCTACAATCTTGCAGACCGCCACGGACCCGGAGGTGGAGGAGGCGGCGGTGTCGTGTATCTGTCCGGAACACCCGCCAGCATCAGCGTCGCAGGAGGTTCACCTGGCCTGACCCTGAATCCTGGTGTTCCCTACGGTGCGACTTCCGGCGCAACGGGAACAAGTGCCACGAATGCCACACTCGGACAAGTCACCGGAATTCAGTCTTCATCGTTGTGTACTCCCGATGTGACACTGACAAAGAGTCACGTAGGCAACTTCACGCGCGGTTCGGCCGCCACCTACACCATCACGGTCTCCAACGTCAGCCCGTACGGTGCTACGACCGGCGTGGTCACGATGAACGACACACTACCGTTTGGCATCAGCCCGACGAGCGCTACCGGAACAGGCTGGACCTGTACGATTTCAGGGCAAACGGTGAGCTGCACGCGTTCCGATGCGTTGGCGGCAGGTGGTGCGTACCCGGCGATCACACTGAATGCCCTCGTGGCACAGTCTGCCCCGGCAACTTTAACGAACATTGCGACGATCAGCGGTGGCGGCGAAGCAGACCTAACCAACGACTCGGCAACCGACGTCGCGATTGTTGGTTCAAGTGCTGATATGTCGGTTACGGATGCGGCGTCGCCCAATCCGGTGGCGAGCGGCGGCAACATTACTTATACGGTGGTGGCAACCGATAACGGGCCGAGTGCCGCCGACAATGCCACTGTCGTGATTCCGGTCCCCAGCAACACAACTTTCGTCTCTGCCACCACTCCTTCCGGGTGGAGTTGCTTGACGCCTCAGCCGAACAATGGCGGCAACGTCATCTGTACAAATGCCGACATGGTTGGACTGACTTCTGCCACATTCTCTGTCGTGGTGAAGGTGAATACCGGCGTGGCGAATGGGACAGTGATTACGGGAACGGCCAGCGTGAGTTCGTCCGTGGTTGATCCCAACTCGGCGAATAACATAGCGAGTGTGGCGACCGTTGTCGGAGGTACCCTGCCGGATCTGACGGTGACGAATGCCGCTTCTCCCAATCCGGTTCAAGCGGGAAACAACATTACCTATACGCAGGTCGTTACGAATACCGGTTCAACCGCAATTACGAACGGAACGTTCAGCGAGGCGACGCCAGCCAACACTTCGTTTGTTTCGATCACGCCGCCCGCAGGCTGGACTTGCGCAGGATTTCCTGCGAGTCCGTGCACGGCTACTACGGTTGCGGCGGGCGCTTCAGGAACATTCACGGTTGTCTTCAAAGTCGCCGGCGGCACCACTGCCGGTACGGTCATCACCGACACGGCCACGGTCAATGCCTCAAATCAGTCGTACGGCGCTAGTTCCGCGACGGTCACAGACGTGGTTGGAACGCCCACGCAGGCTGACGTTGCGCTCAGTACGGTCGCCAGTCCGAGCGGTGGCGTCTTTGCGGGAAATTCGATTACTTACACGCAGACCATTACGAACAATGGTCCGGCCTCGGCCACCGGAGTTCAGTTAACTGAGCCCACTCCCACAAATACGACGTTCGAATCTGTGATAGCTCCAGCAGGCTGGACATGCACAGCGCCGGCGGTGGGATCCACTGGAAACGTCGTTTGCTCTGATTCTGCCAGCCTTGCGGCGGGGAGCGCTGCGAACATTGTGATTATGGTGAACGTGCCGGCAAGTGTATTGGGCGGACCGATCACAGCGAATTCTTCGGTCACGGCCGCAACATCTGACCCGAATTCGAGCAACAACACCACCACGGTGATTGTCGGAGTTGGTGATCGTTGCGATCTCGCGGTGACCAACGCCGGAAGTCCGAACCCCGTTACGGCGGGCAGCAACATTACTTATACGCAGATTGTCACCAACAATGGCCCGAGCAACTGCACCACAGCGACGCTGACTGAACCGACTCCCGCCAATACAACGTTCGTGTCGGTAGGAGTAGTGACGACCGGCGGAGGCACATGGACGTGCCCCAACACCGGGCCGGTCTCGTGCACCAATCCGAGCGTGCCTCCGGGATCTACGGGCACGGTTACAGCGATCTACAAAGTAAACGCTGGAACTCTCGCTGGAACAATCATCTCCGATACGGTGACCGTTGCTTCGGCAACCAACGAAACCAATGCGGCCAACAACACGGCAACGGTGAATATTGCCGTGACCTCAGGGACTCAGGCCGATCTCAGCGTGACGAATTCTGGCCCGAGTTCGGTGACCGCCGGAACGAATCTCATTTACACACAAACCGTAACCAACGCGGGCCCCGCTGCAGCAGTAACGCCCAAACTCGTTGAGACGCTCCCAGCAGGTACTACGGCGGTGTCCCTGACGGGCCCCGCCGGATGGACTTGCGTCTTGGCAACGCTGACATGCACCGATGGGGCGAACCTGGCAGCGAACGCCACCACCACGGCATTCACGTTTACAGTGTCCGTGCCGTCGACAATCACCCAGGGAACGACCCTTACTCAGACCGATATCGTCAGTTCGACGACTGGGGATCCGAATGGTGGAAATAACAGCGCTACAGTGAGCACTTATGTCCTGGACTCCGCGGACCTCTCAGTGACTAACACGGCCGCCCCGATCCCGGTGCGGGCTACCACTAACATCACCTATACGCAGATCGTTACCAATAGCGGACCGAGCACTGCGACGAGTGTGAGCCTGACTGAAACGTTACCAGCAAACACGACCTCCGTCTCGCTCACTGGCCCGGCAGGTTGGACCTGCACGGTGGCCACTCTTACTTGTACGGATCCGAGTCTGGCGCCCGGTACCGCGACGATCACTTACATCGTGACCGTAAATGCCGGAACACCGCCTGGGACCGCCATCAACCAAACCGTGAGTGTCGTGTCGTCAATTACAGATCCGAACACTGCGAACAACACGGCTTCAGCTTCCGATGTCGTGGCGTTGGCGACTCAAGCCGATTTGGTCGCGACCAACACCGCGTCTCCGACCTCGGTCTCGGCTGGAAGCAACGTTACCTACACCCAAACCGTGAAGAACCTCGGCCCTGCGGCCGCAACTGGTGTGAGCATCACCGAAGTCACGCCGCCCAACACCACCTTCCAGTCCATGACACCTCCGGCAGGATGGACCTGCGGCACACTTCCCCCTGTGGGTGGTACAGGCACGATCACATGTACCGACGGTGCCAATCAGGCTGTGGGCAACACAGCGAGCTTCACGCTCGTGCTGCAGGTGAATTCAAACACCGCATCAGGCACGAACATAACGAATACTGTTACGGCGAACGCGACGAACATCGTCCCGAATCTGACGAACAATAGCGCGAGCGCAACAGTGATCGTCGCGAACGCGAGCTCAGCCGATATGGCAATCGTGAAGACTGCGTCGCCGAATCCCGTAATAGAGGGAACTCCGCTCATCTACTCGTTGGCGGTGACGAATAACGGCCCAGCAACGGCTACGAACGTAACCGTCACCGACACTCTGCCCTCCACGGTGATTTATCTTTCGTCGACCACAACTCAGGGCTCCTGTTCAGAAGCTGGGGGCATTGTGACTTGCCTGCTGGGAACGATGGCGAATGCTGGAACTGCGACCATTACCATCCTTACGATCCCGACCCAGCCAGGCGTCATTACCAATACCGCGAACGTCAGTGGCGACCAGACCGATTCCAATCTGGCGAACAACAGTTCGACGGTATCGGTGACCGTGCTGCAGCCGACGCAAATCAAGTTACTCTCTTTCTCTGCACACTACGTCATCGATAAGACCGGAAGCCGCCGTGTTCTGCTGACCTGGAAGACTGGCGGAGAGTCCCATAACCTTGGCTTCCACGTGTATCGCGAGCTGAATGGGAACAAGGTACGCATGAATCCGTCGCCGATTGCGGGCTCAGCTTTGCTAATGACAGGAGCCATGCCCAAGCACGCGGCCAAGAGCTATGCATGGGTCGATCCCGCAGCGCCAGTGCTCGGGGCTTCCTATTGGCTGGAGGACATCGACGTCAACGGCGCGCGCACATTGCACGGACCGGTGCAGGCCTTGACTTCTCCAGCGAGCAGCGACGCTCCGACCGCCGAGGCGCGCATGCTGAGTCAGATGAATCAGGCGCAGCCGCCGACCGCGGGCAGCCAAGATAGCCACATCGTGGAGAGTTTCGCCCAGACCTGGAAACCCACCCCCGCGCAATTTCAAAAGCAGTACGAGTTGGCTTCACACCCTGCAATTAAGATCCACGTGCAACACGAGGGCTGGCATCAGATCGGCCAACCGGAACTGGTACAAGCTGGGCTCGATCCCAACATAGATCCAGCATTGCTGCATTTGTACGCCGAAGCCATCGAGCAGCCGATAAAAATCACCGGAGCAACGGCCGGGCCCGGAGGTTTCGGCCCGGAAGCCGCAATCAATTTCTACGGTACGGGAATCAATACGATTTTTTCGGGAACAAGAGTGTATTGGCTCGTTGTCGGCAACGATCCGGGACTTCGGATTCAGGAACTGCCGCCATCGTTCGGTTCGAACCAGCCTCCGGCGAACTACACGGCAACCGTTGAACTGCAGGAACACACTATATATTTCTCGGCACTGATCACAACGACAGGGCAGAATTTCTTTGGCTCGTTGGTCACGAACACTCCCTTGGATCAGTCGATTGAAGTACCGCATCTCGACACGAATTCTATGCAGCAGGCTCAGATCGAAGTCTCGTTGCAGGGAATTATTACCGGCTTCCCGCACGATGTTGTGGTTGCGGTGAATGGAACAAATGTTGGAGACGTGGTGTTTGCTGGCCAGGCGCAGGGAACCTTGAAGATGCAGGTTCCGCCCGGCGTGCTTCTCCCATGGAACAACACGGTCACGCTCACCGCCCAGAATGGCGACTACGACACCAGCCTGGTGAACTACATCCGTATCACTTACCCCCACAAGTATGCCGCAGACAGCGATCGCTTGAAGTTCACAGGACGAGCTGGCGACGAGATCAAGATAAGCAATTTCAGCAGTACTCCTGTTGTTGTTGATATCACCGATCCCAACCAACCGGTGCTCTTGACTCCGGGAGTGACCGAGAACAACGGCAAGTACGACATCGCTTTGCAAGTTCCGTTCACGACTGGCAGGGGTGCTGGGCCGTTGCGTCACACGCTATTGGCTGTTGCGAACTACATAACTCTGCCGGCATCTGACGTGGTGCCAAATCGTCCTTCACATTGGCGCACTGCCTTGCCAGGTGGGGACATTGTGATGGTCACGCATGGTGACTTTGCCGCTGCGCTTGTACCACTGGTGCGGGCTCACGCTGCGGAGGGAAAGACATCGGCCGTAGTCCCAGTTGGCGAGCTCTATGACGAGTTCAATTTTGGGGAACGAAGTCCTTTTGCCATCAAGCGCTTCCTCTGGGCCGCCACACACAATTGGAAGAAAGCGCCGACATTCCTGCTGTTGAATGGGCGTGCGTCGATCGATCCCCGCAACTATCTCGGATTCGGCGAACTGGATTACGTTCCGACCCACATGATCGCGACGGCGAGCATGATGACGGCTTCCGACGACTGGTTCTCAGACTTCACCAATAGTGGCTTGCCTACCATCGCCACGGGACGTTTGCCTGTCAGTACGCCTGTTGAAGCGAAGACTGTGATCAGTAAGATTGCCACTTACGAGGGGCAATCAACGAACGGCCCATGGACTTCGAATGCTCTCTTCGTCGCCGACAAAGACGACTCTACCGACGACTTCACTGGCGATAGCGAGATAGTGCAAGCACTGCTCCCATCAAGCATGCTTCTGACGGACATTTTTGTCGACACAGTGGGAGTCGCCGGAGCAAGAACGGACATCGTCAACTCGATCAACTCGGGCCAGTTGATCGTCAACTATCTGGGACACGGCTCAGAAGAGCAGTGGTCCGGCTCCGACATCTTCGACGAGAGCACCGTGAGCACGCTGACCAACGGTTCGCAGTTACCGATCTTCCTGATCATGGACTGCCTGAACGGATTCTTCCAGGACGTCTACGCGGAACCCCTCGGTGTGAGCCTCATGCTTGCGCAGAACGGAGGCGGCGTGGCAGTCCTGGCGTCGAGTGGACTAAACCAGGCGCCACCGCAGACCGCGCTGGATTCCGCAGTGGTGCAGAATGCTTTCAGCGTCAACGGACAAACTCTTGGCGAAGCGATTCTCAACGCCAAGTCGTCGATCAACGACCTTGATGTTCGGCGCACGTTCGTCCTGTTCGGTGACCCGGCGATGCGACCCAAGCAGCCCGCCCCGGCTCACTAGGTGCAAGTTGGGCGAGAATGCAGAGGAACACTGCCTGGGATGCCATGCTATACGGCCGCTGGAGCCGGTTGAGGACTTGCCGTCTGTCGCAGCGGCTCGGTCAGTGCTCGCATGACCTTGCCAAATCCCGCGAAATCGAGGGACTGAGGCCCGTCGGACAACGCGCGTTCTGGACAAGGGTGCACCTCGATAATGAGTCCATCAGCGCCGATCGCAACTGCCGCGCGCGAAACGGCGGCGATTAAGCTCTGCTTACCGGTTCCATGAGACGGGTCAGCGATGACTGGCAGGTGCGACAGGTCACGAGCTAGAGCAATCGCGGCCAGGTCCATCGTATTCCGCATCTCGGTCTCGAAAGTCTTGATTCCGCGCTCGCAGAGAACAACCTGGCTATTTCCGCCTGCCAAAAGATACTCGGCCGCCAGCAACCACTCTTTCACTGTCGCGGACGGTCCGCGCTTCAACAGAATCGGCTTCTTGACCGTGGCCAGGCGGCGCAGTAGAGCGAAATTCTGCATATTTCGGGCTCCGATCTGAAGCATGTCGGCGTATTCGCAAATCAGGTCGATATCCTCGGTGCTCATTACTTCTGTGACGACCGGCAGTCCCGTTTCTTCTTTCGCTTGCCGGAGGATCTTCAGCGCTTCAATTCCCAGACCCTGAAAGTCATACGGCGACGTCCGCGGTTTGTACGCTCCCCCACGTAGCATGGATGCCCCCGCACGCTTCACGGCGTGCGCGGTATCGAGCAACTGTTCGCGTGATTCGACGGAGCACGGTCCGGCGATCACTACCACTTCAGGACCACCGATCGAGATGCCATTGATCTTCACAATGGAACGCTCCGGCCGCACTTGCCGGCTTACGAGCTTAAAGGGCTGGGCGATGGCGACCACGTTATCAACTCCGGGCGCAACCTGCAGGGCTTCGATCTCGTGTCTCCGGCCGCTGCCAACCGCGGCGACGATCGTCCGCTCCGTACCTCGCGTGACATGGGGCTGGTATCCGGCTTCGCGAATGCGTTCGATCACATGATTAATCTCTTGCTCGGTGGCTTTCTCAGACATGTTGACAATCATTGAGGCTGGTCTCCTGGTGAATTTGGTCCTATAAAACAAAAACCGCGATCAAGGATCGCGGCCGACGAAGAAGCTTGGTATTTCAGGTAGCCTTTAGTGGCTCATCCTATCTCCAAGCTGCTCCGCAGCCGCTACCGTAAATCGGTAGTACCAGGCGTACGCGAAGCTTGGAGTAAATCGTGTCATAAGTTGTTTTGAACGTTCATTTCTCGAACTAAATCAAAAAGATTACTGCAGAGAACTGGCAACGCTGGAGAACGCGTTATTGGCATTCGAGCCGATCAGCCGAACGGTTCCCACCACCAACACCAGGATCACAGCAAGCATCACCGCATATTCAGCGATGTCTTGGCCATCCTCTTCGGACCAGAGCCTTCGAATCAATTTGGACATTTGCTCTCCTCCAGGGCCACTACCCGTGACAGAACTAATTAGGTTGAGAAGGACTACCTGGGAACTCAGTGGACACATGATGCACGCTATTGATGCTGCTTGTCAAATGCAGGTTTCGCTCCATGGCCAGACAACTTATTGCTGCGGAGTACCTGCCAGACTGGGTGTTGGAGCCACACTTGAATTGCCAGACGAAGATTGTTGCGGAAGCAAGTCCTGCGCGGAATGTTGCGCGACCTGCAGCACCCGGTTGGGCAGAATCCCCAGATAAAGTGTAGCGATCAGGCTCAGGGCGAGCGCGGAGCCCACGCCGAAAGATACCGGCGTAACCGGCACTGCCCTACGGGGCTCCCGCATATACATAGAAACAATGATCCGGAGGTAGTAGTAGGCCCCGATGGCGCTGTTTACGACTCCGATCAGAGTCAGCCAGATCAAGTTGGCCCGTATAGCGGCGCTGAAGACGTAGAACTTGGCGAAGAATCCGCCTGTCATCGGGATCCCGATGAGGGAAAGCAGAAACATAGCCAGGGCTGCGGCAAGGAGTGGGGAAGAGCGCCCGAGTCCTTCATAGTCCTCAAGCGTTACGTAGCGCTCTCCTGCATTCGCAAAATGACTGACCACGGCGAACGCCCCTACGTTCATGGCGGCATAGGCAGCGGTGTAGAACATTGCGGCCGAGATTCCAGTCAGAGAATTCTGCGGACTTATCATCGCGAAAGCTACCAGCAGGTATCCAGCATGCGCAATTGAGGAATACGCAAGCATTCTCTTGACGTTTGATTGCACCAGCGCGCCGACATTGCCCAGTGTCATTGAGAGCGCTGCTGTCACCCACAAAAACCAGAAGCGCCCGGGAGCGTTGATCGTGAAAACGACGCGTAGCAGGACCGCAAACGCTGCCGCTTTGGGAGCCGTCGACATGAAGCCGACAACCGGCGCCGGTGCTCCCTCGTAAACGTCGGGAGTCCAAATGTGGAAGGGGGCGGCCGCCACTTTAAATCCAAGTCCAACGAACATCAGCGCCATCGACACGAATACAAGCACATCTGCCGGCGCTGACTGCAGCTTTTGACCGATTATGTCGATATTGGTCGACCCGGTGGCGCCAAACATCAGCGCTACTCCGTATAGGAAGAACGCGGTTGCAAAGGAACCGAGCAGGAAGTATTTCAGCGACGATTCACCGCTCGAGGCGTCATTACGGCGAAACCCCGCCAAGACGTACGTCGAAATCGAAGACATCTCCAGGCCAATGAAGATCAGCACCAACTCGACCGCCGATGACATGATCGTCATGCCGACCACGCCGAACAAAATCAGGGCGAAATATTCACTGGCGCGAATGCGTTGCACCGCTAAGTACTCAAATGAGCTGAGAATGACCACGGCTGCAATGACTATGACAAGAGAGTCAAAGAAAACGCTGAAGCTATCAATCTTGATCGTGTTGGAAAACGCTAATCCCGGAAATTGCGCCATATACCAGGTGGCTGCCAGTGCCACCAGTGTCCCGCCGAAAGCGATTCCTCCAAGAGTCTTCTGGTTTTTTTCTTCGTCGACGACCGCGTCGAGCAGCATGATTATGATGCCGAACGCAGAGAGCACTAACTCTGGAAGGATGCGGATGTAGTCCTCAGTTTGAGGGAGAGTCTGCAGCAGTAAGGCAGGCCAAGTCATTGGATCACCACCTTACTGACAACCTGAGCAAGCGGTATTAGAGCACCCTGCACCGCCGGGTCGATCGCGGCCAGCCACAGAATTGGCGCGACGCCCATTACTAAGGCCGCAACTGCGCACGGCCAAACGGCTGCCTTTTCAAAGCCGAGCATATCGCGCATCGAATTGTTCACTGGGTTCGTTACTTTTCCGTAGAAAACTCGCTGGAACATCCAGAGCAGGTAGCAGGCGCTCCAGATCACTCCGGTAGCGCCGAGGATTCCATAGATTGGCCTTGCCTGGAATGCTCCGTTGAGCACCAGGAATTCGCCCACGAAGCCATTGAGCAGGGGTAGACCAACCGACGCTAGCACGATGAAAAGGTAGGACGCGGCGTACACGGGAGTGATTGAGGCCAGTCCGCCAAACTCGGCGATCTCATACGTATGCCGCCGCTCGTGCAGAATTCCAGCCAGCATGAAGAGTCCGCCGGTCGAGATGCCGTGAGCCAGCATCACAAACATTGCCCCGTTCAAACCGGATACTGTGAAGCTGAAAATGCCAAGCACGACAAATCCCAGGTGGCTGACCGACGAGTATGCGATCAGCTTCTTCATATTGGGCTGAACCATCGCGACTAGAGCGCCATAAATGATGCCGATGAGAGCTAGGGTCATGATCCACGGAGCGTTGCGGCGCGCCTGCTCGGGGAACAAGCCGAGGTTGAAGCGCAGCATCCCGTATGTGCCCATTTTCAGCAGTACGCCAGCCAGCAGGACTGACCCGGCGGTTGGCGCTTCAACGTGAGCGTCGGGCAACCAGGTGTGGAACGGGAACAGAGGAACCTTCACGGCGAAGGCCAGAAAGAATCCAAGAAAAAGCCACTGCGCAGCAGCAGGGAAGTTCGCCACGGCGCCGCGCGCAATCTGGTCGCGAATCACAATGAAATCAAAGCTGCCCGTATGCGCGTATAGCCACAGAATCGCCGCCAGCATGAACACGGAGGCGATCATCGTGTACATGAAGAACTTCACCGCGGCGTAAACCTTGCGCTCGTGGCCGAAAACGCCAATCAACAATGCCATCGGGATCAGCGTTGCTTCCCAGAAGAAATAGAACAGGAACAAGTCCAGCGAGGTGAAGACGCCGATCAGTGCGGTCTCCAGAACGAGCAACAGGATAAAGAACTCTTTCACCCGATCGTGGACCGACTTCCACGAGATGAGCACGCACAGCGGTGTAAGGAAGGTCGTCAGCACCACCAGCCACATCGAAATGCCGTCAACGGCCATGTGGTAATGGATATTCGGGCTGGCAATCCATTGCTTGTCGACTTCGAACTGGAAGCCTGGCAGCCCGCGGCGGAAGTACACCGGCAAATGGATGGACAAGCCAAAGGTGATCAGCGAAACCAGGAACGCAATTACACGGATATCGCGGTCGCGCCGCGGAAGAAGCGTAAGCAGTACCGCGCCCCCGAGCGGAGCAAACGTGACCAGCGAAACAATGTAAGGGCTCAAGGCATCGGTGCTCATTGTCCCACCCCTCGCCATACCATGTATGCGATCACCACTGCCGCTCCGGCAGCGATCCACCCGGCATAGGACCGCAGATTACCGGACTGCATGTGCCGCACTTCGTCGGAAACATGCCGTGCGCCATCGGCGGCGTTGTTCACGGTGTCGTCGATCACCTTGCGATCGACCCCCTGCCAGAGGACTGCCGTTGAGCCATCAACCAGCGGTTTGACGAAGACCTTCGCGTAGATCTCATCGACGTAGTACTTGTTCAGAACCGCGTCGTATAGGCTTCCCAGCGAAGCGGCGATCTTTTTCGGAAGCTCAGGCTTGCTCACATACAGCACAAACGCCAGCAGAAAACCGAGAACAGCAACCGTGACTGAGACTGCCATCAACAGGAGCTCAGTACCGTGACTTGCCCCTTCGGCAGCCGTCTCCGTTGACGTACCAAAGACCGGTGCCAGGAAGTGCTCAAATCCGTTCCCGATGCCAACGAGTCCGCCCACGACCGATAGCAAAGCAAGGATCATCAGCGGCACCAGCATGACTGCGGGGCTCTCATGCGGTTCACCATGCCCATGAACTCCTTGTTCATGTCCGTGTGTGCCATGTCCGTGCGCATCTACCTGCGCCCCTTGGTAGTCGCCGAAGAACGTCATAAACAGCAGCCGGAACATGTAGAACGATGTGATGAAGGCGGTAATGACTCCGATCAGCCAATAAATCCAGCTTCCATGCTCGCTGGAAAAAGCTTTCCAGAGAATTTCGTCCTTGCTCCAGAAGCCCGCGAATGGCGGGATTCCGGCGATCGCCAAAGTGGCGATACCCATGGTTAGGAAGGTCCACGGAATATAGGAACGCAACCCGCCCATCTTGCGCATGTCCTGTTCGCCGCCGACGGCGTGAATCACCGAACCCGCCGCCAGAAAGAGCAAGCCCTTGAAGAAGGCGTGCGTCATCAGGTGAAAGATTCCTGCCGAAAAAGCTCCCACGCCGCAGGCCATGAACATGTAGCCAAGCTGCGAGACCGTGGAGTAAGCGAGGACCTTCTTAATGTCGGTCTGTGTAATGCCGATCGTCGCAGCAAACAGCGCCGTCAGCGTTCCGATAATTGCTACAAGCGTGAGTGCGATCGGAGCGCGCTCGAAAATCACATGGGATCTCGCCACCATGTAAACGCCGGCTGTCACCATCGTTGCGGCGTGGATCAGCGCCGATACAGGTGTCGGCCCTTCCATTGCGTCAGGAAGCCAAACGTAGAGCGGAATCTGCGCTGATTTGCCGCAAGCTCCGACCATCAGCAGAATGCCAATCGCGGTAAGCAATCCTGCGCCTGAGGTCTCTGCGCCTAGCGGCTGTACCTTGTTGAAGACTTCCGTGAAATTCAGCGATCCAAAATGCTGGATGATCAGGAATAGTGCGATCAAGAATCCGAAGTCGCCGATTCGGTTGACTATGAAGGCTTTCTTTCCAGCCGATGCCGCCGAGTCTTTTGTGAACCAGAATCCGATCAGCAGATACGACGCGAGCCCGACTCCCTCCCACCCGATGAACATCACCAGGTAGTTGTTCGCCAGGATCAGCATCAGCATGAAAAACATGAACAGGTTCAGGTAGGTGAAGAATCGGTAATAGCTGGGGTCCTCAGCCATGTAGCCAACGGAGTAGACATGAATCAGGAATCCGACCCCGGTGACCACTAGCAGCATGACCAGCGAGAGTTGATCCAGATAAAACGAGAAGTCCGCCGAGAAATTACCGGAGCGGATCCAGTGAGCTAGATGGCACCCGTACGGTGCTGCTGCCGAGGAGAACCCAAATGCAATCCAAAGGGCAAGAGCGAAAGCCAATCCCGGGAACACCAATGCGATCGTCGTAACAGCCGTTTTCGAAGACCGGCGCCCGAGAAATCCATTGATCGCGGCCCCGGCAAGGGGCAGCGTCGGAATCAGCCAGAGATACGGATTCTGCGTCATAATTTCAGCAAATTCACCTGGTCAACGTTTAGCGTTTCTCGCGTGCGATAGACAGAAATTATGATTGCCAGTCCAACCGCAGCTTCTGCGGCCGCCACGACCATCACAAAGAAGACGAACACCTGTCCGGCTAGCGCATGCCAGTGGGCGGCGAAAGCCACAAAGGAAAGGTTCACACCGTTCAGCATCAACTCGATCGACATGAAGATCGTGATGATGTTGCGCTTGATGAGGAATCCAAGCACGCCGCAGGCGAACAGGATTCCGCTAAGCACGAGGTAATAGGACAGAGGAACCATTAGTCGTGCACCTTCTTTGCTGGGCCGCCAGCAGTCGTCGGCTTGCTCGCCAGCACGACTGCGCCCATGATCGCGATCAGAATCAGGATCGAGGTGATTTCAAACGGCAGCAGGAATTCGTGAAACAGCAGTGGCCCAATTGTCCTTGGCGCTCCGGGTAGGGCTCCTACGGGAACTGATTGCGTCCCAGAATATTTGAGAACAACCCACGCGACCAGCAGGCTTCCAACCAGCATTCCGGGGATGCCTAACAGAATCGCAACCCGGCTGCCTTTAGTGCGTTCCTCTACTCCTGCGTTGAGCAGCATGATGACGAATACAAACAGCACCATAATCGCGCCGGCATAGACGATGACCTGCACAGCTGCGACGAATTCAGCGCCCAGCAGCAGGTATTCGCCAGCCAGGGCGGCCATGACGGCGATCAGCGACAAGGCGCTATTGATCGGATGCGTCTGCACCAGCAAGTTGACGGCCCCCGCGACCGCGATGGCTCCGAACGCCAGAAACAGAATGAGATGAATGCTGAGCATGAAATTTGTTGTCCAGTGGTTGGTAGTGAGCGGTCAGTTCCTAATCGACTGGCCACTGATCACTGACCACTGATCACTCTTTTTTCACCACGCGACTGCGATTGCCGTCGCTACCAGATTCACAATCGCGAGCGGCAGCAGGAACTTCCAACCGAACGCCATCAGTTGGTCATAGCGGAAGCGTGGCAATGTGCCGCGCACCCAAATGTACACAAAGAGAAATACGAAAATCTTGGCGCAGAACCAGAACACCGGCAAGATCGCCTGGAGAATCGGCGGACCGAAGATCGGCCCATGCCACCCGCCCAGGAACAGCAGCGTCGCCAGGCACGCGACGGTGATCATGTTTGCGTACTCCGCCATGAAGAACATGGCGAACTTCATCGCGCTGTATTCGGTGTGATATCCCGCAACCAGTTCGGTCTCTGCCTCCGGCAAGTCAAACGGGATGCGGTTGGTCTCTGCGTAGGCCGCCATCAAATAACAGAAGAAGGCGACCGGCTGGATGAAAATGTTCCAGCGAGGGATGAATCCCCAGAAATGGCCAGCTTGTGCGTTGACGATGTCGCGCAGGCTGAAGCTACCCGCCAAGATCAGCACGCCTACCAGTGACAGGCCGAGAGAAATCTCGTAGCTCACCATCTGCGCGCTGGCCCGCAGCCCTCCTAGCAGGGAATACTTATTGTTGGAAGACCATCCTGCGAGCGCTACGCCGTAAACACCGACCGATGTAACACCAAGAATGATCAGCAACCCTATGTTCACGTCGGTAATCTGTAGCGGGAATGTGTATCCGAACAGAGTGATCGAGTTGCCAAACGGAATCACTGCGATCGATGTCAGTGCAAAGACGACAGCAATCAGCGGCGCCGCAATGTACAGCGGCTTGTAGACGTGTGGTGGAGTCAGATCTTCCTTGAATAAGAACTTGACTCCGTCAGCGGCCGGCTGCAACAGTCCAAACGGTCCCACCCGCGTAGGTCCCCAACGATTCTGCATGTGGCCCACAACCTTGCGTTCGAGCCAGACCGTATAGGCAACAGCGGTCAGTAGCACAAGTAGAACCACTGCCGACTTGATGATCGAAGCTACGATGTAGACCCAGATTGGCAACGCCCGACTTCCTCTCTGTACCGCAGGACAGCAATTGGTTGAGACCCTAATGCAAATTGGAACAAAACTCAGTCAGCCGCGACTTCGACGGGCTTGACTTCATGCGCTTCCACGACCGACTTCAGAGCCCGCGAGTAACGTCCAAGCGTGCCCGAAGTGAATAGTGAATCGTTCGCTGGGGAAATCGCGATAGCTGCATCTCCTCTTCGCGTCGTGATACCTCCACCGGTCTTGTTGAGCGATGTATGCTCAGCGTTCCCACCCAGCAGGTTCGCGCGTGAGACGTCATATCCGGGAACCAGCCGTTGAATCTCGTCGAGAATCGCCATGGGATCGAGCGGGCTCAGTTTCGGTTCGAGCCCTTGATTTTCGAGCCACACTGCATGCCGGTCGACTTCACCGGACTGTGCGCCGCGCGCCTGACCCATATCGGCGTGAACGCCACCGCCGAACGGAACCAGCTTATGCACGTCATGACCCATCGCATCGGCGATACGGACGATCATTTCAAAATCAGGTTTCGTGCCTGAAACTTCACCTGCCTTCTTTACAAGCTGAATGTCTCCGCAGGTGTTGGTCATCGTCCCCGCTTTTTCGTAGGCATTCGCCGCGGGCAGCACGACGTCAGCGATGACCGCCGTTTCGGTCAGGAACATATCCTGCACGACGACGAAGCTGTTCGAGAATGCAAAGGGATCAATCTGCAAACGCCCGATCGGATTCGATCCCACGACGTAGAGCGCTTTCAGTTTGCCCGTCTGCGCAGCCACAACCATCTCTGCCGTATTCAGCCCATCGGCCTCAGGCAGTTTCCATTCTTCGTGGAAGGGAGTTTGGCCTTTGACCGCGTGATATCCGGGGAGCATGTCGGGATACAGGCCCATATCGGATGCGCCCCGAGAGTTCGCGTAGTCGCCTAGGCAAATGAACTTCGCCTTGGGTAGCGCAGCCACCAGTTGCAGGATGCCGTTGTCCTGAATCTCTGAGCCGAATACAACCACCAGTCCCTGCTCGCCGCGCAGGGTTTCGCGCAGCTTGCTCAGAGCATCGGGAGTCGTACCTTCGATTCCCAGAGACGCAGGTGCGGGATCGTCTTTGGCAAGGAACTGGACGAATGCTGCTTCCTGGGAAACCTGCGCGAACGCGATGGCCTGGCGCCGCAGCTTGATCGATTTCTGGTTGACGACATAGAGCTTCGCCCGATGTAACCGAACATTGTTGCGAATTTGCCACGCCAACAGCGGATGCTGCTCCGTAGGGTCATTGCCGATAAGCAGAATCGCTGGCGCATTGAAGACATCGGCCATGCTGGCGGTCTTGTCGTCCGGCCCTCGCATTGCAGCCGCGAAGGCAGGGAAGTCGGCCGTGCGGTGATGGTCAACGTTGTGCGTCCTCAGCACGGTCCGCGCAAATTTCGAGAGAAGATACGCTTCTTCGTTCGTGGTGCGATTTGACCCGATCACTCCGATCGCAGCCCCGCTATCCTTGTCGCGGATCTCTGCGAACTTTTTCCCAACGAGTTCAAAAGCTTCTTCCCATGTCGAGGGGGTGAGCTTGCCATTCCTGCGAATCAACGGCTGCGTCAGCCGCTCTTCGTGACTGGCGAAATCGAACCCGTATCGACCCTTAATGCAGAGAAAATCACCGTTGGTGCCGCTCTTGTCGCGATTGTCCCCGCGGACGATCTCCATGCCGGTATCAGAGCGCCGCACGCCAAGAGTCGTCTTGCAACCATCGCCGCAATGCGTGCAGACGGTGCCCACGTGCTTCATCTCCCAAGGCCGCGTCTTGTAACGGTACGCGCCGGAAGTAAGAGCACCGACCGGGCAGATGTCGATGCACATGCCGCACTCTTCGCACTCCAGATGATCTTCTTTATTAGGAGCGATCAGAGAACTCACACCCCGGTTCTGCACGCCAAGAGCCCAAACGTCCATGCCCTCACCGCAGACACGAACGCACCGATAACAAAGGATGCATCGCGGCCGGTCGAAGTAGACCACCGGAGACCACTGCTGCTCCTCCTTGTGGTTCTTCGCTTCCATGAATTTCGATTCGGCGGCACCGTAGGAAAAAGTCATGTCCTGCAGCTCGCACTCGCCGCCCGCATCGCACACCGGACAATCCAGCGGATGGTTCCCCAGCAGCAGTTCAAGCATCGACTTGCGCGCCTGCTTGATCTCGTCGCTCTCGGTAGTGACCACCATGCCCTCGCCGACAACGGTCGTGCATGCCGTCTGTAGCTTGGGCATCTTTTCGATCTTGACGAGACACATCCGGCAAGCGCCCTGCAGCGACAGGTTGGGGTAGTAGCAGAACGAAGGCACTTCAATGCCGACATTCTTGCAGGCATCAATCAGCAGCGACCCGGCGGGAGCCGTGATCTTCTTGCCGTCGACCGTAAGGTTTACAAGTTTTGGCGCTTCAGCCATGAATTCCTAAAGTGCTCTCTATGAATGAATGGCCGCGAGATAAGCGGCACTGTTCTTGATCTCTTCCATCTGGGCTGCATGCCGTTCCGGATGCAAAGCCATGATCCGCACAAACTGATAGGTATCGAAAACGCCCAGCGGGTGTAAGCAAGTTGAACGGCGCAAATCCTCTCCGAGCGATTCGATCAGGGCTATGTTCTGTTCGCGAGCGGATCGGAATGCGTTCGCTGCTTCCGCCAGAGACTTGTAACGTCCTGTTGGTTTAGCCCGATCAGGTGCCACGATCTTTCTGGACCGATCTAGCGCAATTTTGCGGATCACTGCGTCCCTCTGCAGGTCGGGAGCAGCTTCGGTCGGTCGCCGCTTTCGCAGGGATACGGACATTAACTCCTCAGCGATGCAAATATGTTCCGCGCAATCCATGATGGACCACGCACCGTCAGCTGGACGGATGTCGCGCAGGTTCTCAGGCACGCTCTCAAGCAGCGATAGAAATCGGTCCCGACTGCTGCGCAATTCCATAAGCAGCGCCTGGTTCTCTTCATACAACGTCATGGCTTGTGGCAAAGCACTCATCGCTTAGGCCATTACCTCAACCGGTTCAGCCGACTTCTCATAAGGGCACGGCTTGCCGTCAAGATGGTCTTCAAACTCTTTCCGGAATTTCTTCACGAAACCAATCGTCGGCATTGCCGCAGCATCCCCCAGCGGGCAGAACGTGCGCCCCAGCATGTTCTCCGCCAGGTACTGCATATTGTCGATGTCTTTCATCACGCCGCCGCCCTTGTGGAATCGGATCAGCGTCTTCTTCAGCCAGTCCGTTCCCTCGCGGCACGGGATGCACCAGCCACAACTCTCGTGCTGATAGAACTTCATGGTCCGTAGCGCAAATTTAACAATGCACTGCGCCTCGTCGATCACGACCACACCACCCGAGCCGAGCATCGATCCAGCTTTCGCGACGGAATCAAAGTCCATGGCCACATCAACTTCGTCCGCCTTCAGAACAGGACACGATGAGCCGCCGGGCACCACGGCTTTCAACTGCCGGCCATTCGGAATGCCGCCGCCGACGTCATAGATCATCTTCTTCAGGTTGTAGCCCATCGGCAGTTCATATACACCAGGCTTGGCGATGTTTCCGCTTAGACAAAACAGGCGCGTGCCCCCGTTCTTGGGCGTTCCCAGCTTGGCGTACCAGTCAGCCCCACCAAGAATAATGTGAGGGACGTTTGCCAGCGTCTCGGCATTATTAATGACCGTGGGTCCTCCCCACAGTCCCACGACAGCAGGGAAGGGAGGTCGAATGCGCGGCACTCCGCGTTTCCCTTCGAGCGATTCCATCAGCGCCGATTCCTCTCCGACTTCATAAGCGCCAGCGCCGCCGTGCCAGTAGATATCCAGGTCGCGCCCACTACCGAAGATGTTCTTCCCGACAAATCCCTTGGCATAGGCGTCCTTGATCGCCTTCTGCATGATGATCGACAGATATCGGTACTCGCCGCGGATGTAGATGTATCCGCTCTTCGCGCCTACGGCTAAGGCGGCAATCATCACGCCTTCGATCACCGAATGTGGATCGTGCTCGAAAATGAGCCGGTCTTTACAGGTACCTGGTTCGCTCTCATCGCCATTGCAGAGCACATACTTCGGCTTGGCTGATTGCTTGGGAACGAAGGACCACTTCATCCCCGTAGAGAACCCGGCTCCGCCGCGTCCTCGGAGCCCGGAGTTCTTGACCTCATTAACAATGGCGTCGGGCTCCATAGTCAGAGCCTTCTGCACGGCCTTGTAGCCGTCGAGTTCGAGGTAGCGGTCGATGTTGGTCGCACCCATGCCAAATCGCCGGGAGACGACTCTTACCTCGTCGGAATGTGAAACCAGATCAGCCATGACATTTAGTCATTTAGTCATTTAGTCATTGAATCAATGCTTAAATGACTAAATGATTAAATAGATTTACTGCGTTCCCTTCTTCTTATACCCATCAAGAATCCTGTCCATCTTTTCGGTGGTCAGGTTCTCGTGAAAGTCGTAATTCACCTGTGCCGCGGGAGCCCAGCTGCATGCTCCGATGCATTCGACTTCTTCCAAGGTGAACATGCCGTCGGCCGTTGTTTGCTTGTGGCCGATGCCCAGCTTTTTGGCGCAATGATGCAGGATCTCTTCGCCGCCGCGAACCATGCAGCTGATGTTGGTGCAGACCTGCACGTTGTACTTGCCGCGCGGCTTGGTGGTCAGCATCGAGTAGTAGCTGATCACGTTGCGTACTTCGAGTTCCGTCAAATCCAGGCGCCCCGCGATTTCTACGATCACCTCGTCACTCAAGAATCCAACTTCGTCCTGCGCATAAAGGAGCGTCGGAACCAACGCAGATCGCTTGGTCGGATAATGCGGCACCATCTCCGCAAACCGAGTCTCGAATTCGTCCGAAAATTTCATTTCCTGAAGGTCCTCTGTGAGCCTCTGTGTCCCTGTGGTTAACGGTCTTTCCCACCACAGAGGACGCAGAGGTTCACAGGGTCATCGGTCAATTTCTCCAAGCACGATGTCAATGCTTCCAATCGCCGCCACTACATCCGCCAGCAGTTTTCCCTCGCACATCTTTGCCAAAGTCTGCAGGTTCGCAAAACATGCCGAGCGCATGTGGACTCGATACGGTTTCGCAGTCCCATCGCTGACGATGTAATACCCCATTTCGCCACGCGGCGACTCGACTGCCTGGTAAACCTCACCGGCAGGAACCGCGAAGCCTTCCGTAATAATCTTAAAGTGATAGATGAGGGACTCCATCTGGGTCTTCATCTTCTCCCGGTCAGGAAGAACCACGTGCGGCGCATTCGCCTTGATGGGGCCGTCCGGCATGCCGTCGAGTGCCTGGCGAACGATTCCGATGGATTCGCGCAGTTCCTGCACACGGCACATATACCGCGCAAATACATCACCTTCCTGCGAAACCGGAACCTTAAACTGGAACTTCTCGTAGCTCGAGTACGGCATATCGCGCCGCAAGTCAATATCGACGCCACTTCCACGAAGCGTCGGCCCCGTCGCTCCGAGTGCAATCGCATCTTCCGCAGTCATCCTAGCGACGCCTTTGGTCCGCATCATCCAGATCGGATTTCCGGTCAGCAGGTTCTCGTACTCATCTACTTTCTCAGGGAAGTACCCGGCGAAATCACGGACGCGGTCGAAGAATCCCAGTGGCGGTTCCAGCGCCAAGCCACCAACGCGAAAGTACGAGGTCATCATGCGCTGGCCGCTGACCATCTCGAACATCTTCAGGATCTCTTCGCGCTCGCGGAAGCAATATAAGAAGACCGTCATCGCACCAATATCCATGGCGTGCGTGCCCAGCCACACGAGATGTGAGTTGATCCGTGTCAGCTCGTTCAGCAGCACGCGCATCCACTGCGCTTTCGGCGGGATTTCCAGCCCAAGCAGTTTCTCTACTGCCAGCACGTAACAAAGATTGTTGGTCAGAGGGCAGAGATAATCGATGCGGTCGGTGAGGGGAACTACCTGCTGGTAAAACTTCGCCTCGCAGGTTTTCTCAATCCCCGTGTGCAGGTACCCAATGTCGGGCATCAGGCGCACCACGTTTTCGCCGTCGATTTCCAGCAGCAGGCGCAACACACCGTGAGTCGATGGATGCTGCGGACCCATGTTCAGGATCATCGTGCGATCCTGACCGGGTTCAACGACGGGAGTGGGCGTCAGATGTGCCATCTTTATCTCGAGATCAGCGGTAGCCCTCCACGGGATAGTCCTTACGTAAAGGATGACCTTCCCAGTCCTCAGGCATCATGATTCGCCGCAAATACGGATGGCCCGCAAAGCGCACGCCGAAGAGGTCGAAGACCTCGCGCTCAAAATAATTGGCTCCAGGCCAAACCGACGTAAGGGAATCAACAGTCGGGCTGGAACTATTCAAGCGAACCTTTAGGCGTACTCGTTCTTTCTTGGGAATCGACAGAAGGTGATAAACGACCTCAAATCTCGGTTCGGCCGGATACCAATCCACGCAAGTTACATCAGACAGGAAGTTGAAAGGGCAGGCAGGGTCCTCTCTTAGGAGGGCACAGGCTTCGCGGATGGCTGAGCGGTCCACGACGATCGTCATCTCGTCACGGTCGAACTTGACACCCTGAATCGCTTGCGGATTCCAGCCCTGAATTCTGGCCACCGCCGGATGATTTTTCAGTTGTTCAATATCTGTGATCGCGGGGGATAGGGCCATCAACTTCTCTCCCGTCCGGTCGAAGTCTCACCCCAGTCCAGCACACCCTTTTTCCAGACGTAGAAGAAGCCAACCAAAAATATTCCGATGTACACCAGCATTTCCCACAGACCAAAGTGTTTCAAATCCCGCAGGATGACGGCCCATGGATAGATGAAGACCGCCTCCACATCGAACAGAATAAACAGCATCGCCACGAGGTAGAATTTCACCGAGAAGCGCTGTCGGGCGTCACCAACGGGGGTCATGCCCGATTCATAGGGCATCAATTTGGCGCGGGTGGGTTTACGCTGCCCGATCAGCCAGGAGAGGGTGACAATCGCAACCGCAATGCCGCCCGCCATGATCATGTGGATCAAGAAAGGGAGGTAGCGAGCGAAGTAATTGTCTGGCATGAGGAGACGTATATATAATTCGCGCGAATGATTGCTTAAACGTTCTAGATTATGGGGTTACACTCGCGAGTGTCAAGCGAGCGCGCTGTGAATTTTGGAAATTGAATGAGAGGAAAATTTGCGATTGAGTGATCTGATGATCCGGCGATTGAAAACAACGTTCGGTGTGTTTCAATGGCTCGATCATTCAATCACTCAATCACTCAATCCCTATGATTTTCGGGTTCAATACCGACGTAAAGCACGGTGACACGATCTATCACGTGCAGAGTGAGGCGCGTGAAGGGGAGCTTTTGCTCCAAACCCAGGTATTCGTCCGCGGACGCTGCATCGGGAAGAAGGCGACTTCCTACGCAAGCAAAGCGGCCGAAGCTCAATTTGGCGACGCGCAGAAGGAGCAACAACTTCGCGAGCAGCATCGCTTGGTGCTGGATGCCATCCGCGAAGGCAAACTGGAGAGCGTTTTCGATCGTCCGGAGCCTGAAGCGCTCGCCGCGGTGAAGGAGTTGGAAGTGCAATGGCTCAACTCCGAATCAGTGGTCGCGGAGAACAACTTGACAATGCAGTTGCGCGTCACAGAGGGTGGGACAGCTGCTTCCGGCGCACGGCTGACATTCCGCTTCGCGCGTCCAGGAGCCGCACCGTTCTACACGCAGGCGGTGGCAGACTCCGGAGGCGCCGCCGAGATCAAGATCGAAGTCGAAGAAGCTCAGCTACCGGACTCTTCTCTGCTGGTACAGGCCAACTTCGAAGGGCGCACCGCGACAAGAAAGTTTGTCCTGCGCAAGACTGAGTAAATGGAGGAGCGGACGCATTCGTCCGCTCCCGGCCCGAAGCGCCGGTAGCGAGACTCGACTCTCGCAGCGGCCGCCTATTCCCCGGGGCTTTGAATCGCGTTACATTTGGATACGGTCCATGAAACTCCAAATCAACGGGGAAGTTCGAGAATTTGCAATTGTGTCCGTCCCATTCACACTGGCGATCCTGATTGAAAACCTGGGCATGAAGGCCGACCGCGTGGCCGTCGAACTGAACCGCGACATCGCGCCCCGCGATAGTTGGTCTGAAACTCCGCTCAAAGATGGCGATCAATTGGAGATCGTTCATTTTGTCGGCGGTGGTTCGTGAGCTGAGGCGTGATGTTGCTGGTCACCCAAGCTAACCCGCGCTAAGATACCGGCGTTGTCCAGTTCGATGGAGACGATAGAATGTTCGAAGGACTGTTTCAGCCGTTTCACCTACTAGTCATCCTATTCATTACTGTCATGAGTTATGGTGCTCCATTTCTCGCCGGATTCTATTTAGGCCGCTACGTGGAATTGAAGAAGTCCAAGAAATCCTAGCCCGCAAGCACCGCGCAGGAACTCTCTTAGTCACTAACTCCTTCATTTCTTTGCTTGATCCACAGCCCACCATGCCTAAAATGGCTGAAACATTTTGCATCATTTTTGTTTTAAACATATTTAAGACGAAATGGCAGAACGCTTCACATCACAACAAGTAATTCAGTCGACAGGGATCACCGCCCGTCAGTTGCAGTGGTGGGACGAACGCGGCGTCGTAAAACCCGATCGGGAGGGGCACCGCCGCCTTTACTCGATGAATCAACTGAGCGAAATTGCGGTCATCTGCCAGTTGCGTCGCAAAGGATTCTCGCTGCAAGGCGTCCGCAAGGTCATGCGTTTTCTCGACCGTGAATTCGGCAAAGGCCTGGGAGAAATCGTCAACCAGGAGTCCGAATTGCATCTCTTGACCGATGGAAAGCGTCTTTATCTTGAGACTTCTGCTAAGCAGATTGTCGACATTTTGAAGAACTCGAATCAGCCCATTATCGGCGTGTGCCTGAGTGATGCCGTGCGGCAGGTTCGAGCCGGTATAACAGCGGCAAAGGCAAGTACCTCAGTAACTTCGCGGGATTACCTGAAGCGTGCTAGAAAGGCTTCGTAGGGCTTTTTAGGTCCGAGCATAAACAGGGAGGAACACATGGTCGGTGAACTGGATGTCCTGAACGAATGGATTCCGGAACAGATGCAGCCTGGTACCGTCTTTGTGCTCGAAAACGCCGGTGAGATTGGCGAAAAGGAAGATCCCTACTGGGCTGTGCTGTCATGTCCGTCCTGCGGCATGCTGGGCCTAATCACGCGCAAACAGATCAACGGATTGTTGCCGGTAATCTGTGGCTCTGAGAGTTGCTCGGCGCAGTTCTTTATCCGCGACAGCGAAGTTGTCGTGCGCAAGCCGTTCTAGCTTTGTGTGGTGCGGGCGCCCCCGCCCGCGAAAAAGTCGACTTAGTTTGTCTAATTTCATTTTCTCATCTGTACATCTACCTCTTACCTCTTTAGTTCCGTCAAACTCACCGGCACCTGTTCGACGATTTCAATGTCGAAACCTTCGAGGGCCGCGACTTTCTTCGGGCGGTTCGTCAGCAGGCGGATGCGTCGCAGGTTTAGATCCGAAAGGATCTGGGCGCCGATGCCGATCTCGCGCTGGATATGCTTTTCTGTGTCGTAGAGCGACGGAAGCGAACGACCTCCGTGAAATTTGAGTGCAGTGCGTTCGCCGACTTTTTCGATGGAGAATCCTTGCGATGTCTGGTGCAGGTAGATCAATGCACCTAGGCCTTCGCTCGCGATGCGGCGCAGGGAGCCTTCAAGCGTGGCGTGGCACTCGCAGCCGGTGGCGCCGAAAACGTCGCCCATCAGGCAGTGGGCATGCATGCGGACCAGTACCGGAACGTCGCTGTGTTCGATGTCGCCGCGAACCAAGGCCACGTGTGACTCGCCGCCGTCGACTTCACTCGAGTAAGCGATCAGGCGAAATTCTCCGAAGCGTGTGTCGATGAGCGCTTCGCCTACACGATTGATGTAACGCTCGTGCGCCATGCGGTAGCGAATGAGTTCGGCGACGGTGAGCATCTTCATGTTGTGCTCGCGGCAGAACCCGATCAGATCGGGAACGCGAGCCATGCTGCCGTCGTCTTTCATGATTTCGCAAATGATTCCTGCGGGGATCATGCCTGCGAGACGCGCGAGATCGACCGAGGCTTCGGTCTGTCCGGCGCGGACGAGGACTCCGCCTTTGCGTGCGCGGAGAGGGAAGACGTGTCCGGGGCGGGCGAGATCGGATGGTTTCGTTGCTGGATCAATCGCGACCTGAATCGTGCGCGAGCGGTCGAAGGCCGAGATACCGGTGGTCACTCCCTGACGGGCGTCGATAGCTTCGCAGAATGCGGTGCCGTACTGCGATGTATTCTCCGCCGTCATCGGACCGATGTTGAGATGCTCGAGCCGCTCCTCTGTCATGGCGAGGCAGACTAGGCCGCGTCCATGCTTGGCCATGAAGTTGATAGCCTCAGGCGTGACCTTTTCAGCGGCGAGGGTGAGGTCGCCTTCGTTTTCGCGGTCTTCGTCGTCGACGACGATGATCATGCGTCCGGCGCGGATTTCTTCGATCGCGTCTGGAACATCGGTGAATGGCGGTTGGGGGCTCATAGTGCGAATTCTAGCAAGCTCGTCGATTTTGTTTTGTCACATGATTGTCGCGACTTGCTGAGCGAATTGGAGGTCAAGGGGCATTTCGCCATGATTTTTCGCTTCGGATGGCAAATTAATCATTCCATTATACTTAAATGAATTTGGTGCGCACGTATGCTCGCAAAATCTTGAATTCAAATGGCTTACTCGTAAAATACTCCAGAATATGGAGTTAGCATTAAGCCCACGCTTTGCAGATCTCGTTCGTTTATCGTAAACTATTGATTCTATTACGGTTGATTTCGATGCTTTTGAGGACGGCTTGTAAAATATTGAATCCGAATAGGTTATCGGTAAAATATTGATAAATAATAGCTTAGACGTGATTTGGCAGGCGGCCGCCGGAGAGAGCGCGTCATTGTTGAGACTACCCGTTTTGTGAGCTGGAAGACGCACGGTCCCACTATGCGCCGTCCACATTCTCAGTCAAGGTTACACGTCACAAGTTCGGGGATAATTTTCAGGGAAGCTGTGGAAAAGTGATGGGAGCATAAGGACCACTGATTTCTGGGCTCAGCTTGACCCTGAAGAAGAAACACCCTGCATGCCCTCGCGATTCCCGCCCTTGCAAAACACGCAAGAGCGTGGCACCCATTCCGGTGGTGCTATCCGCGAAACTAAAAGCCTGGGCCCCCTCACCTTTAGCCATGCGTTTCTTGATAACCTCGAAAAATGCCAGGGAGAGTAGCCGTTGCCTCCGATTATTAACGTCCAAAATATCTCGAAAGCATTTGGAGCGAAGCCACTCTTCGAGGATGTGTCTTTTACTGTTTCGGGGACTGACCGAATTGGGCTGATCGGCCCCAACGGCTCAGGGAAATCTACACTGCTGCGAATTCTAGCCGGGACGGAACGACCAGATAGCGGCGATGTGGCAGTACGAAAGCGCCTACAACTCAGCTACGTCGAACAGGATTCGAGGTTTGTCGCGGGAGCGAGCATCCGGAATGTCGTCGAGCGAGCGATCGAACGCTCGCTTACGCCCGACGCCCAAGGGGGCGCCCACTTCGCAGAGACGTTGGGCCGGGCGGGTTTTGAGGATATCGAACTGGAGGCGGCCAAATTGTCAGGAGGCTGGCAAAAGCGCCTGGCGATCGTCGAGGCGCTGGTTCAGACACCCGATGTCTTGTTGCTCGATGAGCCTACGAATCATCTTGACCTCGGCGGAATCGAATGGCTCGAGGATCTACTTCGCCAGGCGAAGTTTGCCTGCGTGGTCGTAAGCCACGACCGGTACTTTCTCGAAAATGTTGCAACCGACATGGCAGAGCTTAGCCGAGTGTACCCAGAGGGCCTGCTGCGCGTGCACGGAACCTACAGCGAATTCTTGCAGAAAAAAGAAGAGTTCCTTCATGCTCAATCGAAGCGGCAGGAGGCATTGGAAAACCTGGTTCACTCCGAAATTGAGTGGCTTCGGCGTGGAGCCAAAGCCCGCACACGAAAATCCAAAGCCCGCATCGATAAAGCCGGCGAGCTGATCAGCGAACTAGCTGACCTGAATGCCAGAACTCGCAGTTCCACCGCGCAAATTGATTTCTCCGCCACCGATCGAAAGACCAAGCGGTTGATCGAGTTGCAGGATGTCGCTTGCGAAGTTGGGAATAGAACATTGTTCGAAGGGCTGAACTTCATCGTCTCCGCGGGAATGCGGGTCGGTGTAGTAGGACCCAATGGCAGCGGCAAGACAACGCTATTGCGGATGCTGCTTGGCGACGTGGCTCCAAAGAGCGGCGAGATTCGGCGCGCTGACTGGCTGCGCACGGTATATTTCGACCAGAGTCGCCAACTCGATCTGAGCTTGACTCTGCGTCGCGCCCTCGCTCCTGAAGGAGACTCAGTCCTATATCAGGATCGCGTTGTTCACGTCGCATCCTGGGCCGCCAAATTCCTGTTCAGCGGCGAACAACTGGACCAACCAGTCGAGCGGCTTTCCGGAGGCGAACGCGCGCGGGTGCTGATTGCTCAACTCATGCTGCAGCCAGCGGACATTCTTTTGCTGGATGAACCCACCAACGACCTCGACATCCCCACTCTTGAAATCCTCGAAGAGAGCCTGCTCGAATTCCGTGGTTCTCTCGTCCTGGTCACGCATGATCGCTATCTCTTGGATCGAGTATCTACCGTCGTACTTGGCCTCGATGGTGACAGCGGAGCGGAAAGCTTTGGGGATTATGGTCAATGGGAAACGTGGCAGGCAGAGCGCAGGCGGGCCCGGAACGAGAGCACGGCATCGTCGCCGCCTGCTTCAAGTTCCCCTGCTCCGGTACAAGCACGGACGAAGCTCTCCTACCTCGAGGCACGCGAATATGCCGGCATTGAGGAGCGTATTACAGAGGCGGAGCAGAGACTACAAAGCAAGCGTGCCGCACTCGAAGATCCCACAATTGCCAGCGACGGACCCAAGCTCGTTGCCGCTCAAGCTGAAATGGACGCGGCACAAAAGGATCTGGACACGCTTTATACGCGTTGGGCGGAGTTGCAAGAGAAAGCAGAGAGTTTGTCCCCCCGGTGAGTCAGATGAAATTCCACTGAACTCAGACTGTGATCGTCCAGGCATGCACCGTTTCTGTCGCTTCTTAGGAGCTTGCCATGTTTTCGGGCTTGGACGGCAGGGTTTGCGCCGTGGGCTGCATTCTTTCGCCGCTTTGCGGCTGAACTAGAAAAACCCGTCACCATACGATCGAGACGGCTCAGTGTTCATGGCAGCGCGATGCGACTCGCTCGTTGGAGGGATTGGTCGGGTGTTCAAGATGGAGAGCGCCATGAGTTGGGTAGGGATCCTTCGACTGCGCCGATGCTTCGCCTTGCGAAGCATCGGCTACGCTCAGGATGACAGATCACGAGGACGGATTAGGGTGACAGGTCAGGATGACCGATATAGGCGGCCACGATCCTTTCATCTGTCCGAAGTGATTCACCTTCAGATTAAGAATCTGCAGCTAATGACGTAGCCAACAAGCGACTGCCCAGTGTTCGTGTCCATATGCTTCCGAGGGGCAGACAGCAGGCATAAATCCAACAAACGGCTAACTGGCTGTTCGCTTTCGAACATCCAAGCCCCGACGGTGGACATCTTCGATCTCTTTTGATTTCACGGGCGATCCCCTTGTTATGTGCCGTCAATGAGTTACGGTTTACAGGAGATTGGTCACAGTCTTGCGACTGAGAGGCTAACTGTGACGTTTCGCCATGGCATTGGTTTGCATACTTGATGTGGCTGTGGAAGGGGAAAGGTCGAACCTGAGATGAATGGCTTCGTACAAGATCTTCGATATGCGCTGCGGCAGCTGCGCAAGAACCGGGGTTTCACGATCATCGCCGTGCTTACTCTCGCGCTCGGAATCGGGGCGAACTCTGCCATCTTTAGCGTCGTTAACGGAGTCTTGCTCAACCCGTTGCCGTTCCCCAACGCGTCGCGCATCGTCTCGATGTTTCAGGACAAGCCGAATTTTCCGCAAGGATCGATCTCTTATCCCAATCTCCTGGATTGGCAACGCGAGAATCGAACGTTTGAGGCGATTGCCGGATATCGCTGGGGCGACGGCACCATCACCGGGATGGGCCAAGCGGAAAACGTGCACTCCCAGCGCGTTTCTGCAACATTCCTTCCGATCCTCGGAGTGAGTCCGATTCTGGGGCGCAACTTCGTTCCGGAGGAGGATCAGCGCGGTGCCGGTGCCAGCGTCATGATCTCGGAAGGCTTGTGGAAGAGAAAGTTTGCCTCGAACCCGAACATCGTCGGGAAACAGATCATTGTGGCCGGCCATGTAAGAACGATAGTGGGCGTCATTCCCGCATCGTTTCACCTGCAAATTCAGAATTTCAGGACTGCCGACATTTACGAGCCCCTTGGCAACGATTTTGATCCTGCGTTCTACCAGCGGGATTCGTTCTGGGGCACGGATGCGATTGCGCTTCTCAAACCTGGGGTCACGATTGAACAGGCTCAAGCCGACATGAAGGGCGTCAACGCAGGTCTGGCCTCTGCCTATCCCGATATCAACGCACACATCAAGTCGACCATTGTTACTCTGAAAGAAGAAATCGTCGGCGACGCACGGCGCATGTTGCTGGTGCTGCTTGGCGCTGTGGGATTCGTTCTACTGATCGCGTGCGTGAACGTGGCCAATCTGCTTTTGGCGCGTTCCATGGCTCGGCGGAGAGAATTTTCGGTTCGAATCGCGCTCGGAGCCGGGCAAAAACGCCTTGTTCGCCAACTCCTGACTGAGGCTGTTTTGCTTGCGCTATTGGGAGGAGGATTGGGACTTCTTCTCGCCAAGCTGGGAACTCCTTTGGCGATCGCGGCCGTTTCGAGCGGCTCTTATGGCCCAACCATACCACGTGCTGAGCAGATCGGGCTGGACGCGCGCGTTGTGTTGTTCACATTTTTGATTTCAGTTCTAACCGGAGTTGCTTTTGGTCTGGTGCCGGGATGGCAAGCCTCTCGTGCCAACGTCAATGAAACGCTGAAAAGCGCCACCCGGACAAGTTCAGGCCACCACTCGAGAGCGCAAGGATTGCTGGTCATCGGAGAGATGGCGATGGCGCTGGTGCTCCTGGTGGGTGCCGGCTTAATGATTCGTACGCTGATGCAATTGCGGGAAACGAATCCGGGATTCGATGCTCACAATGTTCTTTACTTCAACCTGACGCCACCTCCTTCTCTTGCGGACCGATCTCCGGATGCAATCCGCGCCGCATTTCGTCAATATGACTCTACTGTCCGTGGAGTGCCGGGAGTGGAGTCGGTGTCGTTGCACGCTGGTGCGACCCTCATGGAATCTGACAGCGAAAAGTACTTCATCACCGAGGGGCAACAACCAACATCGCGGCAGGCTGACTTACCCTGGGCGCTCGACTACATCGTGGAACCGGAATATTTCAAGGCTATGCGGATTTCACTGATGCATGGCCGCCTTCTGACGGAAGATGACAATGAACATTCCGCACGCGTCGCGGTGATCGACAACAGCTTTGCGCAAAAATACTTTGACGGCCAGGACCCGATCGGGAAACACATCAGCATTTTCGACTTTGACTTCAATGCCAACGAACGGACCTGGATTCCTCTCACCATCGTGGGCGTGGTAGGGCATGCCAGTCAGTTTGGCCTCGCCCGCGATATGACCGAAGCGCTGCACGCCCAGCTCTATCGGCCGGTTATGCAAAGCACCGATCGCAGTCTGAAAGATGATGCGACGGGAATGGACGTATTCGTGCGCTTCGGATCGTCTCTCAACGGTGAGGCAGTTTTCCAGGCGATTCGTAAGCAGTTGACGGCGCGCGATGCGGACATAATCGTGTCAGGCAACGACGATGAAGAGAATGTTGTGGCTCGATCGATCGCGAGCCAGCGCTTTTCGCTCATGCTGCTGGGAACCTTTGCAGCAGTTGCTCTGTTGTTGGCTGGTATTGGAATTTACGGTGTGCTTTCTTACCTGGTCGGGCAGCGTACAAGGGAAATCGGTGTGCGCATGGCGTTGGGAGCGCGACGTCTCGACGTCTTACGTTTGGTGGTGAATGACGGGGCTCGCATGACACTGATTGGCGCCGCGATTGGTTTCTTTGTCGCCTTTGGCCTGACCCGGCTGATGTCGAGTTTGTTGTTTGGAGTCGAGGCTACTGATCCCGTTACTTTTGCGGCCGTTGGGATCCTGCTGTGCGGCATTGCACTCATTGCGTCTTATCTGCCCGCTCGGCGGGCGTCGAAGGTCGATCCGATGGCGGCGTTGCGATATGAGTAAACGCTCATCCGCAAGGATCTGATGCAGCTGGACGGTCCACGTTTTTTAACCTTTGATGTAATCCATCTTGGTGTCTCCTGATGGCCTGCGCTCTTTTGCAGGCCGGGAAACCTATGCAGTTCCCGGGCCGTATGAGCACTGCAAAGAGAATTGCATAGGTCCTCCGGCGCCAAAAAGCGGCGCCATCAGGGTGACAAGGGCGGATGGTATACAGCAATTCCTAAAATCGATCGTAAAACTGTTCTTATCGCGCTAGTGTTCGTCGGCGGACCATCCGAGTTGGGTGTAGCCGCGGCGGTCGGTGCCGCGGAGGGTGAGGCGGAGGCCGCGCTCGGCGTTGACGCGCAGCGTGGCGCTCCAGTCGACAGCATACGCGCTGATCACGGCGTTACCTCCACCCGGGAGATCGTAGATAATGCGTCCATTTTGGTAGACGCAGTCGCCCACCGGACGCATGGCTCCCGACTTCATGACGAACACTGAGACGCCGGCGGGGACCCCCGCGCCGGGACTCGATGATTCGGGCACGTAGAGCGCGCTCGAGTTTTCCGGAGAGTCGACTGCCGTCTGATCGTTCAAAGGGAGATCGGGAGTGGCCGGCTTGGGTGCTTCACGCCAAGGTTCGGGCGTGTATACACACGGCGGTTGTCCAAAGTAATGCCATCCCGGCCCGAAGGTGCGTGCGCAAGGGGGAAGTCGCATGTTGCTGGAGGGGTATTCTCGAATCGCGGGCTGACGCAGTTGCAGCTGAGGCTCAGCCTCGCGGAAGGACTGTGGCCGAAGAGTCGGCTGGCGTCCATAGGTCTGCGCGACCGTGGGGATCTGCACGTCGTCCAAAAGCCGCAAGCTGAGAGAGGTCTCACCTTTCAGCTTGGGGCGCGGGCCGCGCGCTGGTAAGGAGACGACTTTCCAAGGCCAAAGGGGCGGGAGTATCCACTCGGCGACGTCGCGCTTGGCGTGTCCTTTGCCATCGATCTTGCCTTCGCGGTCGACTTTGTAGCCGCGGACGGCGATGATCTTGGCATTCACCGGAAAGTCGCCGCTGGGCAGCCCCATGCGGTCGAACTGCAATTTCAAATTCCCTTTGCCAAAAAAATGGCCGGGATCTTTGGCGGATTCCAGGTGCCCGACCAGATAGCTGCCTCGGGGAAAAACCTGCTCGCCGAATTCGGTGACTTCACGCAAATGACAGAGCACAGGATCGCCAGTTTCAACGGTAGCGGTAGAAAAGTTTGGTTCGTTAAGAACGCACTGCAGAATCGTGCCCGCAGGCAAAACGACATCCCGCGCGCTGGCGGCAGTGCTCAAAGTGAAGACGGCGACAATTCCCAGCGCAAATATCGCTAGGCTGGTGCAAACCCTGGACATCATGGACTCACCTCTCACCGGAAACCCGCAACCGACGACCGCTGTGAGAAGTGCCAGCCCCGGCCTAAAGGATTTGCGGCTGTGCCATTAATACTTTCTTGGTGTTGGACTGAACACTGTAAAAAGTACTGGAAGGGATCGGAGGACCGCGCTGCGAGCGGCATTTCATTTGTTTATCGGGATGAAATGGGTACTGTCAAAATTAACAGTGAGAAAAAAGATGAAGCAGAATTGACCGATGATTTAGTCACCGCAATAAACGACGGAACGACCAGACCAGACGAAAACATAATCCCGGTGGTCGACGGTGACGTAGTAGCGGACGGTGCCTTTGATGTGGCAGCCATCGATGGAGCAGAGGACCGGGGATTCACGAGGATCTTTGGTGACGAAGGAGATCGTGACAGCCGTTTTCGGACGCACGGTGAAGACTTGGGGCGATGATGCGGCTGTGAAGAGGGCGTCGCTTGGTGCGAACCGGGTTTTAAAACAGCTGAGCTTGTTCAAATCCCAGATCTCTTTGCGATCGCGGCTGCTCGGGTCGCGGGCAGGATTAATTGCAAGGGGAAGGGTTACGTGTCCGTCGACGCTGGCGCCGCCATATCGGACTGAAACGTTGGATTCGCTATTGTTCGCGACGGTCGTAACGTAGTTGAGGAGTTTGCCCGCCTGATCGGGGCTGACTTTCTCGTATCCCAAACGTGAGCTAACTTCGATTCCTCCATAGCTCAGCTTGTGAATCTCATTTCCGGTGAGTGGGTCGTGAAGGGTGGACGCCGCGTCATGGGCAGGAGCGTTTTCGTCCCAGATCAGGGCGCTTTTGGTCTGAGTCTTGAATGTTGGGATGTTGTCTTGTGCGGATGTGCTCAACGTGAGCAGGAGATAGATGAGCACGAATGTGCGTTTCAGATTCACGGCTGAGTCATGGCTTGCACAAGATGCGAGAACGTTTCCCTTCCATGCTTTGATCGGCTATTGATGGCTCCGATTCGGAACGGCTTTTTCGGGGGCAGTACTACGACTCACGATGGGTACGGCATGGGACCGGCCGAGCATGTCGTTGTAGGTGATGGTTTTGGGGCCGACCGAAACTAGAATTTCTTGTCCGGCGGAATATTGAAAGCCATAGGTGCCGGGAGGAGGAGTGTACAAAACGCTGTAAATGGTGTTGCCGACTTTTATGGCAATGTCATACCGTTTTGGTGAGTCGGTGGCGGCATTGAGCTCCGGATGTTGCTCGACAGACATGATCAAGCCGGGTTGGTACTTGGATGAAGTCGACTGGGCGGAGGCAGAGGCGACAACCGCGCACATCAATAGAATCCATAAGATTTTTCGCATACACGGCTCCCCTGAGAAGGATCATAGTCAGGGGTAGGGTGTGGCCAAACTGTCATTCCTGACAGCGCGGAGGCAGAGAATTGGAGAGTTATTTGAGCTAAGGGTCTTTCCGAGGTGGCGGATCTTTCTTGACGGGCATGCGGGCAAAGGGGAGATCGAAGCTTGTCTGGAGATGTAGATCGCTGACAGTAAGGGAGTAGCTGGGGTCGAAATAGTCATCAACCGCTTCACCATTGCGGAGTTTTTGAATGGTTCCGTCTTCCTTGAAGACCCAATCGGTAACGGACGGGTGCTGAGCACCGGCGAGAAAATCATGTCCGCTCATCAGGCGGCAGGGGAAGAGGTACTCGCACTCGGTTGGCGCATACCAGACGGCACGAATGCGGACAAGTTGGCCATCATCGTCGTAGCAGTAGTCGAGGCGTTGCTGGGTAGGAGATGGTTGGCCGTGGCGAGGATTTTCCACCATTGTGACGCGAACAATGAGGGCGTCTTTGAACCACACGAAGGCGAGAGGCGCAGGGCTGCCGGCGGCTTGCCATTCGTCTTTGCTGGCAAACTCACTCCAGGTAATGTTTTTCGCTTCTCCCACTGACTCGACTTTTGTCTCGGCGAAGATACGCGGCGGTTGCTGCTTCATGGAGGCATCGAGCATATCGCAATAGTCCATGACGGAACGCACTGCGTCGTCAGTGCCTTTGTAGTCGCCGAGATCCCGTTCCTTGAGCTTGCGTTCCTGTGCGCACAGCGGAAGGGCGAGTACGAGGATGAACCCGGCGAAAATGAGGCTGCGCATGTCCGTTTATCCGGTGGACAATCTGGCCGCTGACCCGGCGGTGCGTGAGATTCTAGCACCGGTCCCCGTCTTTATCCGGACTATTTTGGGACCTGATAGCGCAAGCGGACTACTCCGTCGGGGTACTTTTGGGCCGCGCGCAGCCATAGAGAGATGTCGCGGTGGCGCGGCGCTATCAGAGGGATGCCTTGGCCGATGAAAACCGGCATGACATTAATATCGAACTCGTCGATCTCGCCTTGATCGAGAAATGAGGCGATGATCTCGCCACCACCCATCATCCAAATGTGTTTTCCGGGCTTAGCACGCAGACGTTGGGCAAAGGCTTTTATGGGTTCGGAGACGAATTTCGTCCCGGGTGCAGCGGTTTGAGGCGGCTTGTGCGAGAAGATGTAGTTGGCCATCTTCTTGTCAAACATACTGTGCTTGATGCCCATCTTCTTCTGGTAGTCGAGACTCCAGTCGTAGGTTTTGCGTCCAAACAGGATCGTGTCAATGGACCGATAGAATGCGCGCATGCCGTAGTCGAATTTGTGCGGCAGGCGATTGAGCCATTCGACATCGCCATCGGGGCGAGCGATGTAACCGTCAGCGCTGGTGGCGATGTAGACGATGATCTTGCGGGATTTCATGTTTCCCATTGACCGGTTCGGCTTGGAATACGACAAGGAATATACGACATTTTAGGAACTATCGGATGGGCGAGTCTGCGACGCGGTCAGGCGATGAGGTGGGAAAGTCAAAGTCCACCGTTCCCGCAAAAGACGCGCCAGGAATGGGGCACACGCAGACCCTAAACTTTGAGAAGAGTGGGATCATTGGAGTACAGGGGAGGCTTTCTGGTTAGGACTGTGGAGAGGGTAGGGATCCTTCGACTGCGTGGATGCTTCGCTGATCGCGAAGCATCCACTTCGCTCAGGATGACAGGTGCGGAATAGTTGTCTGGTTTGCAGTCACTCGCGAAAACATGAAGCTCCACTGCGCACTTGACGCGAAACGATGAGCAGGAGCGAAATGAGATCGCCGATCTCAATGCAGTTCTAGGACAGTTCCAGTCCTGAAGGTTCGGTAAGATTTCCTGATGCGTGTCACTCTCGATGATTTGCGGCGGCTCACTGTGTCGCAGAGTCTATTCCGTCCCACGACGTTGAAAGGTGCCCTGCAGCGGATGGGGTTTGTGCAGGCGGATCCGATTCGCGCACCAGCGCGGGCACAGGATCTTGTGCTGCGCCATCGAGTGAAGGATTACCGTGCCGGGGACTTGGAGCGGCGGTACACCAAGCTTGGTGTCGAGGAAGATTTCTTCATCAACTACGGATTTGTGACGCGAGAGCTTTGTGGGTTGATGCATCCGCGGGCGGATTGCCGGGTTCCGGCCGAGAACCGTTTGCCTTGGCCTAAGCCACGATGGGAAAAGGCGCAACTGCTGCTGGATTTCGTTCGAGAGCGGGGAGTAGTGCATCCACAGGAGGTCGAAAAGCACTTCTCGCATGGGAAGGTGAAGAACTACTGGGGAGGCAAGTCAAATGCGACGACGCATTTGCTGGATGCGATGCATTATCAGGGATTGCTCCGGGTGGTGCGGCGCGAGGCGGGCATTCGAATGTACGCAGCGCATAAGCATGCAGATGTGATGCTCGACAAAGCGGCCTCTGAGGCGCGACTGGATGCGCTGGCCGACGTGGCCATCAGGATTTATGCTCCGCTTCCCTTGTTTAGCTTGCGATTCTTGTTGCGGCGGTTGCGGTATGCCGCGCCGCAGTGGGAAGACGATATTCCAGGAGTGATTCGGAGGGCGAAGCATCGACTGGGGCACGCGCATCTTGATGGCGTGGATTGGTACTGGCCGGCGGATTGGAAGATTGGACGCGGTGAGCCGGGGAACGAGGTGCGACTGTTGGCTCCGTTCGATCCGGTGGTTTGGGATCGCTGGCGGTTCGAGATGCTGTGGGGATGGGTGTATCGGTTTGAGGCTTACACTCCGGCAGCCAAGCGGGTGCGCGGATATTACGCGCTGCCGATGTTGTGGAGAGATCGGGTCATTGGATGGGGGAATCTTCCGGTGAAGGATGGGGCGTTGAGGGCGCAGTTTGGTTATGTGGAATCTGAGCCGAAGGATCGAGGGTTCAAGCGGGGGATGAGTGAAGAGTTGGAGAGAGTAAGGACATTCCTGGGGATCGATGGAATCAATTGAATGAGAATCAAAATCCACAAGACGAGACGCGAGAAGGGTGCGGCACTCACCTATGCATGCTGACTGACGGTGCGAGAGATGTCATGCATGGATCTGTTTTTCGGCGCCGCTGAACAGAGCACGCAAGGCGCGGATGACCAGTTTTGCGAGCAGGACGATGATCACGATGAAGATCACAGCGAGAATTCCCGCTACGTACGGATGTCGCGTTGCCAGCCAGGTGAGACCGATGGCTACGACATCTTCTCCGAGACTGAGGCCGATGTTTGACACTGGTTCGGGTGAGGGCGTGACAGCGGCACGGGCTGCCGTTTTGCCCCCGTGGGCGATGAAAGCGACCCCTGCGCCAAGGAGCGCCGCGAGTAATTGATGTTCAGGAGTGAGTTGGCTGGTCGCACGATAGGCAAGGAGTCCGGCGACAGGTACGCGAATGAAAGTGTGGATAGCGTTCCAGACAAGGTCGAACGCGGGGATCTTGTCGGCGAAGAACTCAATGATGAAAAGGGTAATACTGGCACCGATGACGATCCAGCTTTGAAGCGGTTGCAGTCCAGCGGGAAGTGGGAGGTGGCCGAAACGCGCGAGCAGTCCGAGGACCGCGACGGTGGCGTAAAGGTTAAGTCCCGCGGCAAAACCGATGGCTACGAGAAGGGCGAAGAGCTCCGCCGGCGGGATTTTCAGAACGTCGAGCATTGGAGCGATTGGTCTGAATCCTCTTCAATATATTACGGCGCATTACGGCGCTCGACGGAACAGTGAAGATGGACAGGGGATGTGGAGATTCCAAAGAAAATCCCTACTGTTCCCAAAGACCGGGAGAAGTGGGGCACCCATGACGCGTTGGAACGGCGAATGAGGAGAAAGAGAAAGGGTCGCTCTGGGAGCGACCCCTCAGAAATTTGCTGAGTCCCGTTTAGAGTGTGGACTCGATCTCGAAGCCCCAGGCTTCCAGAAGCGGCTCAGGGATGTACTTTGAGTTCTTGTTACGGCGAGCCCACTCACGCAGCCGGGTCGACCGCAGATACTGATCGGGCGAGAGTTTATACTCGCGCACAACCTGTTCAAATTCGGTAATGGTGGGGGTAACGGGGCCGATCGGCTCGGGCTTGCCCCAGTTCGGATTTCCGCGTCGTTTCGCCATGGACTATTGCCTTTCGACTTTGGGGAATAAAAGCTACAAAAACCGCTCTAACTATATGATTCTCGGACGCTGCTTCGGGATTCCGCGAATGTACGAAAGATATAGCGGACAAAGTTCTGGCGTCGCAACCGCAGAGGTCCGAAAGCTAGTCTGGAAACCCCATATCTTACGAACATCCTGTCGGCAAGTCAACGGAAATCTGCGCGGTCGCGCACGAGAGTTTCGATGTAAGACTAACAAAATAGAGGCGTTGTTGAATGTCAGGGGAAATGGGAATGGGGTCGAATTGATGGGGTTGCAAGTTCTTGCAACCTGCTGAAAATGAAAACAATTCCGGGGTTACGGACGTAATCCTGCGGGCGGTTGAGCCATTGATTGGGACGGTCGATCGACTTAGAGTGCAGTTAGGTCTGCAGCGCACTCGGGAAGCGCGGGACGAACGTTCGACAGCGCGGATTGCGGCTGCTTCTCGCTGAATCAGGCATTCTCATGGGGCTTAAGGCCTTATTACTCTGCTCGGATGAAAAAATCGTGCGCGTCTTGCGCCGGGTCTTGGGCGACCTCGACATCGAAGTTCAGTTGTGTCCGAACGCGGAAGCGGCGCTGCGCAAGCTTACCCGTCAGAGATTCGAAGCGATCGTAGCTGATCTTTCCGACGAGGGTGCATCCGGAGTAGTGAGTAGCGCGCGGAATGCGCCGTGCAACAAGCAGGCCGTTGCCGTGGCAATCGTTGAGCAGAACGTTGGATTGAAGGCGGTGTTCCAGACGGGCGCCCATTTTGTTCTGTACAAGCCGGTCTCAAGCGAGAGAGCGAAATCGAGTTTCCGTGCGGCGCGAGCGCTCATGAAGAGCGAACGCAGACGCAACATTCGCGTCACAGTACAAATCCCCGTGGTCATGCGCAGTTCCGAAGCAGGCGGCAATATGAAGGTGACCACCGTCGACCTGAGCGAGGGAGGCATGGCGATCGAGCTGCCAAATCGCAAGCGTCCGGTGGGACGGTGGCGGATTGCTTTCACTTTGCCGGGTGCAGACAGGGAACTGGAGATTCCGGCTGAGTTTGCGTGGGAAAGCGCGAAGGAACAAGGCGGATTGCGTTTCGTCCAGCCATCGGCGGAGACGACGATGCAGTTGCGCGATTGGCTACGGCAGAATTCGCCGGAGGCGGAACAAGACGATCCGCCGATCCGATGTCAGTTGACGGATCTGAGTCTGGGCGGATGCTATCTGGAGATCTCGTCGCCATTTCCTGCGTCAAGCCGCGTGACACTCTCGATGCGCGCAGGTGGAATTGAGGTTCGGGTGCAGGGCATTGTGCAAGTCATGCATCCGGACAAAGGCATGGGAGTGCAGTTTACACAGAACACGCCTGAACACCGCGCGGCTCTGGAAAGATTTCTTGGCGTACTGACTGAGAACCGATCACTGATGCCGGAGTTGCTGGTTCAAGCCGAAGGATTGGAGAGGGATGGGTTCCAGCGCCAACCGTCGGCGGCAGATACCGAGGACCCGCTACTGCAATTATTCTACGGAGAACCGTTGTCGGCAGAAGCGTTTCATGAAGCCTTGCGAAAACAGCGTGCGGTTCCGCCTGCGGTGGAGAGCGGCGCATCCACAGCGCACGCCTAGAAGCCAAAGAGTCTCCCTTCCTCGCGTCGTTTCTATCTGAGGAGTGCAATCCAGCGAAGATTGCTGGCGGCCGCGTCGTGCCCGGAGCGGGTCATTCAGTAAGGATCTAGTAATGATCGGGGAGCCGGGATGGCGAAATTGGCAGACGCAGCGGACTTAATACTCCGTAGGGGCCAAGAGCCTTATGAGGGTTCGATTCCCCCGCCGGGCACCATCCGAATCGGCCGCGATGACCTGTCGAAGAAATGACTCAATCCGGGAGACCGGAAACTCGGTGGAGGAAGGTGGAAGTCGAATCACAAAATTAACGTGACTTTCACTAACGCTTGTGGTTCCTGATGTGGCATACTTCGGGGAACTGGTTGCACCTTCGATTGTGCATTTTAAGTACTGCTCTTTTTGGGAGTGTGCCTTGGGGTTCTCGAAAATCTCACGATTGGTGCCAGCTATGACCTGTAAGAGATGCTCTTCGAACGACCTGAGCACGTTTAACACAGAAATAAACATGCATTTTCCTGGGTGGGAAGGACTAGATATGGCATCGGTATGGGCCTTCCCAAAGGTGCGCGTCTGCCTGAATTGCGGGTTGGCGGAATTTGATGTTCCGGATCGCGAGTTACGTGTGCTGGCCGAGGGCGTTGGATGGACGCGATCGTCGAAAACCGCCTAGCGTTGGATGTATCCAGTGTTCAGAATCTTCGTCGCACTTTGGGAGATCAAGCGAAGATGCCGCCAGGCTCTTGCTTAGGAAAATGCGATTCTCTTGAACTGCTTCGATAGCCTTTAGCAACTCAATAGCATCCGATTTCACGATGTAGCCATTTGCACCAAGGCGCAGAGCTTCCTGAATTATTTCCGCCGAGCGATGTTCAGTGAGGAAGAGCAATTTCGCGTCAGGACACCTCTCGCGGATGAGCCGGGCAGCTTCGATTCCATGCAGCTTTGGAAGGCTAATATCGAGGATGATGAGATCGGCTTGGAGTTCATGAGCCTTGTGGACGGCCTCGAGTTCGTCACTGGCCTCTGAGACCAGCCATGAAGGGTAATTCTCTTTCAGAGTCGAACGAACAAAGTTACGCCATGGCTCGAAGTCATCCACGACAATGACTTGAAAAACGGCTGATGTCACTATCAACCCCGCAGGCAAAAACGGGAATCCCTATCTGTGCGAAAACACGCAAATCCTAATTAACTACTGTAACCCGAGTTACGATGAGCGCGAATAACACTGGCTGCCACATGATATTGAGCCGGGTGTACGGAGGGGAGAGCCAAAGAAAGGTCTTACCGAGTTACCATTCTCGATCTTCCATCAGATAGCGGAGCTGCGGAGGAGTAAAGAAGGTGTCTTCAAGAGTTAGGCGGGAGAATTCGTCTAGCGGAAGCTCTCGACCCTGCAGTGTAATAAAGGCGTGGTCACAGTCCGCTTCAATGAGAAACTCGCGAAGTCGTCGATGAGCTACTGTCACCGTAATGTCAGGTTTCTCAGGCTCGAATTCAATGGCAATGACTTCCGTCCTCAGGGTATCGCAGGCGTGAAAGACTGACGAGGGGATGCGTGTGATGGTGAGGAGAACGAGATTGTTGTCCTGCTTGATTCGTCGCAGGGTAGCGACTTCCGGGTAGTGATGGTTCAGGCTATGGCAGGCTTCGGCAATCGCTTCCTGCGCCTTTTTCCATAAGTCAATCGCGTTTCTGAGATTGCGCTCTTTCGCCGCGCGGCGTTCCACCCAATTACTCAGAAGCAGACTCATCGATGTCAAAAGGATATCTGACCGCCATTTGACACTTAGTCGCCACCTAGCAGGAACTGGCAAAAAGTGTAGCCAGTCCGCAGCTGTGGGGATGGCTGTGGGCTTGATGTCGCAGGTGTTCAGCTACAGACTCAGGCTGGTGGCCCAGTTTAGCGTTGGACAATTTAGAGAATCGCTGTGAAGAGAAAGAGTGCGTTGCGCATCTTCTGCCGAAGTGGATAGTTATGACAGAAACAAAAATGAGCCGTCCTCGGTGGGGAATTAAACCAAGGGCGGCTAGGAGACGAATATCCGTGAAAGTAGAGTCATTGTCTCTGAGTTTTATTGACTATAAAACTGTCAAAACTACCAGAGCCAAGTCCGGGAAATAGCTCCATTTCTACAGTCAAAGCTCCGCTGCAATCCGCAGTGGAAGTGACTCCTACTTCTAATAGTTCCGTTTGAGTCCTAGTGGAAGCTACCTTGGTCGTGGCCGTGACCAGAATGCCGGTGCCGGCCAGGATGGACCCGGGGGAAACCTGCCTCGTCCGCCACGGGAGAGAAGCCTATGCACGCGTCGTTTCGGTCATGTGCGCGTTCTTCTTCGAAGGCAATGTTCGGCTTCTTTCTGATGTGTGCACCGTTGTTATTGGGGCAGAATACGACGGTACCAGCGGATGCAAAGAAGGAACTGCCTGACGCCCCTATGCCGGTCATATCGGCGTCGCCGCCACAAAACAATCTAAGTTTGAGACGTGGCGCACTGCCGCCGAGCTTTGGTGCAGATCGTACTCAGGGCGAGACGTGGATGGGGATGTCGCCCGCGATCGAGCGTCCGAAATTCAATATGAACGCGTTAGCGTCCGAAAAGAACAGACCAGGAGGGAAAGACCTGAAAGTTCCTGGGCGGTCTATAGCAAACCGGTTCTCGTTCGAACCCATCGGCGGACATGCGAACCGCCCGGCAACACACGGTGGCAATGAATGGTATACAAGTCACATTCCCTTGGCGGGTTCGATCATGCGGCAAGGACTTAAAATCTCTAAGGCCCACCCTCATCTCACCACTGTAATCAAGACAATCAAACCGAAACTCTAGATCCGAGGTCCTCGTGGATTCCAGCGATCGTTTTCGTTTTATGAACGCGCAATGCTTCTTGGCCTGCGTGAGAGAAAACGCGAAACTCAGCCCGCCTTTTGTAATCCCGCAACTTGATCGTGAGTCATCTTGGCCGAGAGTTGCTCCTTGGGAGCATGCAGCCAATCAGCGGCAGTTGTGCGTGCGAACAGATCGAGACTGCGAGCAATGAGACCCGTCCAGCCGGTCTGGTGGCTGGCTCCGAGTCCTGCGCCGTTGTCGCCGTGGAAGTACTCGTAGAAGAGGATGTAATCCTTCCAATGAGGATCCTCCTGGAACTTCTTGGTTCCCCCATAAATCGGGCGCTTGCCGTTCGCATCACGCAGGAAGATGCTGGAGAGTCTTCTAGCAATCTCCTTCGCTATTTCAAACAGAGTCAAATGCTTTCCGGAGCCGGTTGGGCATTCAACTTTAAAGTCGTCGCCATAGAACTGATACAGGTTCAGCAGTCCGCGTATGAGCAGGCCATTCACGGGCATCCAGACGGGTCCGCGCCAATTGGAGTTGCCTCCGAACATCCCAGTATTTGATTCGGCGGGCAGGTACTGTACTTTGTATTCGTTCCCTTTCAGATTGAATATGAACGGATGCTCAAGGTGGTAACGGGACAACGAGCGGATTCCATAAGGGCCAAAAAACTCGTTCTCGTCGAGCATGTATTTCAAAATTCGTTCTAACTTCTCTTTGTTGCAGACAGCCATCAACCGCCGGTTGGCGTAACCGATGAACGACTCATCTGCGGGCGCAATGTGTTTGAGCAACTCGGGGTGACGTTTCTTGAAGGTCTCCATTAATTCCCCAAGGCGAGGATGACGCGCGAGGACGCCGGTTGCCTCCAACACTGTTGAAGCACATAAGGGGAGCAATCCCACCATGGACCGTACCTTTAATCGCATGGAATCTCCGTTTGGGAAGTGGAGGAGATCGTAGAAGAAACCGTCTTCAGAGTCCCACATCTCGTTGTGGTTCTCTCCAATGCGATCCATTGCGTAAGTGATCCAGACGAAGTGTTCCATGAACCGAAAGGCGATTTCGTCGTAGACCGAGTCATACTCGGTCAAAGTGAGAGCGATTTCGAGCATGCACTGGCAGTAGAAGGCCATCCATGCCGTGCCGTCGGCTTGATCCAAGTGGCCGCCGGTCGGAAGTTCGGAGCTCCGATCGAAGACCCCAATATTGTCCAGACCAAGGAAGCCACCGGCAAACACATTTCTGCCCTCCGGATCTTTGCGATTGATCCACCAGTTGAAGTTCTGCATCAGTCCCTGAAACGACCGTTCAAGAAAGCGGAGGTCAGCACGGCCTAATTCCTTCTCGATGTTGTAAAGGAACAGCGTCGCCCACGCGTGAACTGGAGGGTTCACATCACTGAAGTTCCATTCGTAGGCCGGGATCTGACCGTTGGGGTGCGAATAGAGATTGCGGAGCATCAGGAGCAACTGATCTTTGGCAAAATCAAAGTCCACCAACGACAGCGCCAGCGTATGAAAAGCGAGGTCCCATGCCGCGTACCAGGGATACTCCCACTTGTCGGGCATGGAGATCACGTCGCTGTTGAGCATGTGGAACCACTCGGAATTGCGAGAATAGCGGTGCTCCTTGCTTAACAAGGGATGTGCCTCATGCTCTGCAAGCCAGCGATCGAGATCGAAATAGTAGTACTGCTTACTCCACAGCATTCCGGCGAGAGCCTGACGGTGGATGCGGCGCTCGTCTTCGGTTAGCGAAGACGGCGTAATGCGATTGTAGAATTCGTCGGCATCGGCAATGCGAGCTGCGAATGTGGCATCGAAGTTGCCAAAAGCGTCGGCAGGAGATTTTGCGCTCAAGCGAAGACGCACGACCTTACTGCCGCCCGCAGGTACGTTAAGCCGGTAGTGAGCAGCGGCCTTTGTTCCAGTCTGCGCAGGGTTCACCGCATCGTGTTTGCCGGCGATGACACACTCGTGGAACGCATCTTTTACGTAGGGTGATGGGTTGGGCGTACCCCACAAACGGTTGGCGTTGGACTCGTTCTCGGTGAATAAGAGTTCAGGCTTGCCTTCGCAGTCGAGCGTTCGGTCCCCAAGTTGGTGATGAGAGGCGTGGATTTTATTGCCATCGAGTTGACGTACGTAGGGTTTGGGCTGATCTAAGTCCCACGACCAGGTATTTCGAAACCACAAAGTCGGAAGCAGGTGAAGCTCGGCTGCTTCAGGTCCTCGATTGTGAACTGAAATGCGAATCAGTAGATCCTCTGGATCGTTTTTCGCATATTCAACGAAGATGTCGAAATAACGATCCTCGTCAAAGATTCCGGTATCGAGCAACTCGTATTCGAAGTCGTCTCGGGACCGGCCGCGGTTGGCCTCAACAAGGTTGTGATAAGGAAATTCCTGCTGCGGGTACTTATACAGATACTTCATGTAAGAGTGCGTTGGGGTGCTGTCGAGATAAAAGTAATATTCCTTGACGTCTTCGCCGTGGTTGCCTTCGTTATTCGTGAGGCCGAAGAGGCGCTCTTTGAGGATGGGATCGCGGCCGTTCCACAATGCAATCGCGAAACAGAGGAGCTGCTTGTCATCGGAGATGCCGGCCATGCCATCTTCGCCCCAGCGATAGGCGCGTGAGCGCGACTGATCGTGAGTGAGGTAGTTCCAGGCATTGCCATCGCGGCTGTAATCTTCGCGGACTGTACCCCATTGTCTTTCGCTGAGGTAGGGGCCCCACTTTTTCCACGGAATTCCTTTCTCACGTGCTTCATTAAGGCGGTGCTGCTCGGCCGTTTCTATATATGCAACTGGAGAGTTCTGAGTCGGCTTCATGAGTTTGTCCTTGCATGGCTGTTGGACGTCACTACGGCCCCGTTATCGTGAGGATGCGAAGGATGTGTGACGGCAAAACGCCACGAGCGTTTTATGTTTGGAGCTAGGTTAGTGCGGAGTTATGGCGCGCTTCGTGCTCGCCGTTACTGAGCACGAGGCGATAGTAGAAGGACTTCGCCAATCGTCGTACTGCTAGAAATAACAGACAGGCGGAGTCGTGGAATTATGACGGTCGGATATTGGTGTGGTGCAAGGCCATCGCCTGGAATTGTCATTCGGAGCCGAAATCCCTGCCCACGGCAACGGTTTCAGGGTAGGGATGCTTCGACTGCGCCGGATTTCCGCTTCGCTACACTCCGGCTCCGCTCAGCATGACATTGTTCTCGGTGGTACGGACTGAGGAAGAGGGCGAGGTCCGTACTATTGCTGCCAGCCGCCGCCAAGAGACTTGTATACCTGTACGAGTGCGAGCCGTTCGTTGAGTTGTGCCTGGACTAGGTTGATCTGCGCTTCGTAGTAGCGAGTATCGCTGTCGAGTACTTCAAGGTAACTTGTTACGCCACCAGCGTAGCGCACGTTCGAAAGCTGACTTCCATTCTGTGCGGAGTTTGTGAGCAATTGCTGCTGTTGCCGGAAGTCCTGGTTCTTTTGGTAGGCGACCAGCGAGTCCGAAACGTCACGAAATGCTTGTTGAATCGTCTGTTGGTAGACGAGAACGGCTTCCTGTTTTTGCGCTTCGGTCAAACGGACCGTGGATCGGATTTTTCCGCCCGTGAAGACGGGTTGGAGCAACTGCCCGCCGAAACTCCACATACCGGCTGGACCTGTGAAGAGTTGACTGAGGGCAGTGCTCTGAAAACCTCCGGAGGCCGTTAACGTGATTTGGGGAAAATAGGCGGCTCTTGCTACCGCGATCTGCGCGTTGGCGGCGATCAAAGTTTGCTCGGCAGACTCGATATCTGGCCGCCGGATCAGGAGTGAGGATGGTAGTCCGGCCGGAACGGTGGGGGCGATGGTGAATGCCACGAGAGGAGCGCCTCGCGGAATCGGGCCCGGATTTTTACCAAGTAGAATGCTGATGAAGTTCTCCTGCTGTTGAATGCGCCGTTCGAGATCAGGGAGTGCCGCCGCGGCACCATAGACGAGTTGCTCGGACTGGTAAACGTCCATCATTGACGTGGTCCCACCACGTTCCCGGATATTGACGAGCCGTAAAGAATCCTTGCGAGCGGCCAGCGTGGTGTTTGAAATCTCGAGTTCCGCATCCAATTCCAAGAGTTCGAAATATGCCTGCGCCACGTCGCTGACGATGGTGGAGATAACAGCTTTTTGTCCCCACTCTGTAGCGAGAAGAGTTGCTCGCGCGGCCTTGGTCGCGTTGCGGAATTTACCCCAAAAGTCGAGTTCCCAGGCGAAGGAAAGAGCAAGTTGCGTGGGACTGGTTTCGAATTCAGGAGAAATTGCGGTTTGCGCAACTCGTTCTGATGTCGCAGAAACGCCGGCGGCTATGGTAGGGAACTGATCGGCCCGAGTGATGCCGAGCGCGGCCTCGGCTTCGAGCACTCGAGTTGCTGCAATGCGAACGTCATAGTTTTGTGAGAGGGCAGTCCGAATGAGGGCTTGCAGTTGCGGGTCGTGGAATACAGTCCACCATTTCTCATCGCCAAGTGAATTTGCCGTCTGCGGTCCTGCGGCGGGGTCGACACCGCGATAGACAGTGGGAACCGTGACATCGGGTCTTCTGTACTTCGGCCCGACGCTACAACTGGAAAGGGCTAGCATTGCAAAGGCGAGCCACCAGTGGCCTATGGTCATTGGCAAGTGTTTGAGGGCAGCCGAGGTCCTTCTAGTCATCGCCGGCTCCCGAGAGAGCTGGCCCGGGCTCTTCCAGATGGGGGTGCTTCTTGCGGGATAGCCAGACTCCAAAGCGCTCAACGACATCGAAGCTGACCGGTATAAAGAAGATGGCCAACAACGATGCGGCCGTCATTCCACCGATGACTGCGGTTCCCAAAACGCGACGGGAGATGGCGCCCGCGCCGGCCGCGGTCCATAGGGGCACGCAACCGAGGATGAATGCGAATGCGGTCATCAGGATGGGACGCAACCGCAGCTTGGCTCCCGTGAGAGCGGCGTCCTTCAGAGTTGCACCTTTTTCGTATTCGGCTTTGGCGAATTCGACGATCAAGATGGCGTTCTTGGCGGAGAGTCCGATCAGCATGACCAGGCCGATCTGGGCATAGACATCGTTGTCGAGGCGGCGAATGTAGAGTGTGGCGAATGCTCCGAAGACGGCGATCGGAACTCCGAGGAGCACGCTGAATGGCAACGTCCAGCTTTCATATTGCGCGGCCATAATCAGGAATACGACAAAGAAAGCCAGCCCGAAAATGGTGGCGGGTGAGACGCCTTGCGCAGCTTTCTGCTCCTGGAAAGACATGCCCATATAGTCGAAACCCATCTGGTTGGGCATGGATTTGTGAAAGACATCTTCGAGAGCTGCCATGGCTTGTGCGGAACTGTAGCCCGATGCTGCGGATGCATTAATTTGTACGCAGTTGAATAGGTTGTAGCGCATCATGAACTCGGCGCCGTTGCGTGGATAGGTATAGGTCAGGGTGCTGAGAGGGACCATGTTGCCCGCGGCGTTGCGGACGTAGAACCTTCCTACGTTTTCCGCCTGCGTGCGAAAATCGCCATCTGCCTGGACGTAAACCTGCCATTGGAGCCCGAAACGGTTGAAGTAATTAATCAGAGCGCCACCCATGAACGTTTGAACCGTTTCGTACAAGCTGCTCAGCTCAATCTGCAGTGTCATTGCTTTGGCGTTATCGACTTTCACTCCAACCTGCGGGACACCGAATAGAGCCGTGGTCATGACGCCTGATAATTCGGGGCGCTTGCGGGCCTCGGCCACGAAGAGTTGGGCGTTCTTGGCGAGGAAGTCGATGCCGCTGCCGGCTCTGTCTTCAAGAATGAATGTGGCGCCGCCTGAAGTTCCTACGCCGGGAATCGCTGGCGGCGGGAAAGAGAATGCGATGCCGTTGGGAAGTCTCGAGAGAGTTTTCTGCAGGTGCGCTTTGATCCCTTCGTAACTGGTCTCTGGTGTTTTTCTTTCTTCCCACGGCTTTAGTGAGACGAAAAAGAAGGAGCTATATGTCGTGTTGACTCCGCTCAGCATGCTGTATCCCATGACTGAGCTGACGTACTCGACTCCCGGTGTATCCAAAAGAGCCTTCTCGACGTCGCGGGCCGCTTCCGAGGAGCGCTGCAAGGACGCTGCATTGGGCAGCTGCAAACCCGCGTAGATGTATCCCTGATCTTCATCAGGCAAGAAGCTTTTAGGAATACGTTTGCCGAAGAAGCCTGCAGCGAGGGTTACTACTGCGAGAAGAAGGAAGGCGAAGCCCGCTTTGCGGATCAGGTGTCCGCACCAGTTCACATAGCCGTCGGTGGCGCGTCCGAATACTTTATTGAACCAGCGGAAGAAAATTCCGAGCGGACCCCGCGCCGGTTTCCGCGGACGAAGCAGCATGGCGGATAGCGCAGGACTTAGCGTGAGCGCGTTGAAAGCCGAGAACAGGACCGACACGGCGATCGTAACGGCGAACTGTTTGTAGAGCTGACCGGTGATGCCGGGAACAAAGGCGGTGGGAACGAAGACGGCCGCAAGTATCAGTGCGATGGCGATGACTGGTCCGGAGACTTCTTCCATCGCTTTGATCGTGGCGTCGTGAGGGGTGAGACCGTGCTCGATGTGATGCTCGACTGCTTCAACGACAACGATGGCGTCATCGACCACGAGCCCGATCGCCAATACCAATCCAAAGAGCGACAGAGTGTTGATCGAGAACCCCAGCATAGGAAATACAGCGAAGGTCCCGATGAGTGAGACAGGCACCGCCAGGAGAGGAATCAGTGTGGCCCTGAAGCCCTGAAGGAATATATAAACCACAATGATGACGAGGAAGAGGGCTTCGAATAGAGTCTTGTAGATTTCGTGAATGCCTTCACTCACGGCTAGCGTGGTGTCTAGCGCAATGATGTAATCGAGACCTTGAGGGAACCGCCGTTTCGCCTGGTCCATCATCTTGAGAACGGCGTCCCTGGTCGTCAGTGCGTTGCTGCCCGGGGTGAGATACAACGCGATTAGGGCTGCAGGCTGCGAGGGCTTATCTGTTCCGCTGACTCCTAGTCGGGCAAGATAGGAATAGTATTGCGACCCTAGTTGTACGCGCGCGACGTCCTTCAGGCGAAGAACGGAGCCATCCGGCAGGGCGCGGACAACAATCTCGTTGAACTCTTCTACAGTCGGCAGACGTCCGGGAGCCCGTACGTTGTAAGTGAAATCTTGGCCTTGAGGAACTGGCTCTCCGCCAATCTGTCCAGCAGGATTGACTTTGTTTTGCGCTTTAACGGCGCTGGTGATGTCAGAGACAGTGACGCCAAGTCTTGCTAGCCGATCGGGGTTTACCCAGATACGCATCGCATATGGGCCGGCTCCAAAGATCTGTACTTGCGAGACACCCTGGACGCGCGTCAGCGCGTATTGCAGATTGATGGTCGCGTAGTTGGCAAGGAAGATGTTGTCGTAGGTGCCGCTGGGTGAATAGAGATCGAGGAGCATGAAGGGCGCGGTTGTGCCCGGCTGCACGATGACGCCTTGTTGAACGACATCACTGGGCAATTGCGAATTGGCTTGCCCGGTGCGCATCTGTGCCAGAATTTGGTCGGTGTTGACGTCGGTTCCGAGCGTGAAGTCGACATAGAGCGACATTCCACCGCCCGAACTCGCGCTCAATGAGTACATGTAGCTCATACCGCTGACACCGGACATCTGCTGCTCGATTGGCGTGGCAACAGATTCGGCAATGGTTTGGGAGTCAGCGCCAGGGTAGGTGGCTTTCACCTGAATCATCGGGTCAGCGATGTTGGGAAACTGAGCTGTAGGCAGGCCCTTCATGGCCACCAGACCCACGACCACCATCAGAATGGCAATGACAATGGCAACGATGGGGCGATTGATGAAAAATTTCGCCATGGTTAACTGTTTCCGGCAGCAACGAGCATCTTGGGAACTACGGGAACGCCCTCTGCCGGCTGGGAAGACTGAGCTGCCAGCGTCTGAATTTTCTGAATGCCTTCGATGACGACCCGTTCGCCCGGCTTCAGGCCCTCAGTAATGATCCAGTTCGAACCGAAGCGGTCTCCGACTTTAATGGAGCGGACTCTGGCTTTGTTGTCGGGGTCGACCACAATAACCTCGTACTGTGATTGGACCTCAATGACCGCAGACTGCGGAACCAGCAAGGCGTTCTTGGCGGTGCCGGTCTGTACCCGCACTCTGCCGAATCCGCCAGGGCGAAGGATCGCTTGTTGGTTCGGGAATGCCGCCGCGAGCTGAATCGTGCCAGTGCCGGCAGTAATCTCGCGGTTAACGAAAACGACTCTTCCTCCCTTTGCATAGGGAGTGTCGTTTGCCTGGATAAACTGGACTGGAAGCCTGCCTTTGGTCTCAATACCATGCAGAACTCTGGAAATTTGCGGAGCAAATGCAAGATAGAGACTTTCACTGATGTTGAAGTAGGCCCAGATCGGATCGGTTTGTGAAACTGTGGTCATCTTCGAAGTGGGACCAACGAGATCGCCAATTTGAGAATTGGCAACTCCGGCGATCCCATTCACGGGCGAAAAGACTTTCGTCCATCCGAGATTCAGCTGAGCTTGTTGTTGTGCCGCATTCTGGGCGGCCAACTGCGCTTTTGCTGAGGCTTGATTCGCTATGTCATCGTCAAGTTGCTTCTGCGGAATCGCTCTCTGCGCTGCCAGCGGCGTGTCGCGCGTTACGTCATTGTTGGCTTTGAAGAGTGATGCCTGTGCCCTCTGGACATCCGCGGTGGCTTGCTCGAGTGCAGCCTGAAACGGGCGCGGATCAATCTGAAACAATAACTGTCCTTTGGTGACGATTGATCCGTTCGAGTAATTTTGCGTTAGCAGGTAGCCTTGGACCTTGGGCGTAATGACAGCATTGATGGGGCCGTTGAGTTGCGAGACCCACTCGCCGAAGATCGGGACATCCTGTTGCTGAACGGTCGCGACCACAACCTCCGGCGGGCCGGGTGGCTTTGCAGTCTTCTTCGCGCAACCGGTCACATTCACCAAAAGCACCATCAGGGTGAGCAGGCAAGCGTAATGCGGCTGAGTTAACCGAACAAGGACATCCCTGCGAGTCTTGCATTCGATCTGGGGTCCGGAGTCGCTCATCTCAGGTGTGGTGCGTCGGGGAGCCTAGTAAATCGAGTAGCGTCGAATCCTGTTAGTAGTGCTAGAAGCGGAAGCCCAATACAAGTCAATTACTGCGAGGTCTCCTGGACTTCTTTGCAGGATCCGCAGGATGCCGACTGCGACTGAAACCGACGAAAGAAGCGTAGAAGCAGCAGTGCTCCTTGGAAAACTGGCAGAAGTATCAGTGGAATTCGTGCGGAGCGCCCGATATCAGCTAGACCATGGGATTCAACGCACAACCGGGTAAGACGAAGCTTTTGCCGATTGAAGTGCTCACGAGTCCATTTGTTCGGTTCGCAAGAATGGAGGCTGCCGGCGGAGTCTTGCTACTGGCCACTACGCTAGCCGCACTCGCATGGGCGAACTCACCCTGGGATCAGAGATATAACGCGCTGTGGAGCGGGAATCTTAGCATCGGAGCTGGACGATTTGTACTGACTGAAACGCGTTTGCAGTGGATCGACGATGGTCTGATGTCGATCTTCTTTTTCCTCGTAGGACTGGAAATCAAGCGGGAAGTTCTGATCGGAGAGTTGTCGTCACTCAAGCTTGCTGCATTTCCTTTGATCTCGGCAATTGGGGGAACGATTGTCCCTGCGTTGTTTTATGTCGCGCTGAATCATGGCGGATCGGCTCAACGAGGATGGGGCATCCCGATGGCGACGGATATTGCATTTGCCTTGGGAGTCCTGGTTGTGCTGGGGAGGAGAGTTCCTATTTCGCTGAAGGTGTTTGTGACCGCCTTGGCGATCGTCGATGACATCTTATCGATTGTGGTTATCGCAGTTTTCTACACGCACGAAATCCACTGGTTGAGTCTGGCCATTGGTTTTGGCGGCATTCTCATTTCAGCCCTGGCAAATCAGATAGGAATCCGCCAACCAGTGATCTATGCTGTCATCGGTTTGGGTGTCTGGTGCGCGGTGCTTGAGTCCGGGGTACACGCAACGCTGGCAGGAGTTCTACTGGGCTTTACCATTCCCGCCCGGACTTATATCGACCGTGACCAATTCCTGAAGCGGAGTCGTTGGCTCATCGACCGATTTGAACGGGCAGGGCCGGGATCGTTCGAGGAGCAGTCCGCGCTCCACAGTTTGGAAACGCAGTGCGAACTGATCGAGTCACCCCTGCACCGTATCGAACACCGTCTGCAGCCATGGGTTGGTTTTGTTGTGATGCCCCTTTTCGCATTTGCCAATGCCGGGGTGCGTGTTGTGGGACATGTCAGAGAGGCGTCGAGACATCCCGTTATGTGGGGTGTATTGCTCGGGCTTCTGCTGGGGAAGCCAATTGGGATTTCGTTATTTGCGTGGTTGTCTACAAAACTTCGATTTGCTACCCGTCCCGCTGATACGACGTGGGGGCAGGTGGTGGGGGCAAGTGTTCTCTGCGGAATTGGGTTTACGATGTCGCTGTTCATTGCGACCCTCGCATTTGGCGAAGGGTACCTGCTCTACATGGCGAAAATTGGGACTCTCAGCGCATCGGCCTTGGCCTCGATTTGCGGTGTACTGTTTCTGTTGAGCAGAAGAAAAGATATCTCTGCAGAGTTTCATGAGAGGCGCGCCAGTCGCCCGGAGGCTGCTTAGCTTCGTCTTCGATGTTTGATTTTATCCAGCCCGCTCCAGGCTCAGGCGGTTCTCGTCGAGATAGGAGCTGTATGCTGCTTGCAATGTCGGGAAACAGCGGACGGCAGAAGCTTGCAGTTGCCGGTCGCTTTTGTTGATCCAGGATTGCCACTCGGTCCGGCGGCCGGCGGTTACGAAAAGAATACCTTGCGACGCCAACGTGCTCACGACTTCCTCGGCGGCGTAGAGTCCGGTCACATCAATCATGGTGACTGGAATCATGTCGAGCACAAACCATTTCAGATCAGGTTCTGCCGCTTTGGCCGCTGCCATGACTTCACGTTTGAAATATGGCGCATTAAAAAACACGATGGGCGCATTAAAGCGAAAAAGCAGAAGCCCTGGCACTGTTTCGGCGGATTTGTGCCGCTCGACAGAATGAAATTCAGTTCCTTGGTTCATGACACCGAGAATCTCTACCTTTGGGCGCGAGACAAGTCGAATGAATCGGACCACGGCCAAAAGCACCACGACCAGGATGGCCTGGACGGCGCCGACCGCTACAACTCCAAGGGTCGCAATAATCGACAACGCGAATTCACGCCGATCCACACGGAAGAGCTCCTTAAGTGTGCTCAGATCCACGAGAGAGAGCGCCGCCTTTACGAGCACGGCGCCCAGCGCGGCAACGGGGACGTACCGGAGTGGTCCTGTGAAAAACATCAGGACGGAGGCAACGACAGCAGCGGCGACCAGCCCGGATACCTGCGTCCGCCCTCCGGAAGCGTCATTCATTGCAGTGCGCGAGTCGGCGCCGCTCACTGCGAAGCCCTGGGAGAGCGAGGAGGCAACGTTGGCGATGCCCAGAGCGGCAAATTCCCGATCGGGCTCGATATCGTAGTGATTTTTGGAAGCGAAGCTACGGGCGGTCAGCATCATGCTGGAGAAACTGATCAGAGCAAGACCGACCGCGTCTGCCAACAGGTCAGGTACGAGCGCGGTGGGAAACACCGGAAGACTGATTTTGGGAAGACCGGCCGGGACCGCACCGATCGTCTTGATTCCAATCGAGTCGAGATGAAGAAGACGAACGAAGACTCCGGTGATGACTATTGCTACGAGGGCCGCAGGTATTCTCCGCAAAAGCCTGGGTGAAGACACCAGGATAGCGAAACTAGCCAATCCGAGGGCCAACGTCGGCCAATGAGTCAGATTCAACTTGGAAACAAACTCGATCAGGCGCGGCACAATTCGGCCCGAAGAAATTGGAAAACCGAAGATCTTTCCGATCTGGCCGAGCAGAATACTCAATGCGACTCCATTCAGAAAACCGACGAGGATAGGCTTGGATAAGAAGTCAGCGGCAGCTCCGAGCTTGAGGAAACTGGCAGCAACACAAATGATTCCCGCGAAGAAAGTCAGTGTTACTGAGAGGGAAGCGTAAAGATCGGAACCGCGCGCCGCCAGAGGCGCAACGGCTGCGGCTAATAGCGCACAGACCGCTGCATCTGGACCTACCATCAGTTGTCGTGACGTACCGAAGATGGCATAGGCGACCATCGGCAGGATGGTTGAGTACAACCCAACCTCGGGACTGAATCCCGCGAGTTCGGCGTAAGCAACGCCTACGGGGAGCGCGACAGAAGCAACCGAGAGCCCCGCGATCAGGTCAGAAGGGAGATCGGCTCGATTGTAAGAAAAGAGCTTCGACAGTCCGGGGGCAACGAATGCGAGACGATGTTTCCAACCATGCGGACTCTTGTCAGGTGAAAAGGCCATAACCGGCTACAAGTTTCATGCCAGGCATTTGACTCCGTTGCTTAGAGACGATGTGGCGACTAATACTTCTCGGGAATCCAGCGATAATTCCACTCCATAGGCTTGTAGCCTTTGGGCTTCTGGCGTTTGGGTAGTGTGACCTTTTCCTGCCGGATTTTCTTCCATGGCACCACGCTGAGAAGGTGGGCGATGCAGTTCAATCGCGCGCGCGATTTGTCGTCCGCTCGAACTACGTACCATGGGGATTGGATCGTGTCAGTTGCTGCGAACATGGCGTCGCGGGCGCGAGAGTAGTCATACCAGCGATGATGAGACTCGAGATCCATTGGACTAAGTTTCCACTGGCGCATGGGGTCCTCGATGCGCCTCAGAAACCGACGATGTTGCTCCTTCTCACTGACCTCGAACCAGTACTTGATGAGAATGATGCCGTTATTTCTCAGGAGACCTTCGAAGCCGGGGCACATTCGCAGGAACTCCGCGTACTGTTTGTCAGTACAGAACTCCATGACGTGTTCGACAAGAGCGCGGTTGTACCAACTTCGGTCGAAGATCACGACTTCTCCGGCAGCCGGCAATTCTTTGATGTACCGTTGCGAATACAGTTGAGATTTTTCGCGCTCGGTCGGTGCGGGCAGGGCAACGTGCCGGAAGACGCGGGGACTCACGCGCTCCAGGATGCGATGAATTACGCCACCTTTGCCGGCCGCGTCTCGTCCTTCAAAGACCACAACGATCTTGGCGCCGGTCGCTTTGACCCATTCCTGCATCTCCACCAGTTTGGTTTGCAGCTTGCGCAACTCACGCTCGTATTGCTTTCCTGTGAGCTTTGACGTTTTATCCGACGGAGAGTGTTTTGCTGAGATGGGCGACATAATTCGTTCAGGTTGACTAAAACCGAATTCCGGCACTGATTGGCAATAACTGAGTACTCACAGACTTGTTCGGCGAGTAGTAGTAACGAGCCTCAATGTAGAACTTGTATCGTGAATCCGGTAGTTTGACTGTGAAGCCTACGCCTCCGTCGGCGCCTGGTGCGGTTGAACTCGAACTCGCAAGGGTCTGCCTACTGGTTACAACTCCCGATGAACAGCTAAATCCCCACCACAGCCATTCAGGACTGCATGTCACTGAGTTGCCGACGGTGACGAGCTGCGAAAGGCTGACGTTGCGATAGAACCCGCCGCCCCCAGCGATCAAGTAGGCACCAAAGGTCTTGCCTTCGAACCGAAGGCGGTAGTTGGCCATGAGGCCAACGAAGTTGCCGTGGCCGTTGAGATTGGGGTTGTTGGCGGCAGCGCGGATCTGGTTCAGAGCACCACTTGTTGGCTGAAGATCATTCCACATGAACTCGCCGATCAGAGAATTATGCCGATCGAAGTTGTAGCCGACACCGTAGTTGACCCCGACACCAACGGTTGCAAACTTTGCCATCAGGCTGAGTGGGGTGCCGGCAGAAATCGCGACGTTGCTGTTGAGGCGGCCTTCGTCGTATTCGACATTTTGTGGTTCAACGTTCTGCTCTTGGGCATGAGAGGAAATGCTGAAAAGTAAAGTCCCGAATAGAATTCGAGCCAGGCAATTCGCGAAAGCCGTGCCTTTCATATGTCGCCTGGCAATCATCTTTTTCCGCACCACCGCAAACAGTAACTGGCAAAAATGCTAGATGTGGTGACTGTCAACCCGAACCTCCACCCTGTTTATGGCGTCGCGGTGAGTTACGCTGCGCGGAATCGATCTGCATAAGTAGCGAGTTTTCCGGCGAGATCGTGCGCGAGATGACGCTGCATGACGATCCGGGTGTCAGGATTGGCGGCGAGATAACGGTCGAGCGTTTCGATTTCCCACTGGACGGTTCGAACGGGTCCCGCCGCAACGGCGTCGGCATCCGAGAAAGCGCCAGTTAGCAGAAGTGCCGAACCGACTAGATTCCCTGGAACCAGGTTAGCGAAATGCTTTCCGTCTCTGCTGAGACGGACTGTCCCGTGAACGACCAAAAAGATAGCCTTGGGACGTTTCCCACGCTCTAACAGTCGTTCGCCGGGATTTGCAGTGGTCCAGGATCCGATACTAACGACTTCCAGGAACTTCTTGGGCGGCAAATCCTCGAAGGCAAGACGACGCACCTCTTCCTCTTCATCGGTTAGTTTGACGGGCCGACGCTCGGTATAGACACGCCACGCCTGGAAGAGATTTACGCTAGCGAAGACGACACTCCACAGCAAGGGCGCCCAAAGCGGCTTCGGGTGCAGGAGGAAGTAAGGCATCGCGCAAAGTGATGAAGCCAATGCGAGGAGGCGAAGCCACAACATGTCTCGCAGTAAGTAGGCGAACAACAAAAGTACGTTTGCGGCGTGAATGAAGTAGTTTGGGTTGATCGAATCCATGAGATTGTCTCCCGATAGATTTCCCATGCAGTGTGCGTAGCTATCGAGGGTTCCGCGAAGATCGGATTGGCCAGCTTTTCAGCAGTCAAATCACGGAACGAAGAATGTCCCTTGCCTCGGATGAGTGGCGTAGTAAAAAGTCTTGCGCACTTTGCTTCCTGCGACCGCTGATACTTCTTACAGAGAAGGTCCAAAGATTGTTATCGAGCCAGATCAGGCAAACGCGGCGTGCCTGAAGCCTTTGGGAGGTTAAAACCTGAGCCTTCTAACAGTTCTAATTGAGGCCAATCACTTCTATGGTGAAGGTTGGTGCGTTGTCGTGACTAAGGGAAGTGGGACTCATGTCGAAGCCGAGAATATCTGAGTTTGTCCGCATAATTGTGGTGACGCTATGCATTGTGCCCCTTACGGCCGGTGACAACTTTGTTTGGGCGCAGGACGCGTCGTCGGGAAGTCAGGGTTCCACAATCCCACCGGATCAGTTGGATTCTCTGGTCGCGCCGGTCGCCCTCTATCCTGATCCATTGCTAGCACAGGTGCTTGCAGCCTCTACCTATCCGTTAGAAATTGTTCAACTTGGGCAGTGGCTCGACAAGAATGGGAGCCTAAAAGGTCAAGCGCTCGCCGACGCAGTGGCGAAAGAGCCGTGGGATCCAAGTGTTCAATCTCTGGCGCCTGTTCCAGATGTTGTGAAACGGCTCGTCGGCGACATTCAGTGGACTACCGACTTGGGGAATGCCTTTCTTGCCCAAGAGGGCGACGTGATGGCGGCGATCCAGCGGATGCGGAAGAAGGCCCAGGACAACGGCCATTTGAAATCGACCGAGCAAATGAAAGTGGAGACCCAAACGGCTGACAACAAGACCGTGATTGTAATCCAACCACCGAGTCAAGAAGTTGTTTACGTGCCGACCTATGATCCGATGGTGGTGTGGGGCGCCCCTGTTTATCCATACCCAACGGGCTACTACGCAGCTGGGATGGCACTGTCGTTCGGCGCCGGTCTAGCGATGGGAGCGTTCTGGGGCGGAGGTTGGGGCTGGAACACCGGATGGGGTGGCGGCAATATCAACATCAATAACAATAACAACTTCATTCGCAATACAAACGTCCGCGGGGGAAACCGCGTCGCGAATGGCAACTGGCAGCATAATCCGGGACATCGCGGCGGCGCACCTTACCGTGACCGGGGAACAGCGAATAGATTTGGCGGCACGACCCGTGGAGATTCGTTAGCAAACCGTCAGTCGAACGCAAGGCAACAGCTTCGACAGCAGGGCGGGAACGTTGGGAACAATCGACCGGGCGGTGGCAACAATCGTCCCGGTGGAGGAAACCTGGGTGACCGCGGAGGTGTCGGAAACGCCGGCAATCGTCCGGGCGGCGGAAATATAGGCAACAACCGTCCGGGTGGGGGAAACGCTGCTAACCGTCCGGGTGGAGGAAACGTAGGGAACAACCGCCCAGGCGGAGGGAACGTAGGCAACAACCGGCCGGGCGGAGGAAATGCTGCGAACCGTCCCGGAGGAGGCAACGTTGGAAACCGGCCTGCTGGGGGCGGAGGTGACCGAATTGGATCCAGGGATGTCGGCGGCGGTGGAGGCAATCGAGGCCGCGATGCGTTCGGCGGCGGGGGTGGTGGATTTAATGGATCACAAGCACGTATGAACGGCAATCGCGGCGCATCGAGCATGGCGTCCCGCGGAGGCGGAGGCGGCCGAGGAGGTTTCGGAGGCGGCGGCGGAGGAGGTCGTCGCGGTGGTGGCGGTGGTGGACGGCGCAGATAGCGACGATGATGGCTGATTTACGAGTGCAGGAGACGATGATGAGATCGACGAGTGAAAAGCATTTCAGGTTTCTTTGGATCGTGTCCACCATAGCGTGCGTATGTGTTGCCCTTTCCATGGTTGGTGCGCAGCAGTCCTCCACGAAAGCAAGGACGACACCTCCTGCGGGTGCGGAGGGCTTTGCAACGCCGAAGGATGCCGCTGACGCACTGGTCGCCGCGGCGGAGAAATTTGACGAACCTTCTTTGGGCAAGATTTTTGGTGCCCAAGGCAAAGACATTGTAATGACGGGCGAGCAGGCACAGGATCGGGAAAAAGCAACGCAGTTTGCAGCCAGGGCACACGAGAAAGAAGACATATCAGTGGACCCAAAGAACGCGAATCGGGCACACCTTCTGGTAGGCAATGAGAGCTGGCCTTTTCCCGCGCCGCTTGTGAAGGTAGGCGGCAAATGGTATTTCGACGCAAAAGCGGGCGAGAAAGAAATGCGCTACCGCCGTATTGGAGCAAATGAGCTCGACGCCATCGCGATCTCTCGTGGCTATGTAGAAGCGCAGTACGAGTATGCGATGAAGAAGCGAGAGGGGTATGACGTGAATCAGTACGCCCAGAGGATCATCAGCACCAAGGGCAAGCAGGATGGTTTAGCTTGGCAAAACGCCGATGGCAGCTGGGCAGGCCCGGTTGGAGAGAAAGTCGCTGAGGCGATCGAAAAAGGCTATAGCAAACGCACCGAGCCCTATCACGGATATTTCTTCAAAGTTCTCAAAGGGCAAGGGCCGGCTGCGCCTCTTGGCAAAATGGATTACGTGATCAACGGTGCAATGATTGGCGGATTTGCTTTGATGGCTGCGCCGGCCGAATACCGCGTGACTGGTGTGAAGACGTTCATGGTCAGCAACGATGGCGTGGTCTATCAAAAAGACCTCGGGCCCAACACTCTAGAAGAGTTTCAGAAAACCGAGGTATTCAATCCAGACCGGTCCTGGACTCCTGTACCGGAAGACGTGGAATAGCGGTTCGTTTCTCTGCAGCCGTATCCCAGGTCTCTTCCGGCCTTAGCGCAAATTGCGATGACGCCAACCACTTCATTGGTACTTCGCACGCCAACTGGATCCGTGCTGTCACGTTTAACAGGTGACCGTCTTTTTCGAGCATGTTTAATTCCTAGAATGTGAAATTCTTCGCCTTTTAAAGTGCGTTCGCTGTTCTTGTGGACGACGCGGGCTGGATCGGCTGAGCAGCTTCAGAGAGGAAAGGATGAGCATCAAGGCCATTCTGAAAATGCCCGAAGAGCGGCCGGTAAATACGGCACAGCTGCTCAAACAGTATGGATGCGGCCCGATTCAGTTCATGGGCGCCGACGGCCTGTACGAGCGGCATCTTCTATTTGACAACGTAAAAGATCCGGCAGCGGTAACAGCGCGGGAGTGCTTTGAAGCGGTCGCGCGCTCTGTGCGTGATGTGCTCTCACAGAGATGGATTCGAACGGAACAAACCTATCAGCGCGAGAATCCCAAGCGAATCTACTACTTGTCGATGGAATACCTGCTTGGCCGCTCACTTGCCAACAACGTCATCAATCTTCTGCTTGATCCGTTGATAGAAGAATCAGCAAAACACAAGAATGTGAATTGGGTCTCGATGCTTGAGCAGGAGCCAGATGCCGGTCTTGGGAACGGCGGGCTTGGGCGCCTGGCCGCCTGCTTCCTCGATTCGATGGCTACGATGCAACTTCCGGCGATGGGCTATGGTCTGCGCTATGAGTACGGCATCTTCCGGCAATCCATTGTTGACGGCTGGCAACACGAGCTCGGCGACAACTGGCTACGTCATTCCGATCCTTGGGAAGTGGCTCGCCCCGACGAAGCAGTCGAAGTTCGTTTGAACTGTTCGTTCGAATTGCATGGCGGATCGTTTCATGTGGTGCCAGGCAAACCATCGACGATTTGCGGAATACCGTATGACCGTCCAGTGGTTGGCTACGGCGGGAAAACGGTAAATACGCTTCGGCTCTGGGCAGCGGCTCCGGCGAACTACTTCGATTTTCAGGAATTCAGTGCAGGAGACTTCGCTGCGGCTTTGGCAGATACCCTTGCTGCCGAGTCTCTGACCCGAGTTCTGTATCCGGACGACTCCACCAGCAAAGGACAAGGGCTGCGTTTTCTCCAGGAGTATTTCCTGGTTGCTTGTTCGCTCGGGGATCTCGTGCGGCGCTTTCGACGGTCGAATCAAGACTGGACTTCCTTGGCGGACAGGGCCGCGATCCAGCTCAATGACACGCACCCGGCAATGGCCGTGCCAGAGCTAATGCGAATTCTCCTGGATGAAGGTCACCTTACGTGGGACGATGCGTGGAGTCAGACTCAGAAAATCCTGGCCTATACCAACCACACACTGCTGCCTGAAGCTCTGGAAAAATGGCCGGTCGCCTGGTTCGAAATAATGCTGCCGCGCCAACTCGAGATTATTTTCGAGATCAACCGCCGCTTCCTGAGTGATGTTGCGCGACGCTTTCCGGACGAGGAGGGACGCATTCAGCGCATGAGCCTGGTGGAAGAAGGTGAACAGCGGAAGATCCGCATGGCGAATCTGGCAATTGTCGGATCGCACAGCACAAACGGTGTGGCTGCGATTCATTCGGAACTGTTAAGAAGGAACACCGTCAAGGATTTGGCCGAAGTCTTCCCCGACCGTTTTAACAACAAGACGAACGGTGTCACACCGAGACGCTGGCTGCTGGTTGCGAATCCGGGGTTGGCTCGTGTGATTACCCGCGCCATTGGTGATGGGTGGATCACCGACTTGGAACAGCTTGGGCAGCTCCGGCCTATGGCAGCAGACAAGGCCTTCCGCAGCGATTTTCGAAAAGCGAAACGCGAAGCTAAATTACTGTTCGTCGAGTGGCTGAAAAATTCCTCCCATCACGCAGTCAATCCCGACAGCATTTTCGACTCGCAAATCAAGCGCATTCACGAATACAAGCGGCAGCTACTTAATGTTTTGCGTATCGTGGTTTTGTACAACCGGCTACGCGAGAATCCCGGTCTCGATCTCACGCCGCGAACATTCTTCTTTGCGGGGAAATCCGCCCCAGCGTATCGATTGGCGAAGTTGATCATTAAGCTGATTAACAACGTTGCGGGCACAATCGATGGCGATCCGGTCGTGCGAGGCCGCATCAAGGTATTGTTTTTGCCCGAGTACTCAGTCTCGCTTGCTGAGCGGCTTATTCCTGCGAGCGATGTGTCGACGCAAATCTCGACCGCAGGCTACGAGGCTAGTGGCACCAGCAACATGAAATTCATGATGAATGGTGCACTCACAATCGGTACGTGTGATGGCGCGACGATCGAAATGGCGGAGGCAGCGGGAGAAGAGAACTTTTTCTTATTTGGCTTAAGTGCAGAGCAGGTCGCCAGCAGCCGGGCATGGTACAACCCGCACTGGCATTACGAAAACGAACGTGAAACCAAAGCCGCGCTGGATTTGATCTTCTCGGACTATTTCAGCAAGTACGAGCCAGGGATTTTTGCACCGCTTCGTGACACGCTCCTGACACGTGGCGACTATTACATGCACCTTGCTGACCTGGGATCTTTCCTCGATGCTGACAGGCGGCTCGTCGAGTTGTACTCCCGTCCCGATGAATGGGCTGGCAAAGCAGTTCTCAATGTTGCCGGCTCAGGCCGATTCTCGAGCGACCGCACGATTCGGGAGTACGCGACCGAAGTGTGGGACGCGAAGCCATGCCAAGTGCGGTAGCTGGATGCTGTGAGTGACGGCTCTAAGTTTTTGTGCCGAAGGGGTAAATGATGAAGGCTACGGAATTGCTTCACAATTTAGGGCAAAGTATTTGGCTTGATAACATCACTCGGGAATTGCTTGATCGCGGCACGCTCAAGCAGTACATCGACGAGTTCTCGTTGACTGGGCTGACCTCGAATCCGACGATTTTCAATTATGCGATCAAAGGCAGTAAGGCATACGACGCGGCGATCCGGAAGCGGTCGGCAGATGGGCAATCCGGGGAAGCGCTCTTCTGCGAATTGGCGCTTGAAGATCTAACGCGGGCTGCAGACCAGTTTCGACCTATTTATGACCGAACCAACGGAGTAGACGGATGGGTGTCGGTAGAGGTCTCTCCACTTCTCGCATACGACACGGCAAGGACTCTGGCAGCCGCCAGGGATCTGTACTTTCACGCCGGACGTCCGAATGTTCTCATCAAGATACCAGGCACAAAAGAAGGGCTGCCGGCAATCGAAGAAGCTATCTTTTCTGGTATTCCCATCAACGTCACGCTTTTGTTTTCGAGAGAACAGTATCTGGCAGCGGCTGAGGCATTCCTTCGAGGCATTGAACGCCGCATGGAGGCAAGGCTTAAGCCTGCGGTCGGTTCGGTCGCATCGGTTTTCATCAGCCGGTGGGATGCGGCGATAAAAGGTAAGGTTCCCCACAAACTTGAACATGAGCTGGGAATCGCGATGGCAATGCGCACGTACAAAGCCGCGAGAGACTTACTCAGCTCACCTCGTTGGCAGCGTATCTACAATGCGGGAGCATTTCCGCAGCGGCTGTTGTGGGCAAGTACCGGCACCAAGGATCCGACGCTCTCGGATGTGTTGTACGTAAAGTCGCTGGTCGCTCCGTTCACCGTGAACACAATGCCAGAAACAACACTAAAGGCACTTGCCGCTCAGACTGAGGTCGAGTCAATCCTACCGGCTGATGGTGGTGATTGCGAAGACATCCTTTCACAGATCTCTGCTGCCGGTGTTGATGTCAACGGGCTGGCAGCGCAACTTCAAAATGACGGAGCCCGAATGTTCGTTCACTCGTGGAAAGAACTGATGTCAGTGATCGATTCCAAGACCGACAAGTTTCACAAGCTTGCGAGCTGATTACCCAGAGCGTGATTGCAGGAGGTAACTAATGTCTGGAGCGCGCGTGTTGCATATGCCCGGGGGAGGGAAGACCCAGGAGCCGACGCGTCGTGCAGCAGACAGTGCTGGCAGCGTTGGGCAGGCCGCGCCGCTCGGTGCAACGGTTGTGGCCAACGGGGTTAACTTCAGCCTGTATTCAAGGGACGCTTCGAAAATTGAGCTATTACTCTTCGATCGGCAAGAAGATCGACAGCCGGCACGAGTGATCACACTCGACGCGGCCACGAACCGCACCTATCACTACTGGCACACGTTTGTTCCTCAACTCCGGGCCGGGCAGATTTACGGCTACCGTGTGCACGGGCCATTTGATCCGGAACAGGGGATGAGATTTGATCCCGCGAAGGTACTGCTTGACCCTTATGGTCGCGCGGTTGTGGTGCCGAAGAACTATTCTCGGGAGGTTGCGCAGCAAGCTGGCGATACTAGTGCGAATGCCATGAAGAGCGTGGTAGTCGATTCCACAGCTTACGACTGGGAAAGCGATGCGCCCCTCCGTCGGCCTTCATCGCGGACCATAGTTTATGAGATGCACGTGGGAGGATTTACTAAGAACCGGAACTCGGGTGTCGCCGAGAAAGCGCGCGGGACGTTTCGCGGATTGATCGAGAAGATACCGTATCTGATCGACCTCGGCATTTCAGCAGTGGAGCTACTTCCAGTTTTTCAGTTTGATGCACAGGACTGCCCGAAAGGGCTTGTCAACTATTGGGGCTACGCTCCCGCGTCGTTCTTCTCACCACACCAGGCCTATAGCTCGCGCCAAGATCCATTGGGGCCTGTCGATGAGTTCCGGGACATGGTAAAAGCCCTCCACCGAGCGGGCATCGAAGTGATTCTTGACGTGGTTTTCAATCACACGTGCGAAGGAGGCGAAAGCGGACCGACAATCTGTTTCAAGGGAATTGATAACAAGACCTATTACATCCTGGAAAGGGAGCTGTCACGCTATGCGAATTACAGCGGCACCGGGAATACTCTCAACGCAAATCATCCGATCGTCCGCCGCATGATTCTCGACAGCCTCCGGTATTGGGTGCGGGAGATGCACGTTGATGGTTTTCGCTTCGATCTTGCGTCGATTTTGTCGCGAGACTCTGCCGGGAATGTTTTGGCGACTCCGCCGGTGCTTTGGGATATTGAGTCAGACCCAGAGCTTGCCGGAACGAAATTGATTGCGGAAGCGTGGGATGCCGCCGGCTTATACCAGGTGGGAAGCTTTATCGGGGATAGCTGGAAGGAATGGAATGGACGTTTTCGTGATGACGTTCGAAGCTTCTTCCGCGGAGACGTGGGCTATGTGGGCCGCTTTGCAGACCGCCTGCTTGGCAGCAATCAAATCTATTGTCACAAGCAACGCGAGGCCGAACAGAGCGTCAATTTTGTAACATGTCACGACGGATTTACGCTGAACGATTTGGTGTCGTATGACTGCAAACACAATGAAGCGAATCTGGAACAAAACCGGGACGGCGCAAATGACAACCGGAGCTGGAACTGCGGAGTGGAAGGGGCGACGGACGATTCCGTTGTCGAGAAACTGCGAAATCGACAGGTAAAGAATTTACTCACCGTCACGTTGCTGTCACTTGGGATGCCGATGATTCTGATGGGGGACGAAGTACGCCGCACGCAGCAAGGCAATAACAATAGCTATTGCCACGACGACGAAGGGACTTGGTTTGATTGGTCGCAGGTCGCCAAGCATTCTGATATCCACCGGTTTACAAAACTGCTATTGACGAGGCGACTGCAACGGGACCTCAGCGCCGAGCGCGAGCGAATGACATTGACTCAGCTCATTAACACGGGAACGATTGCCTGGCATGGAATCAAACTCAACCAACCGGATTGGAGCGATCACTCTCACAGCGTCGCACTAAGCTGTGATTTACCCGTTGACGGCATGCATGTCTATCTCGCGTCTAATGCGTATTGGGAGTCACTCAATTTCGAACTCCCTCGCCTTCAGATGAGCGACGGAAATCCCTGGAGACGATGGATCGACACGTCCCTGGAAACGCCTGCAGACATCGTGCCGTGGAACGAAGCGCCCTTGGTTCCTGGATACACGTATGCGGTCGGGCCTCGCTCGGTAGTTGTACTTTGGGCTCCTACCATTCGGACCGCAATCGACCACGCTTCACGTCCGATCGGCAGAAAGCCTCCTTTCGATGTCAATACGGCTCCCGACCCATTCACACCCCTGCGCTAATTGAGATTCCGCGTCTGTGCCCCGCAAAAACTTTTGAGCCCGAGTGCAACTATTTCTGCTAGTCCCTTGGAGCCGGGCCTTGGTGGTCTGATAAATGAGGGCGTCGAGGAGGACAGCATGAAGCGTATGTTATTTCTCCTTTTGATTGCTTGGTTCGCCGGTTCCGTCGGCTGTGCTACCAAGAATTACGTGAAGAATCAGACGACTCCTTTGGTTAACAAAGTCAACGAGTTGGATGATCTGACCGCACAGAACACGAAGGCGATTAACGACACAGACGCCCGAGCGCAGGCTGGTATTCAGAAGGCACAGTCCACCGCAGACTCAGCTGATCAGAAAGCTCTGGCCGCCGGACAACAGGCAACACAGGCTCAGACTCAGGCGGATACTGCTGCTCGCAAGGTCGACACGCTGCAGACTACGGTTGCGAACCTTGACAACTACCACGTAGTGAATGAGGCCGCGGTGCAGTTTGGCGTGAACAGGTCCAATCTCAGTAAGAATGCAAAGGCAACATTAGACCAACTCGCCGGCAATGCGCCAAATGTAAAAGGCTACATTTTCGTTATCGAGGGTCATACGGATTCCACAGGCAGTGCGGCCCACAACAACTCGTTGAGTAACAGTCGAGCCGATGCAGTTGTTCGGTATCTGGTGGCGAACAATAACATTCCGGCGTTCAGAGTCTACGTGATCGGACTGGGCGAGAAGGCTCCGGTGGATTCGAACAAGACGAGGCATGGCCGCTCAGAAAACCGTCGCGCAGAGGTCAAGCTGATGAGTAACGCTGTTGAGAATGCAACCAGTGCATCAGTGAATCAGTAGGACACGTGAGGCTTCAGCTGCGGCCCGTCAAACGCTGGGCGTTTTGAAGACCAGACTCGAAGCCCTAGGTTCTCCGAGTTTTGTGCGCACTTTCTGCTGGTTTGTTCAAGGCGGTGAAACGGCTATGTTTGCTAAATTTCTTTCCGAACGCCCCTACTTGATCGGTTCATTCCTGTTGTTGAGCATTGTTCTTAGCTCCGCCGTGGCCAACGGGCAAAAGAAGAGCAAGTACGCCTGTGATGAGCCGCAGCCGGATAGCATGTGTAGCGCGGCGAACACGTGCGGTTCTGCGTCTTCACCGTGCACGGTTGACATTACCCGATCAGTTAGTTCTTCCAACGTCAGACCGAGTATTCCCAGTGCACGGAACAACCAACTATTCTGCGTCAAGGTAGGTACGAACGTGGTTTGGACGAGTTCGAAAAAGAACACTGGATTCATGGTCGCGTTTGGCACCGACTCTCCGTTTGAGCCGGATACTCCCATCATGGGAGGAAGCGACAAAAGGGTCGTAACGCGAGCGGCCACACCAGGTTGTTACAAGTACGATGCAGGTTCATTTACGTCGGGAACGATCTACGGGATGAGCAGCGGAAGCAAGCCTGAGCTGATTATTCTGCCTTGATCAGTGGTGGATCAATTCAAAACTTGAAGGTCTAAGAAAGAAATGGCAGCGCTTGCGCGCTGCCATTTGGTTATTCAACACGAGGGACTAGGTTCCGGCTCCAGCCGCTTTCACGAAAACCTCAGTGCTCATGCTCTCCGCCATCCCACTGAAGTACAACTTGTAGGAACGGTGGATTACATACATGACAGGGAATACGGCGAGAGCCAATTCCCAGCCGAGGTGCAAGCTGACTGCCTGAACCATCGAAGTGATTCCGGCGCTGACCACGTAGTAAGGGAACGAGAGCAGTGCCAGGCTTCGCCAAGTCTGCGTCGCCGACTTGCCCTCGCTCGCTGCCACGATTCCGGCTACTGGAGCGGTTTGACCCAGGAACAGCGCGAGCGTTGCCAGGACCAAAGCTAGCGAGACCGAGTTGATACGGCTGAGCCAGTTGGCGTGGAACATCAGGCTCGCCGATGCGATGGCAAAGGACATCATGCTGATGTTGAACGTCATTTGCTGCGGGTTGAATTTAGCGCCTTTCCGTGGCCAGCATTGCACCGCCGTGGAAACGCACGTGATGAGTACAGCTTCGGCTGCGCTGAGATTGACTGCTGCAGTCAGCAGGAACGGCAAGTTCACTGACATGTTGCCGTTAATGCCGGGCAACTTCACTTTCATGCGCGAGGTTGCAGCGGCCAATCCGAGAACCGCCAGAGCGAAGAGCGAATGCAGCGTGTGGCTTGCCAGTGCTGCATACCCGGCGGTGCCGACTGATGCCAGCATCATTGCGCCGATGAATATCTTTGTTCGCCGTGTGTTGTTCATAGCCTCCTCCTTTCCTTAGGACTCACACGGTGTCACTGTTCATCGTCGCCCGCGTCAGAGAATGCGGAGTTGGCATCGCCGACGGACGAACCCCATACCACGCTGGTCGCCGAAGCGGTACCGGTGCTGGATCCCCAAACAACACTGAAAGCGTTCGTGGAGTTGTCGCTCCACGGTAACGAGCTGCCCCACACAACGGACGTTCCGCTCAGGACCGAGCTGCCCCACACGACGGAGCTACCCCAGACTACCGAACTTCCCCAAACCACCGAGGTGCTGGCCACGTTCGAGTTGCCGTACACGATCGAAACGGTATGGGTCTGCGGATTGTAGAGTGCGCTGGGCGACAGAGCTGCACCGACATTCGATGGCGCGAGATCATTGTTCGCGACAGCTGCCTGCAGGTTGAGCAAACCCGATCCTACGGAGAACAGATCGTAGAAGTCGGTGAAGGTCTGCCACAGGTGAGGGACGTAAGCGGACGTGGAGAACAGGCCCATTTTGTAGGTCGTCTTCATCAACCGCGCCTTTACCTGATCGGGAGTCAGCGTGTTCTGTTCTTGCACCATCACGGCGGCAGCACCGGCTACCACCGGGGTTGCCATGCTGGTTCCGCTCAAGGTGAAGTAATCAGACTTCCCATCCGATCCGCTGATGAGGTCTTGCGGATAGATCGATTCAAGAGTCGCGCCTGGAGCAGCCAGGGAGACGATTCCGTGGCCGGGAGCCATGATGTCAGGTTTTACAACGTGATCGTAAGTTGTGGGACCCTTAGAGCTGTAGCTCGCTTTGGTCTGGGCAGCCTTCGAAGTCGAACCATTGTTTTTCGTAGCGCCGACGGTGATCACCAGAGGATCGTTGCCGGGAGCGGTAATCGTTCCGAAACCGTTGCTTCCGTTGACGCTCAAACGACCATAGTTTCCCGCGGCGACGACAACAACGATTCCGCTGTTCCAGGCAGCTTCAACAGCCTGGCACAGGGGATCTTGCGTGTAGCTGACGGGAATACCGCGGCCCAATGAAAGGTTGATAACGCGAATGTTATACGTGCCTTGTAGAGCGATTGCCTGCTCGATCGCCGCGATGACGGTGCTATCGCTGCCGGCGCCATTTGCATCAAGAGCGCGCAGGTCGATCAGGTTCACTCCAGGAGCGACCCCCTGGTACTGTCCGCCAGACAAATATCCGTTGCCGCCGATGATTCCGGCGACGTGGGTTCCGTGGCCGTAAAGGTCATAGTTAGCACCGTTCACATTTGTCGTCGCGGTGCCAGTGAAGTCCTGGTGATAGACGACGCGAGAGTGCGTGTGCGCGCCATCCCAAAGGTCCGGATGGTTGTCGTTGATGCCGCTGTCGATTACGGCAACGCCGATTCCGGCTCCTGTGAAACCTGAGTTCCAGGCAGAGTTCGCACCGATTACGGTATCTGTAGTGTCATCCATCAGCTTCATCGGATGATCGATCGTGACCGACGCGATCTCTGGATCAGCTTCGAGAGCCGGCAGGGCGCTCACCGGAATCGTGAACGATGCACCCTTGATCATGTGCAGTTTCGCATGCAACCGGCCGCCTCGACCGTGCATGGTGGCGTAATGAGACGAAGTCGGAACCTGCTTGTACTGCACGATAACTTTGACGGTCTGGCTGTGGGCTGCACCGCGCTTTGCCTGGGCCAGCATGCCCGAGAGTTCGGGCGACATGCGCAAGAAACGGCCAGTCTCGGACGGATTGCGCCAGACCTGTCCGAAGGCCATGCTCGAGGCCAGCACGAGCATCAGAGCTAAACGTTTGCCCCAAGCCGCACTATGTCGCTCATCGCGTCCAAGCGGCTTACGTAATTTCTGTGTCCGCACCATAAAGTCTCACCCTTTCGTTACTCATGGGGGGAACGCTTGCGTTTCGTACAACCCAGTCGTTGCAAGGTGAGCACCAATTTAGAATCTGCAAGCTATTGAAAAATATGGAGATGTAAGGCTGTCGAGAGGGTTCCAGTGGGCCACTCTGTCCCACTGAAGGGGGCGTGGGACAATTTGTCTCACCGTTCTCAGTAATGTATGGACGTAGCGCGGTTACCGCCGGCCGTTTCCAGCAAGCAAGATCAGAGGAAAATTCGAAATTGTTGAAATGTCGAGGCGGAAATTCGGCGGGCCTACACGCTCGCTGCTTTGCTGGCTTCGGAAAGCTGAGGCATTTTGGGCATCGCCTGCATTAGCCGCCGCGTGTATTCGTTCTGAGGACGGGTAAGTACCTGTGTGGTTTCTCCAGTCTCAACGATGGAGCCTTCATGGAGGATGGCGACACGATCACAAATGCCCGCCACTGATGCGAGATCGTGGGAAATGTAGAGAATGGCCATCCCGAAGTCTCGGTTTAACTGACGGAAGAGCGAGAGGATCTCAGATTGAGTAATCACATCGAGAGCGCTGGTCGCTTCGTCGGCGATCAGAAGCGCCGGGCGGTGCATGATCGCCATGGCAATCAGGACGCGTTGGGCCTGTCCAATGCTCATTTGGGACGGATATTTGCGGAGGAATTCATTGGTCGAGGGTAGGCTTACGCTCTCGAGTGCTTCGCGGATCGCGCCATCGCAATCAGATTTCGATCCTGAAGCGTGAGCTCGCCACGACTCCCTCAATTGCGTCTGGATCTTCAGCGCGGGATTCAGCGAGGAGAGCGGACTCTGCAGTACAAGAGCGATCTTGCGTCCCCGGAGGCTGCGCAGGTCACTTTCCGGCAAATGCAGGAGTTCGCAGTCTTCAAACTGAATGCTTCCTTCCGAGTGCACTTTCTTCCGATCGAGCAACCCGAGAATGGCGAGAGCTAACGTGCTTTTGCCGGATCCGCTCTGGCCGATGAGTGCCAGCACCTCTCCGCGCTGCATGTCCAACGCAACGTTGTGCAGCACCCAAGGTCTGTCGGCGTAGGCGATGGAGACGCGCGCCGAGAGAAGAACGTTTTGTGATTGCTCGATCACTGTTTTACCGACAGCCGTTCCGAGTTCCAATAAGTTTGCGGAACGAGGACGACGGGGTTTGCTCCCTGGACATTGGGCGAAATTGCCGAAAGCGCATTACGATTCATCAGGTAAATAAATGGGGCCTGTTCCGCCACGATTTCCTGCACGCGGTCGAAGCTTTCTTTGCGCTTCTTTAAGTCTGCCGACGAAGCCTGGGCTCTCATCAGTTTGTCGATTTCCGCTTCCCACGCGGTCTCGGGAGTCTTCTCTGAAGGGTTCCATTGATGATTTTCCGACGAACTCAACCAAACGTTCATCTGTTCGTTCGGATCAAGGCCTACATTGGTGAATCCCAACAGAATCGCCTCGTAATCGAACGTTTGGTTCATACGCTCGATCAGAGAAGGGAAGTCAAGTGTCACGACGTTGACATGAATTCCGATCTTCTGCAGATCTTCCTGAATCATTGTGGCCATGCGCTCGCGATACTTATTGCCGGAATTCGTGATGATTGAGAAGACGACTTCATTGCCGTCCTTGTCTTTCAAAACGCCGTTCTCGAAGCGGAAGCCATCGGCCTGGAGCAACTTCAGGGCTGCATCGGCGGAATAGGGAATGGGCTTCAGTTTGTCGTCGAACCAGAATTTGTTGGCGGGAGAAACGAGGCCTAGTGCGGGCTTTGCATGGCCACGAAATACGATTTTCGCCATGTCGTCGCGATTGATAGCCTCAGAGATGGCGCGACGGAAATTTGCAGAGCGGAACCAAGCCTTCTTAAACGAGGGAAGCGGAGACCTCGCGACCTGGTTAAACCACATGAACTCGCTGTCGAGCGATGGACCCGAATCGTGGGCAACTTGCGGAGATGTGCTCTCGAGTTTGTCGTAATAGTCGCTGTCGAGCGCGTTGATGAGGTCAATCTCGTTACGCTTGAAACGAAGCAATTCCACGTCTCGATTCGGTTGGATGTCTAGCTCAACGCTGTCGAGATAAGGAAGCTTCCGCCCTTGCTCGTCAGACTTCCAGTAATTGGAATTCTTTTTTAGAACGATCATAGAGCCGGGCTTGTAATCAGCAACCATGAACGGGCCGAGAACAGCCATCTCCTTCTTGGGCGAATGCATGGACATAATCGCGACTTGATCGAATTGGCGGTCGAGCGCGGCGACGGGAGCCGGAAACGTAATCGAAATCTCCGACGACGAAATGATTTTTGTCTCTACATTTCCAAGGCCTGAACGGAAAGAATCTCCTGTGGGCGAATGAAGCGCCGGGTCCATCAGCTGTTGCACGGTGTACGCGACATCTTCGGCCGAGAAGGGCGTTCCGTCGGAAAAGGAAATGCCCCCGCGCAACTTAAAGGTGATTTGCTTGCTATCTTTGGAAACCGTCCACGACTCGGCGAGCCCGGGCTCGAGCGCCTGTGTCTGGCGGTTCAGGCGGACGAGAACACCGCCGGTCAGATAGCGGATCGCCATAGACGCGTCTTCCTCCACCTTCAGAGGGTGGAACGTCTTGGGCTCCCAACGCAGGCAGAATCGCAGGGTTCCCTGTGCCAGGGCGCTGCCAGCCAGCATCGTGAGGCACAGTGTCGAGATCGCAATTTTTCTATTCCACTTCGTCTGCATGGACGGAAACCTCTCAGGGCGGCTACGCAGCCACCTCATCGGGATTCGAAAGCACAAGTTGAAACGATGTCACCACGATGATCAGTAGTATCAGCGGCACGAACTTCCAGGGATCCTCGCCGACCGAGACCATCCCCTCTAATTCCCGCAACAGACTTCCCCATGAGGGCAGGGGTTCCGCTACGCCAAGGCCCAGAATTCCAAGATTGGCCTCGCTCAGAATGAACACTGGGATCGAAATCCAAAACTGGGCATAGAGGACGGGCTTGAGATTGGGCAGTACGTGAATCCAAAACAGACGGGAACGTTGAATGCCGGAGGCCCTGGCTTGGCGCACGAAGTCCGAGTTTCGCAGTGTGGCTGCTGCCGAGCACAGCACGCGCGCAGCACTACTCCAACCCAGAAGGCCCAGCAATAAGAAGGTCACAAGCGCTGAAACCAGAGGCGCCACATTCAGTGGCATGAGAGCTCGGATGGTGATCAGCAAAAAGAGCCAGGGCAGAGACAAGAACAGATCCGTCATGGCCATCGCAGCGCGCGACCAGATTCCACCCAGATATCCGGCGAGGCCACCGATCAGAGCTGCCAACAGAGTCGATAGCAACGCTGCGGCGGGTGCGAGTAAGAGGGAAATTCGGGTTCCGTAAAGAAAGCGTGCGAAGCGATCGCGGCCGACCTCATCAGTTCCGAGCCAGTGTTGGTGGGACGGTGGGGCGCCAACCGCTTCGCGGTATTGCTTTGCATATCCTCCGGGTGCGAGCCGGTTTGCGGCCAGAGACGCGCCGACCACGAGCACCAACACGATGCAAGCAATGGTGCGCCATATCCTCATGACTGACCTCGCCACATTGAACCAGCTAAGTCAGCACCGGAGTTGGCCAGCAAGGTCGCGAGTGTCACAAGAATCGTGATGTTCACCAATAGGGGGAGATCGCGGGACAGAGCAGCCTGCCAAGCCAGCTGCCCGACCCCAGCCAACCCGCAGAGGGCTTCGACTGGAATGGCCGCACCGAGAGCAAGGCTCACAGAAACACCGACAACCGCCAGAATTTGGGGAGCAGCTACTGGGAAGACGTGCCAGAAGAGTATTCGTCCCTCACCAACTCCTTTCGCCCGTGCGGCGAGGACGTGAGGCAGCGTGTAAGCCTTCGCGAGCAGATTGCGTGTGTAACGGTAGTCACGCGGAAAAATGATCAGCCCGATCGCAAGTGCGCCGGGAATATTCCACAGCACTGACAACAGAGCCAGCACGGCGGCTGGGATGCAAAGCAAGGTTCCACTGAGCACTGTGGCTAAGCCATCGTAGGCAGACTTCTTTAGGCGGGCGGCACTCAAAGCAAGTGCCAGCACGGCTGTCCAACTCAAGAGAAATCCCATCCCGACAAGTCGTAGCGTGAGGGGAACTCGCTGGCGCAGCAGAGTGTTCACTGGCTGGCCAAGTGAAAGTGAGACTCCTAAATCTCCTCGGAGAGCCCGGCTCATGGAGTGTGCGTAATAACGGAAGATGTTGTTCTGGTCGGCGCGGACTTGCTTCAATGCCTGCAGACTGGCGGAATTCAAGCGAGGGTCCAATTGCGCCTGATCGGTATTGAAACCAGGAGCCAAGCGCACCAGAGTTGCCGCCAGGAAGCCGCCAAGCAGAGCCGTGGCAATGATGGCGAGACCATGCCGTGCAAGTTTTCGCCCCAGCATGGTTATTGCTTCTCCTTTAGCGAGCCGTCGCCCCGCGTTGTTTGGCGTACTCTTCGCGGGCTTCAGCCTCGGCGTGATGAATTTGCTTCATGGAATACATTCTGCGGTCGGCCTCGGCCAGCAGACGCTCGACGTCGTAGCTATCTTCGGGGCAGAAAGCCATGCCAACGCTGAGGGTGATGAGGTCGCGCCCGCAAATATAGCGGCTGGATTCGATCGCGGCCTGATTGAGTCGATCTGCTTTTTCTTTGGCGGCTTCGGCTGTCAATCCGGGAGCCGTAATGACAAACTCATCGCCACCCATGCGTGCGACGTAGTCGTATCCACGGCAAACGTCTTTGAGCCGGGTGGTGAATTCACGCAGTAGTTTGTCGCCCTCGAGGTGTCCGTAGGAGTCGTTGATCTGCTTGAATCCGTCGATGTCGCAAACCAGCACCGCCAGTGACGACTTCATACGGCGGCAACGAGCCACTTCCTGTGCCAAATGGACGAACAGAGACCGAGCATTCGGCAATCCGGTCAGGTAGTCGGTTGTGGCTGAACTCTCAGCTTGCTGGTACTTCAATGCGTTCTCGACCGACAGCGCAACCTTGGAAGCAACGGCGAGCAAAATCCGGAGATGGTCGGGAGTGAACGCGTCACGAGTTGCCTGATACATGGCGAGCACCCCGACCACTCCGTTCAAACCTTCCAATGGCACGACCAGAGCCGATTTCAGAGGGGTTTGCTTCGCGGGATCGGCCATAAATCCGACTTCTACCTCAGGGTTGCCATTAACAATTGGTTTTGAATTTTGCGCGACCCAGCCACAGAGCCCTTCACCGACGCGGATCTTCAGCGAGGAAAGGGCACGGAAATTGTCGCCGCTCACCAGTTCCGGCAGGAGCCATCCATTGCGATTCACAAAGACCGCAATGGAATCGTAGGGAATCATCTTGCGCAGACGCATCGAGAGAACCGACAGGGTTTCGCTCAGACTCAAAGAGACGCCCAGATCCTGACTGAGTTCAAACATCGTCTGTGCTTCTTGACGGGCAGAAGCGATCGAGGTGAGGAAATCGGCATTCTCGACTCCGCCGTGGGTGGGTTCGGTTCGCTCGAACCCGGCGGCCGGAGCAATGCCGCGCTCGACACGAACGCTTCTCGACAGGCCAATCGTCGCCGCAGTGTCTTCCGACATTTGTGCCATGCGCTCGAGTTCGATGAAGCGGTTTTCCAGGATCGAGACAATCTGCGGATCGAACCAGCTGCCCGCTTTCTCTTTGACCTTCTCCATGGCCTCGGCAAGCGGCAATGCTGGCCGGTATTGGCGATGGGAGGCGAGTGCATCGAGGCAGTCGACGGCAGCGAGAATGCGGGCGCCGATGGGGATTTGTTCGCCGGCCAGCCCTTCGGGATATCCAGAGCCATCCCAGCGTTCGTGGTGTGAGCGGACGATCGGAGCCACTGGATAAGGGAAGGCCACACGTTCGAGAATCTCGGCTCCGACGATGGGGTGAACCTTCATCTTCTCGAATTCTTCGGGCGTCAACTTCCCCGGCTTGTTGATGATCTGTTCAGGAACTGCGAGTTTCCCGATGTCGTGCAGTAGGGCGGCAGCGCGCAGAGCCTCGATCTGTTCCTCACCCAAGTTCAGTTCCCTCGCCATTTCGACGGCGTAGGTGCGCACCCGCTGGAGGTGGGTATGGGTTGTGTGATCTTTGGCTTCAATGGCAAGTGCGAGCGCCTCGATCGTGCGCATGTTCAGAGAGGCGATCTGTTCGACGTGGCGCTTTTCGACTTCGACTCGCTCTTTCTCGGCCTCAAGACGTCCGAGATAGAGGCGATAGGAGCGGTACACCCAGTAGATCAGGGGCAAGACGAGCAGGGAGGTCTGCCATCCGGCGCTCTTGTTAACGATTCCGACCAGTCCGACGGCGGCCGCGCCAACCAGGTAATAAGGGAATGACCAGAAGTAGCACTCCGACCAGACTTTCCGGCTCGATTTTCCTTCGGTAAGGGCGATAACAACTGAGATGGGCAGCGTGTTGGCGAAGAAGAAGACCAGCGCCGCCATCATCAGCAGGATCGGCTTGTTCGAGCCGAAACGTCCCAAGAGGGAGTGGTATGCCAAGTAGGTAAGGGAACTGGCATTGGCCATCATTCCCGCTACATTGAAAAGTACTTTGACCGGATCCAGCCGTTTTCGCGCCTGCCAGACGCTCTGCACCAGGGTTGCGGTGCAGCCGATGACGAGTGTCTCGGGAAGACTGAGTTCCAGAACTCCAAGCAGAATGAAGAGGAAATTGACGGACATAGTGCCATCAATTCCGGGCAATTGTACTTTTAGTCCCGATGCCAGGACCGCAACGAACAGGTAACAGGCAAAGCGCGTGAGATCCTGCGATTGCCAATGCGAAAGGGAAAAGGCCAGCACGACCATGCCGACGGACATGGTGATGCCGACGAATGCTTTCGTCTGAATCGATAGTCGGTCCGATTCTGGATTCATCCAAAACCTAAAGACTACGGTTTACTCACAGATGAACGACACCACACAACCACGCCCGCACCAATCCATGAAGAGATGATTTGGCGCGAAGCGGCCCAATCCGTCGTTGGTGCAGGGGGAATGATCTGGCACCACACCGAGTGCCGCTGGAATCGTATTGCAAAGACTGGGGTTTCAGAAGCTTACTTAAGTAACCAGCGCCAGTAACATTGTTCTTTACTGCGATTCGAAAAAGGGGAAAAGTGTCGGATTCTCGCTTTGAAGGGACCTAAGGATAGTGAAGTAAGGTTACTTTTGTGATCTCTGCCGAAGTCAGGCTTCTGTGAGAACGTTCCGTGCTGTGTCAACATCGTCCCAAACGTCTTGATCATGTCAACTTCGCGTCAAAGTGCGGACCAGTACGGACCATCGGTGAGTAATATTCATGCCGAAGCACATTCTTCGCCGGGGAGTTCGACAAAGGCGGTCTTCACGTGTGATCTTGAGGGGAGGTTCAGTGGTTGCAGCCCAGCATTCGCAAGGCTGGTGGAATATTCTCCGTCGGAGATAGCAAGCCGAAATTTTTTCAGTCTGTTCCTTCCTCAGCCAGCCAATACGAAAGATAAAGACCAGCTGCGCAGCGCGATACTGACCAGTGCGTCGACGCAGCAGGACTATTACTCAAAGTTAATCGCGATCGCCAAGAGCGGTGCGAGCATTACAGTGGACTTCACGGCGACGGTGCTTCAGGATGGGAAGTCCAACCCGATCTTGATCGTTGGGACTGTAACGGCCGTGAATGGTGGAACAAGCGGTCGAGCAGTTCCACGGGGCGTTGTCTCGCGCAGAATTGAGGATACGGAATTCATCCTTGCAAGCCCGGTCATGCACAAATTCATGACGTTGGTGGATCGGGTCGCCGGCCACACGGAGACCGTGCTCGTCACCGGTGAAACGGGCACCGGCAAGGAGTTGATCGCTCGCACGATTCATGAGTCCTCCAGCCGCCGGAACCGGCCGTGGGTCGACATCAACTGTGCTGCGCTTCCCGAGAACCTGGTCGAGAGCGAGCTTTTCGGCTATGAAAAAGGGGCCTTCAGCGGTGCGGATTCCTCGAAGCCGGGACTCTTTGAACTCGCCGACCGCGGCACATTGTTCCTCGACGAAATCGGCGAACTGCAACTGCAGACCCAGGTCAAACTACTGCGTGTGCTCGATGGACAGCCTTTTTACCGGCTGGGCGGGAACCGGAAGATTAAAGTCGACGTTCGAATCGTTGCCGCCACAAACCAAGACTTAGAAGCAGCGGTAAAAGCAGGACGCTTCCGTCAAGACCTCTTCCATCGTTTAGGGCAGTTCCAGTTGCGAGTGCCCGCGCTACGCGAGCGCCCTGAGGATATCGTTGCTCTGGCCGAACATTTCCTTCGGTTGAAGGCTCCTAACAAGAATTTCTCCGAGCAAGCCATTTCGGCGCTGCTCTCGCATCCGTGGCCCGGCAATATCCGAGAGCTAAGGAATCTTGTGGCTCGGATGGCTATGGAGTCGACCGGATCGGAGATCGATTTCACGAAACTCACCGCTGCACTTACGGGTGAGCCGTCGTCTTTGCGTCAGACAGCCTCGATGCCGGTCAGCAATCTCGACAGCATGGAAGAGCAGATGATCATCAAGGCGCTAGAGCGGACCGGCGGACAGAGAACGCTGGCGGCGGAGCAACTCGGCATCTCTCGGCGCACGCTCAGCCGAAAGCTGAAGGAATACAACATCAACTTTGCTCCTGGAGAGACTACGGCATCGCTCGGCTTTATCAGCAATGAGCAACAGAAATTCTTCCGCGCCCGCGTCGATATCCCCGCGACGATTCGCAATGCGCAGGGTGAAGTGGTTCAGGTGAGGGCCATGAATCTCAGTACGGGCGGGATGGGTCTGGACGGCATAAAGGACCCTCTGCGCTTCGCTGGTTTGCTGGATGTCACTTTCCAACTGCCGGAAAGCGATATTCAGTTTGAGGCAAAGGCTCGCCTGATGTGGATCGGAGAGGAAGGCCGCATTGGCATTCGTTTTGCCGTCATCGAGCCTGCATTATTTGAACAACTGCAACACTGGACCAACCGCAAGATGAAAGAAGAAGGTTGGGAATTTCCTGCCTGAATAAAGTCCCACGCAGAGAAAACCACAGCCGAAGTGAGATTCTCACCCTTCTCTGCTGATGTTCTCCAGCGCCCTCGGGGTTTAAAAGCTTTTACCGCCGAGACCGCCAAGAAAGGCCGCAGAGGTCGCAGAGAAAACTCAAGAGCTTTCTTTGCGTTCTCTGCGGATGTTCTCCGCGCACTCAGCGGTCAAAAGCTCTTGCCGCCGCAGAGACTGCACTCGACTCCCTACTTCTGGTTTGCCAAGTGCTTCAGGCGTTCTGCAGCAATTTCGGCCGTGATGTCGCGCTGCGGCGTACCCAGCATTTCGAAGCCAACCATGAATTTGCGGATGGTTGCTGAGCGCAGCAGCGGCGGATAGAAGTGCGCGTGAAAATGCCACTCTGGATGAGGGGCGTTGTCGGTAGGGGATTGGTGGAAGCCCATCGAGTAAGGGAAAGGGACGTCAAAAACCTTGTTGTAAGTGGAAGTGACGCGATGAAGGATGTCGGCAAGGCCCGGCGAATCGGTAGTGGTGAACTCGTTCATGCTTCCGAGATGGCGGCGGCTGATCACCAGAATCTCGAAAGGCCACACCGCCCAGAAGGGAACTAACCCAATGAAGCTTTCATTTTCGAAGATGATTCTTGTTCCCTCCTGCTGCTCGAGTGTGACGTAATCACAAAGAAGGCAGCGGCCGCGGGTTTGCCAATAGGAGCGCTGTGTCAGCAATTCTTTGTGCGGCTCGCCGGGAATCGATGCAGTCGCCCAGACCTGGCAATGTGGGTGAGGATTGCTCGCACCCATCATATCGCCGCGATTTTCGAATATCTGGACGTGGTTGATTTCCTTCCTCGTGCCGAGTTCACGAAACTGATCGATCCAAGTTTGTACGACGCCTTCGATTTCGCCGGCCTCCATCGTGGCGAGGGTGAGATCGTGACGCGGAGAAAAGCAGATAACACGGCAGATGCCGGATTCGCCCTCGGCCACAATCAAGCCTCGACTGTCGGTGTCGAGCCGCGTGCGGTCGGTATTAGGCTTGAGCGCGGCGAAATCATTGTCGAATACAAACGTTGAGCCGTAAGTTGGATTGCGCACGCCCCCGGCGCGCGCATTGCCGGGACAGAGATAACAATTTGGGTCGTAAGCAGGCTGCAGTGCAGTCTGTACGCGCGCCACTTCTCCCTGCCATGGACGGGTCGCGCGGTGTGGCGAGACGAGAACCCACTCGCCGGTCAAGGGATTTAACCTTCGGTGCGGATCTTCTGTAAGTTTCAAATTTTGTCCCCGCTGCATTTTACGACGGCGCAGGAAGCGCCTGTGACCGTCGAGATTGGGAAATGTGTCAAACGGCAGGTCAGGAGAAACTCGCCCAAGATATCTTCACATGTGATCGGGAGCACATTCAGCGATTTTCTCGAGGGCTAACATTTTTTGTTGATCCCTACGGAGGAGCCGCCATGAGTTCCCCTGATAAAACTCGTGTGATTGCATTCTCTGTTTTCCTCGTTGCATTAATCGCTTTTGCCATTTTGTATCGTCCGACGAGCGCACTCAGTCGGCCTGTGGCCGGCGATGGGCCGATCCTGCCGGTGGGCAAGACGCTTGAAATCAAAGCACCACTGGGGTTGCCTCCCATTCCGATACCGGCAGACAACCCACCGACGGCTGACACCGTCGCCCTGGGTCGCAGGCTTTACTACGACCCTGCTCTTTCGGCGGACAATACGATTTCCTGCGCGTCGTGCCACGGTCCGCAGATGGGCTTCACTGACACGCGTCCAGTCTCGGTTGGCGTTGGAGGGAAGAAGGGGACGCGCCACTCTCCAACAGTCATTAATTCTGGGTATAACTCATTGCAATTCTGGGATGGGCGTGCTCCGAGCCTTGAGGAGCAGGCGAAAGGTCCGATCGCGAACCCTGTAGAAATGGCCTCGACTCATGTGGATGTTGTGAAGCGCCTGCAAGCTGACGCGAAGTACGTCGCGTTATTCAAGCAGGCATGGGGAACTGAGCGGATTACGATCGATCTCGTGGCCAAGTCGATTGCATCATTTGAACGAACTGTATTGAGTGGGAATTCTCCCTTCGACCGTTTCTATTACGGCCACGATAAAACCGCGCTTTCACCCGCTGCGCAGCGCGGGCTGAAACTTTTTATGGATCCCAAGAAAGCGAATTGCGAAGTGTGCCATACGATCGGCAAAGACTACGCTCTGTTTACCGATGACAAATTCCACAACTTGGGAATCGGAGCCGATATTCAGGGAAACATGGTCGACCTGGGACGCTACGAGCAGACGAAGAACGAAGCTGACTGGGGGGCGTTTAAGACACCGACGTTGCGCAATATCGCCCAGCGTGCGCCTTATATGCACGATGGGACGTTTCCAGGTATAAGGGATGCGCTTGGTCACTACATCGGCGGCGGGAACCAGAATCCCCATCTGGACAAGCAGATGCATGCGATCGATTTCCTGAGCTTCGATGAGCGGGACGATCTGCTGGCGTTCCTGGATTCTCTATCCGCGCCATTACCCGACAACGTGGGACCGCCGCCGGATTTGGCAGGGAAGCAGACCGGTCAGAAATAAGCGGAGCCGTTCAGCAACACGTCAACCTAAACGTGCGGGGAGTTGACTGTCATCAACACAAACAGCAGCGGCAGGTAGATGACTGTGGCCTGGAGAACGTGACGAGCCCGCGTCTTGGAGGCCGCGGCGCTCAATGGCAGGTTCAGAAATGCGAGCCGCACACCGAAATACAACAGGGCAATCCCTAGACCGATGGCCCCCAGAAGATAAACCTTGCCCGCCATTCCCAGGAAAGTCGGTAGGATGCTGATCGGGATGAGAGCCACCGAGTAAGCCAGAATGCGACGTCCGGTGGAGCGTCCGTCTTCTTCTACGACGGGCAACATCTTGACTCCGCCCTTGGCGTAGTCATCGCGATACAACCAGGCAATCGAGAAAAAGTGTGGGAACTGCCACACGAACAGAATCGCGAAGAGCGCCAGTGTGCCAAGATCGACCTGCCCGCTGGCGGCCGTCCAGCCAAGAACTCCGGGCATTGCGCCGGGAAATGCTCCCACGAACGTGCAGATCGGAGAAATCCGTTTGAGGGGCGTGTATGCCGCCAAGTAAACCACTGACGTCAGCAGCGTCAGGATTCCGGTTAGAAAATTCGTTGTCAGAGCGAGATATACCGAGCCGCCGAGAGTTGCTAGCAAGCCGACAACAGTTGCGTGCAGGACGCTCATGCGGCCAGCCGGGAGCGGTCGCCGTGCGGTCCGCCGCATTTGAGCGTCGACATCTTGCTCCATTACCTCATTCAGAGCCGCCGTGCCGCTCGAAACCAGGCCGATGCCGAACAGCGCATGCAAAAGGCCGAGGTTGAGCCATGAGATCCCTACTTTGTGCGCGCCAAAGAAATACCCGCACCATGCAGTCATGACGATGAGGGTGGTAACCCGCAGTTTGGTAAGTTCCGCATAGTCGCGCACAAGGGAAATCATCCGCGCGCGTAGATCGGGAAAGGCCAAAGGTATTGTGCTCATCAGATCCGTCGTTCCAAACCGGAAGCCCTGTCAGGCAAAGCAGGAACGGTCCCACAACCGCCCCGCCCTCAAGGAATGCCATAGGTACTCCGATAGCATTCCGAAGTCAAGGAAAAATGTGACCATTCAGGCTAACACAAAAGATGAAACCAGCGGCGGCAGCGAGTCAGCATGCGAGATGAGTTGAGCGTACACTCGGCGAATTCGGTGGCACTTCTCGGCGGTCTCAACGGTAAAGCAGTTTAATCGCAGAGGGCGCGGAGACTGCGCCTAGAGCGCGGAGAGGTTGTGAACGCCAAAGACCGAAATTGAGAAATAGCTCAAGAACATCCGCCGCTGGGCTTTTGCACATGGCATAATCTCCCGAACTCCACATCCGGTGCACACATGCGTCGATTTCTGATTGTAGTCGTATGGTCGTGTCTTATTGCCCCAACCTCCTATGCTGCACCCGCAGCCTCGAAACTCTTGCAGATTTACTTCATCGATGTCGAGGGCGGCCAATCCACGTTGCTGGTAAGCCCCTCGGGAGAGTCACTTTTGATCGATACAGGCTGGCCCGGTTACGAAGGCAGAGACGCGGACCGAATCATCGCAACCGCTCATCAGGCCGGGCTCAAGCAACTTGATTATGTTTTGATCACCCACTACCACCGGGATCATGTGGGCGGAGTGCCGCAGCTGGCCGATGGCATCAAGATTGGGACATTCGTCGATCACGGACCGAACCTGGAAAACTCTGGAGTGACCCGCACCGATTATGCCGCTTACGAAAAAACGATCGCGGGCCATGCTCATGTGGTGGTGAAGCCGGGATGGGCCCTCCCAATCAAAGGGATGGATGTTCGAGTTCTCTCGGCGGCTGGGGACCACATTACCGATCCGCTGCCCAATACGGGCGAGGCCAATTCGTACTGCTCTGGTGAACCGTCGGCTCCGGTGGATGATACGGAGAATGCCCGTTCCGTCGGCGTTCTGGTCACGGTCGGGAACTTCCGTTTTCTAGATCTCGGAGATCTGACAAAGAAAAAAGAGCTTGAGCTGGCGTGCCCGAATAATCTGATCGGTACCGTTGATCTCTTTCTGGTGACTCATCACGGAGCCGACCTTTCCAATCCGAAGCCGCTGGTGTGGGGACTGCATCCAAGAGTTGCGATCATCGACAACGGAGCTCGGAAGGGAGCGAGTCAGGCTGCGTGGAAGATTGTGCGCGAATCCCCGGGATTGGAGGACCTCTGGCAGCTACACTACGCGGCCGAGTCCGATAAAGACCACAACGTCGACCTGGATCACATCGCCAACGTAAAGGAAAACTGCGAAGGGAAGGGCATCAAGGTCGCGGCCCAGTCGGACGGTTCGTTCACACTCACCAACGCGCGGACCGGTGCGCAGAAGACCTACTCCAAAAAATAGCGAGACAGATTCCAGCGATGATCGTGATTGTCATGGGAGTGGTCGGCGCGGGGAAGACCACAGTGGGAAAACTCCTTGCGTCGGAATTGGGCTGGCAGTTCGCCGATGCTGATGACTTTCATCCTGCCTCGAACGTGGAGAAAATCAGCCACGGAGTTCCGCTCACCGACGAAGATCGTGAACCTTGGCTCGATCGCTTGCGCGACGCAATTCTCAATTGGATTGCGAATGGGCAATCAACCGTTTTGGCGTGTTCAGCTCTCAAGCGCAGCTATCGTACGAAGCTTCAAGCCGCACATGAAGTTCGGTTGGTTTTTTTGAAAGGAAGCGCCGGTATGATTGCCAAACGCTTGCAGGCGCGGCATGGGCACTTTGCGGGAGAGGCAATCCTCGCCAGTCAATTAGCCGATCTTGAAGAGCCGGAGAATGCAGTGACTGCGGATATTTCGGGCGCGCCACAGCAAATCGTCAATCAGATACGGAAAGCGCTCGGGTTGGAGTAGAATTCCTCGCACTGCCGATGTGCTCCATGCACCAGTCTACGCATACCGAACCTCTGTCCGAAAGCTCGCCAAACCGCCTGGAATCGGCTGTCGTCTCGCGACTGATGTTGCGGCTCATGCCGTTCCTGTTCCTGCTCTATATCGTTGCTTACCTTGACCGGATCAACATGGGCTTCGCCGTGCTGCAAATGCGCGGACAACTCGATTTAAGTGAACGGGTCATCGGCCGCGCCGCAGGAATGTTCTTCATCGGATATTTTTTCTTCCAACTTCCCAGCAATCTAGTCGTGGAGAAGGTGGGCGTCAGGCGATGGATTTCTGCGCTTATGGTCGCTTGGGGAGTGATCTCTTGTCTGATGATGTTTGTTCGCGGACCGCTCAGCTTTTATAGCATGCGCTTTCTGCTTGGAGCAGCCGAGGCTGGATTTTTCCCCGCCATGATTCTGTACATGAAGCGCTGGTTCCCAGCCAATTCCCGAGCGCGAGCCGTAGCGTGGTTCATGACGGCGAATCCACTGGCTGGAGTGTTTGGCAGCCCCATTTCCGGATCGCTGCTTGGCCTGCATGGAGCGGGATTGGTTGGCTGGCAGTGGATGTTTCTCATCGAAGGCCTTCCCGCGATCGTGCTCGGTGCGGTCGTCTTTTTCACTCTTTTCGATAAGCCTGAGGAGGCAGACTGGCTACAAGGGGAGGAGAGAACGTGGCTGCTGGAAACGCTCGAATTGGAACAGCGCAGTGAGCCGCATGTTGATCGCGCGGATTTCTGGAAGGTGTTGATCAGCGGGAGAATCTGGCTGCTCTCGATGGTCTACTTCGGACTCTCGACCACGATGTATGGCATAACCCTGTGGTTGCCGAGCGTGATCCGTGCCTTCTCAGGATTGAGCTATTTCTGGACCGGGATTATCGCGGTGCTTCCATTCCTGGCCACGGTGGTGGTGATGGTGCTGGTAGGAATGAGTTCTGACAAGAGGAACGAGCGTCGCTGGCATACCGCAATTCCGGCATTTATCGCGGCGATTGCGTTGGTTTGTGCGGCATTTGGCACCTCGACTGTCGTGGTGGTGACCGGCATCGGACTGGGGATGGCCTTTGCGGAAGGCATGGGTGGACCCTTCTGGGCGATGGCGACTTCAAGGATGGCGGGACTGTCTGCGGCAGCTGGGATTGCCGTTATCAATTCGCTGGCGAATCTCGGCGGCTATTTCGGGCCGGATATCATTGGCTTGTTTCGCACTGCAAATGGCGGATTCCGGGGAGGTTTGCTGGCCATCGCCGCTACGGTGACCATAAGCGGAACGATTGCCTTGATCGTCGGCCGTCCGAGCCGCACTGCTTGAGGATTTCTCAGTTTTATCGAGTGCTGCCTCCGCTTCCGCTCAGAACCTAATGAATCACCGACCATTTCATCGTGGTTCTGCTTCGTTCCTTTGCTCCGATTGTTTACAATAAAGGTTTGCCTGCACATTCAGACCACCGTCTGTAAGAGGTATTAACAGCAATTTGGAATCGGTAACCAACAATTCCAGTGCGGCCCCCACCGTTTACTGGCGGGTTGAGGGCAGCCTTCTCGACCTGACCGTCGTCCGGCCAGTGGCATTCTTTACCTGGAACGCTCAGACCTTTACCGAGCGCTTTCGCCGGCGGGGACTTATCTTCCTGATGGCCGTGCTGCGTCCGTTTCTGTACGCTGCGAACCGCAAGTTCGCAACCCGCGTAGTACATAACGTTTTGCGCGGTGTGACCCGCGATCGCCTTGATCTGCTAGGGGAAGAGTTTTTCTTGTACAAGTTAAAGCCGTACTTGAAGGCTGAAGGCGTGCGGCAGGTGCAACAGCTTCTACAGTCTGGAGCAGAGGTCGTGCTGGTTAGCCAGGCGCTCGATCACCTGATGCGCCCTCTAGCCCAGCATCTCGGAGTCAAGCAGATTGTTGCCAATCGGCTGGAGTTTCGAGACGGCGTGGCCACGGGGCGCCTGCTTGATCCGGTCATTCGTCCGCGAGGCGCCTTTGCTCCACTTCGCGAAAATATGCCCGATGGCCGGCGCGCTCCCAAGACGCTGGCCCGTCATCTTGACATCTCATTGGACCAACTGCGCGCTGCCGTGATCCCGGCTGAACGTAAGCCAGAAGCGCCAGTTCGTCCCGTTGTTCATTTTGAGGGGCAGAAGCAAGTTGGCGGATTTTCGGTTCGGCGGGCATTTGCGGGCAAGCAAATCATGCTAATCGGCGTTACCGGATTCATTGGCAAGGTCTGGCTGGCGAATACTCTGCTCGATTTGCCTGATGTAAAGAAAATCTACCTGCTCATTCGCCGGCAGAAGTCGAATCCGGGAGAGCGGCGCTTCGAGAAGATGATCGAGGATTCGCCGGTCTTTGACCCGCTCTTCGACCGTCACGGAGATGCTCTACCAGAGTTTTTGCGGGAAAAGGTCGAGGTTATTGAAGGGGACGTCACTCAGCCAGGACTCGGCCTGACTCCAGAGACATCTCGGTACTTGCAGCACAACCTGGATTTGATCGTTAACAGTTCGGGACTGACGGATTTCAATCCGGACCTACGCGATGCTCTCACGACCAATACCGACGCTGCAGTCAACATTCTTGAGTTTGTCCGCGGATCAGATCACGCGGGACTATTGCATCTTTCGACGTGCTATGTGGCAGGTGAGCAGGATGGGCGGGTCAGCGAGAAGTTGATTCCCAACTACAATCCCCGCGGCTTAGCTGAGTTTGATGCCGAGCGGGAATGGCGTTCTCTGCAAGATGTGATCCGCGAAGCCGACGCTCGATCCGAAAGTGAAGAGGTCACTTCTGGCTTACGAATGCAAGCTCGCGCGAGAGAGCACGCGGCCAAGGATCTGCAGGGTGCAGCGCTTGAGAATCAGATTCGCAAAAATCGAGTGCGCTGGCTCAAGACGTACCTGACAGAGGCGGGAACGCGTCGTGCGAAAGAATTGGGCTGGCCCAATACTTACACACTTACCAAGAGCTTGGCGGAATCGCTCATTGCCAAATACGGCGATGGATTGCCGATTGCGGTTGTGCGACCGGCTATTGTCGAAACCTCGGTTGCCAAACCCTTCCTCGGTTGGAATGAAGGCATCAATACTTCCGCATCGCTCTCGTATTTGCTGGGCACCTACTTTCGCCAGTTGCCCTCGAAGGAGACGAAGCGCCTCGATATCATTCCTGTGGATTCCGTTTGCGACGGCATGACGTTGATTGCTGCGGCGGTAATGGAGCGGCGAAATGAGCCGCTTTACCAGTTGGCAACTTCGGTGACCAATCCCTGCGACATGGGACGCTCGATCGAACTTACCTCTCTGGCTCATCGTAAACATTACCGTGCACAGGAAGGCTTGGAGTCGTGGTTGCGGCTGCGCTTCGACGCGATTCCGGTCTCCAAGGAAAGATACAACCGGATGTCGGCCCCGGCGCAGAAGGCGATCGTAAAATCTATTCAACGGATCATGTCGCCCCTTCCGCTGAAGAAGGCACCTCTGGTAAAGGCGGAAAGAAGCCTTGAGCGCGTGGAGAAACTTATCGAGCTATTCGAGCCATTCATTCTGCTGAACGAGCACGATTTCGCGGCAGAGAATGTCGAGAAACTCTCGTTTGCGCTCGTTCCCGAAGAGCGTGAACGGTTTGCCTACGATACGCGGTCGCTGGACTGGTGGGACTACTGGATCAATATTCACATCCCGGCATTGCGGCGGTGGACGTATCCTCTGATCGAGGGGCGGCCGCTCGAGCCCAGGCCTCCCCGTAGTTTTCAGCTTGCGTCTTCGAACGGGGACGCGGTGAAAACCGGGACTAATGGAGCAACGTGGCGATATTCCTGACCGGATCGACCGGATACATCGGCGCGCATGTCGCGGCAAACCTGCTCAACACTTACGGCGCCTCGCTGAATCTTCTGGTGCGCGCGCGTGATCCCCAGGAAGCGCAGCTGCGCCTGTGGCGGGGGCTACAGTTGCACTTGCCGTTCCCACAATTCTATGAACACCTGCAGACCAAGATAAGGATCTTTTGCGGAGACTTGACGACAACCGGCTTTGGTCTTGGACGGGATGAGTACGACCGCCTCGTGCACACCACAGATTCGGTGATTCACTGCGCCGCTTCGCTCAATCGAAAGTCGGAAAAGAGCTGCTTGAATGTAAACTTGCGCGGCACGCTGGAAGTCCTCACGCTGGCGCGGAATGCCGAGCACTACCACGGACTGCGACGCTTCAGTGAAGTCAGCACAGTGGCCGTGGCAGGGAAGCGGAGCAACGAACTCGTCACGGAAGACAAGTCGATCGATTGGGACCGATCTGATTACGATCCGTATGCGCGTACCAAGAAATTCTGCGAGCACATGACGCGGGTGCTGTTGCCGGATACGCCTAAAACCGTCTTCCGTCCCAGCATCGTCTTGGGCGACAGCCGCCATGCGGAAACGACGCAGTTCGACATGGTCAAGGCATTCGTCTTTCTCGCGGGTCTGCCCGTTCTGCCGTTTCGGCCAACGGACAAGGTCGACATCGTGAATGTGGATTTCGTTGCAGACTCGATCGCCACACTTCATCAAAAGGATCAGCCGAAGTTCGACACCTATCACCTCTCGTCGGGTATTGCATCGCAGACCTTCCGGGAGTTGACCAATGCTCTGGCGGAAGCGCAGCAAAAGCGTAAGCCAGTATTTCTGCCCTTTGCAGAGGGACCCTTTACCGGATCGGTAAGGTTTCTGTCGAACCGCAAGGGGCCGCTTGGGTATGGTGCCTCGCTGATGAAAGTGTTTATGCCATATCTGGTTTGGAACACGGTGTTTGACAACACTCGTGTGACTTCGGAACTTGGCCGCCGCCCTGTGCCGTTCTCGGAATACAGTTATCCGCTGCTGAAATTCAGCCGCGAAAATAATTTCGAATATCAATATCAGCCGTGGCCTGCGGCACGAGGAGGTACCGCCGCATGATGGATTTTATTTTGGAAGCCTGGGTGAGCGGCAATATCGAGCGCGCCAAGGCTAGATGGATGCTGGGCGGCAATAAGGCATGGCAGGCTGGTGAGAAGCTAAAGCTGCTCTTCGCCGGATATAACGGCACGCGCAACATGGGGTCGGACGTGCGCGTGGAGGAGATGATCCGCCAGATTCGCCACATTCTTGGCGCAGAGCGCGTCGACTTCAGCGTGATGAGTCAGAACTTCGAGTTCTCCAAGGGATACTTCGAAGGCACCAGACAGGTGCACCTTCCAGATATTTTTCCGCCATTCTTGTCCAACGAAGTGCCAAAGCATCACGGTGTGGTTGCTTGTGAAGGGTCGATGTTCAAGAGCAAGTTCGCCAATGCACTGACCACGATGATGATTGGCTCGTTGGGCATTGCAGCTGTTGAGAACAAGCTTTCGGTCGGCTATGGAGCAGAGGCGGGGCATATGGACCCGCTGATTGCCAAGATGTGCGGTCGCTACTGCAAGAATTCTCTGGTAATCACACGCAACGAGGAGTCACGAAAGATCCTGAGCGAACTCGGAGTTCCCACGCAGTTGGGAACCGATACAGCATGGACATTCGAGCCTCGTCCAGCGGAATACGGGCAGAGCGTTCTGCGGCAGGTCGGATGGGATGGCCGCACGCCGGTTCTTGTCGTTTGTCCGATCAATCCTTTTGAGTGGCCGGTGCGCGCATCGGTGGGCAAGTACGCATTGCATAGCCTGACTGGCGCGTACAAAGATAGCCACTACCGGACGGTATATTTCCACAACTCCGGACCAGCGGCCGATCGCGCGTATCAGCACTATCTGACATCCATCGCCAACGCGGTGGATGCCTTCCGGAAACAGCGCAAGGTCTTCGTGGTTCTGGCGGCGACCGAGCGGCTCGATGCACGCCCTGCCAAGCGCATCTCGGAAAAACTAGGCGGAGTACCCGTTCTCACTTCTGATCAGTACAACATGTACGAGTTGGTCAGCATTTTGCGCGCGTGCCACATGATGGCGTCGTCTCGCTATCACGGAATTGTTACATCGATGCCAGCCCTCGTGCCATCGGCCGGAATTACGATGGATGAACGCATCCGCAACCTGATGCGAGAGCGCGGCCATTCGGAGCTGCTGACCACAGTCGATGATCCGGATCTGGAACCGAAGCTGTTGGCTGCGCTGAACGTTTTGGCCACAGATGGCGAGCGCATTTCCGATGGCATCGCCCGGACCGTCGTGAAGAACTTGAAAGTAATGGCGCAGATGGGCGTGTTCTTCGAAGAAGAGATCCAACGGCGGTATCCGGAGTTTCCAACGCGCACTGGCGAATGGAGCTGGGAAGACTACTTGCCGCCGATGAGTTCGTCGCTGCATGAGTTGGTTTCCGCTTATAGTTAGGCGTCCCAGGAACAAACAGTTCGAACTATGCCTTTCGTCGGAGAAATCTTTGCGCAACTGAAAACTGCGCCGGGTCGGATTGCGCTGCAGGAGATTCGCGAGGGTCAAACCTGCGGTGTGACCGGCGAACAGTTGCTGGAATTGGTCCGAAGGGCCCGCACGTTCCTGGTGTCGAAAGGCCTCAAAAAGGGCGACCGTTGCGGGCTTCTGGCTGCAAACAGCATTCGCTGGATTGCGATGGACCTGGCCGCTACAGCGGAGGGCCTGATCGTGGTTCCTCTGTATTTTCGGCAGGCACCCGCGGAACTGGTTGCGATGATGAAAGACAGCACGCCGTCGCTGGTGTGTTGCGGCGATGCAGGATTGCGAAGTGGCATCCAGCAGGCTTGGCCCGAAGCTCCGCAGCATTTTTTGTTCGACGAGATTTTCGCTGGTGTGGAAGGTCTGGCGCTTGATCGCCCGCAAGTTCGTGACGAAGATCCAGTCGCGATTATCTATACATCAGGCACTTCCGGAGAGTCGAAGGGGGTGATGCTGACGGCTGCCAACGTAGGATTCATGCTGGGTTGCACTTCGGCCCGGCTCGACGAATTGATGGGCGGGCGTACCGGCCAAGATCGCATCTTCCACTATCTTCCTTTCAGTTTCTGTGCCTCGTGGATTGCCGTTTTGAGTTTCATGCTGCGCGGCAGTTTGGTCACGCTGAACACGGATTTGTCGAAGATTGCGGCCGACATGCCTGCCGTCACGCCGCATTATTTTCTGAACGTGCCGCAACTGCTTGAAAGAATGCGGCGGGCCGTTGACGAGCAAATTGCCGCAAAAGGCGGTGTTGGGCAGGCGATCTATTCTCGTGCGAAGGCCGACTGGGCGCGTACGCGAGGGGAAGGAAGTTCCTTCTGGCTGTGGCTGGCGAACAAGCTGGTTTTTCCGACAATCCGCAAGAAGATGGTCGGCGAAAACCTGAAGGCGCTGATCTGTGGCTCTGCCCCTTTGACGCCAGAAACGCAGGACTACTTCCGAATCCTAGGGATTCCTGTGCTGCAGGTTTACGGCCTCACGGAGACGACCGGTATTTGCACGATGGACGATCCGAAGAAGCCGGTGCCCGGAAGAGTTGGGCCTTCGATTCCCGGCATTGAGATGAAGCTTGCTGAGAATGATGAGATCGTGATCCGCGGACCAAATGTTTTTCGGGGATACTGGAATCGGCCGCAGCAGACGTCAGAAGTTCTTCGCGACGGATGGTTTCACACCGGCGATCAGGGCGAGAAGGATGCGACCGAAACGTGGCGCATCGTGGGACGAATCAAAAATCTGATCGTTCTCGGCTCGGGCCACAAAATTGCGCCTGAGACGATTGAAGACGAAATTTCTCGGCACTTGCCGGGGGCTCAGCAGATCGTCATCGTGGGTAATGGACGCGGGTATCTGTCGGCGCTTGTGACCGGAAATGTGAGCAGGGCGCAAGTACAAGCCGTGTTAGACACGGTGAATCCGCAGTTGCCGCACTACAAACAGGTGCGTGCGTTCTACGTGCGCCTAGAGCCGTTTTCGATCGACAACGGACTGCTGACGGCAAATGGCAAGCTCAGGCGCGATTTGATCTCCGCGCGCCTGAAGACCGAAATTGATGAGATGTACCGAGTGAAGCAGGCGGTTTAGACGATTCGAAGAAAGACTGTACCGACGTGAACCATTTCAAAGGTGAGGCGATTTCGTGGAGCGCGGCGAACGGGGTCATTGAACTCCTTTTGCACCGTGCGCCTTGTAATGAGCTGGGCTCGCTGTCACTTGATGAACTCGAGCAGTTCGTCACGGCGCTGGACCGTCTCGAAAAGGAATCCCACGCACTCATCATTCACAGCGAGATGAAACCGGGATTCTGTGCGGGAGCGGATCTTCGGGAACTCTACGAACGCTCCAGGGGGATGGAGAAGGCGCAGGCGCTTGAAGGAGTACGCGACTTTCTGGAGCGAATTCATCGTGCGCTGAATCGCATTGATGCCTCGCCGCTGACTACGATTGCTTCAGTTCATGGCGTGACTTTCGGTGGGGGACTTGAACTGGCCTTGGCATGCGATCTCATCGTCGCGGATAAGACAGCCCGCTTTGCCTTCCCTGAACTTCGACTAGGGCTCATCCCTGGATTCGGTGGAATCCCGCGGCTGAAGCGCGATATCGGCAACGCGGTCGTGCGGGATCTGTTGCTGACGGGACGCAGCTTTAATGCGACAAAGGCACAACAGATTGGGCTTGTAAGCCAGGTTGTGTCCGAGGGCGAAGCTTTGCGTGCGGCGCGGGCAACAGCTTCACAATTGGGAAAGTTCGATCGCCACACGGCTGCGACCGCCAAGCAATTCATCAAGCCCATTCCCTATGAGGACCTGCGCGAGGAAATCAATATCTTCTGTGATTTGTTCGCTCGGCCCGCCGTGCAGGCTGGGTTGAAGAGGTTTGTCGAAAGCAGAGACGCGCAGCCATATTTGCCTTGAGTCCCCCCTGTCCAATTACATTAGAGCTCTATGTCCACGACTGATCAGACGCTCACGGAAATCCTGAACCTGGCAGCCACCCACTTCAAGGTGCCGCGCGAGAAACTCTCGCCTGACGATGATTTCTTCAAGACGCTCGGCATCGACAGCCTGCAGACACTCGACCTCTTGACGAAGCTGGAGAATCATTTTCACGTCGAGCTTCCTGATTACGAACTGCAAGGCGTGAGCGACTTCCGCACGCTGGCGGGCAAGATACAGTCCAGGCTTTAGGCAAAGTCGTCCATCTTTAGAGGGCGGGTTGTTTATTTCGAAGGCACTCTGCTGTTTGCCCTCGCTCAGTTGTTCAATCTGCACTCTACAATCTAAAATCAGCAGTTTCGCATGCTCGATCTACGTCAATACAGTTGCTTGGGTGCGGCGCTTCGTGATTCGCTCGATCGCTTCCCGTCCGAAGTGTGCCTGATCGAAGCTGAGCGTGACCGCGAAAAACTGCGGCTCACCTACTCCGATTTCAAAGAGATTGCCTTGCCCCTGGCACGTGCGCTAGAAGACGCCGACTTCGATCCCAACGACCGCGCAGCCATCATCATGACCAATCAATCGAAATGGCTGATCTCGGCGTATGCGGTTTTCTATTGCGGCGGTGTCCTCGTCCCCTTGGATTACAAGCTCACGGCCAATGAGCAGTTGCAACTGTTAGCTCATTCCAAAGCTAAGGTTTTGATTGTCGAGTATCACCTGTGGCGCGCGATCATGGCGTCTCCGGATTTTCAGAAGATCACGACGAAGATCGTACTCGTGACGGAGGCTCCGCTCGGAGCGGACTTGGCTGGAGCGTTCCGCTGGGAAGACTTCAAGCGCAAAGGTGCCCCTGATTTCGTAATGCGGCAGAAAGACGATGTGGCATGCATCGTCTATTCCTCAGGGACTGGTGGCCGGCCTAAGGGGTGCGTTCTAACGCACGAGAATTATCTGGAGCAGTGTCGCTCTTTGACCGCGTGGTATCCCTTCTGGCCGGGGGTGCGGTACCTAAGCATCCTGCCCACGAATCACGCCATCGATTTCATGGTGGGATTCATCGGTCCCTTTGTTTGCGGCGCGTGTGTTGTACACCTGCGCACTCTGCGTCCGGAGTTCGTGCGTGACGCGTTTGTTCGCTATCGGATCACGTACGTGTCTTTGGTTCCGATGATCGTCAAGAACCTCGAACGCGGACTGCGGGCCAAGTTCGATGAGCTGCCGTCGTGGAAACGGGGAATCTTAAATTCGATGATCAGCGTCAATCGGCTTTTTACCCGACGCAGGCCGAATGTAAAACTCAGCCGGATGCTGCTTTCGAACATTCACAAGGGATTCGGCGGGGAACTACTTGCGTTGATTACCGGCGGTGCGTTCATGGAACCATCAACGATGCAGTTCTTTTACGATCTCGGCGTTCCGGTAGTGAATGGTTACGGTCTCACCGAGGCGGGCACGGCGCTCACACTCAATGATTTGAAGCCATTTCGCGCCGATACGGTTGGGAAGCCGCTGCCGGGAGTTGAACTCCGGATTCTGAGTCCTGATGCCGAAGGAGTTGGTGAAGTCGCGGTTCGCAGTAAAACAGTAATGTCTCACTACCTGGACGATCCGGAACTCACCTTGGAAACCATCGTCGATGGCTGGCTTCTTACCGGCGACCTAGGCCGATTCGAACGCCATGGTCATCTTCAGCTCTTTGGCCGGAAGAAGAACATGATCGTCACCGAGGGTGGAAAGAACATTTACCCTGAAGACATCGAAACGATCTTCGATGGGCTGGTCGTAAAAGAGTACGCGGTGTTTGCCGCCAATTACATTTGGCCAAGGAAGGAGCTCGGCAAAGAAGGGCTCGTGCTAATTATCCGGCTGGATCAGAACCAGAAATTTGGAAATTCCCTGCTGGAAGAAATAGCCGCGCGCAATCGCAAGCTGCCCGACTTCAAACGAGTTGGCGGATATCTTGTCTGGGAAAAGGACTTTCCCCGCACGGCTTCGATGAAGATCAAGCGGCAGGTGCTGGCCGAGGAAATGGGGAAGACACTCCAGAGGAATGCAGTCGTTTCGCTGTGACAGTGTGGGTCTGAAACTTTGGGGCGAACTTATCTCGCAATCGTGAATCCTGCCGCCGGAGGAGGAAAGAGTGGTAAGCTCCTTGGCCCCGCACTCGACCGCCTGCGAGCCGGCGGGGTTGAGATTGTGGTCACGACCACCCAGTCTGGCGGCGACGCGACGCAAATTGCGCGCGACGCCTACCTCCGTGGTCAGCGGAACTTTATCGCAGTCGGAGGCGACGGCACATCGTACGAAGTTGTAAACGGGTTATTCCCGCAGGCGACCGATGGTCCGCCAACTCTGGCTTTTCTGCCACTCGGCACAGGAAATTCTTTTCTGCGAGATTTTAGCGATCGTGGCGTCGAGTATGCGATTGAATCACTTCTCGCAGGGCGCAGCCGCCCCTGCGACGTGCTGCGTATGCGGCATCGCTCGGGGACGATTTACTACATTAATCTCCTGAGCATGGGCTTTACCGCCGACGTCGCCACGCTGCGAGCGCACCGGTTCAGCGATTGGGGTGAACTCGGCTACTTTACTTCCATCTTTCTGACGCTCAGCAGATTCAAGCGACGCCCGTTTCCCGTAAGGGTTCAGGGCCAAGACACGTTCGACGGGCGCCGCTGCCTGTTCCTTACGTTTAACAACAGCAAGTTCACTGGCGGAACGATGATGATCGCTCCCAAAGCCGAGGTGAATGATGGCTTGGTCGAGTATGTGCGCTGGGGGCCGATTGGAAGGCTCGGCCTGATCCGCAATCTGCCGGGGCTGTACGACGGTACACACATACAGCATCCATTGGCGGAGCGAAACGCCGTTCGTAAAGTTGAGTTCCAACTCGATGGTCCTGTCGATGTAATGGTCGATGGGGAAGTGCTCTCGCTGCATTGCGAGGAACTCGACGTGCTTCCCGGAGCACTGAACGTGGTCGCCTAAGCTCCGTGATATAAGAAAAGCTATGTCTGAAGAACGACGAAAACGGCAGCAGGAACGCGATGGCACTCAAGGAACCAAGAGCAAGAAGCCATTGCTGTACGCCATTATCGCGATCCTGTTTGTGGGCGCTTTTTTCGCAGGCCGCTACTACAAAGATCACAAATACGACGCCTTCGCACGCTGCCTGGCTTCCAAGAATGCCAAGATGTATGGACTCTATTGGTGTCCGCATTGCGCGGATCAAAAGGAGATGTTTGGCGCATCCTTCCGCAACGTACACTACGTCGAGTGCGCGATGAAAGACAAGCCGGGAGAACTGGCTCCGGAGTGCAAAGCAGCAGGAGTCAAACTGTTTCCCAGTTGGCAGTTTGCGGGAGAGGCGCCGAGAGAGGGTGTGCTTTCCATGGAGGCCCTCAGCGATAAAACCGGGTGCAGCCTGCCGTGACCGAAACCGGCGCTCGTAACGGTGTCCTCTTCCTATTCATTGCGATTCTGTCCGTCGCCGGGGTGGTCGATTCCGCCATTGCTCTGCAACGCCACTACGCGAAGTCAGACACTAACTTCTGCGACTTCAGCCAGAAATTCAATTGTGACATTGTGAATCGCAGCGAGTATTCGAGCATGGCTGGCATTCCGGTGGCCGGAATTGGCGTTGTTGGCTATGCGGCGTTGTTCGTGCTAGCAACTTTCCTGAAGTCACGTCCCGAAACGCCGACACGGCTGCTGGCCGCATCCTTGGCCGGACTGGTTTTTGCCTTGTATCTGACTTACATCGAGGCATACGAACTCACAACATGGTGCATCTTGTGTGTCGCATCGCTGATACTGATCTTACTGATCAGCATTTTGGCCCTGGTGGTGAAGTTGAGGAGCCGCACCGCATGAAACCGCTCGCCGTTGTATCCTAAGGAAGCGCCTTCGCCGGATGGAAGAAGTCCAGAAAACTGACAACCTTGCGCCGCAGACGCCTCCGAATGTGATTCGTGTAGAAGGCGCGACAGGCGATCTTCGACTGCACGAATTTCATAGCCGTATCTTTCGGAACACACGTTTCCTGCGTGTGTGGCTTCCGCCCGGGTACGATCAAGACGAAAATTCAGGACGCCGCTATCCAGTTCTCTATCTGAATGACGGCCAGAACTTGTTCGAAGCTTCCACTTCCTTTACAGGGGTGGAGTGGGGTGTCGATGAAACCGCGGATCGTTTGATACGGGAAAAAGTGATCGCGCCGATGATCGTTGTCGGCATCGATAATGCAGGCAAAGATCGTTTTCGCGAATACATGCCACATCGTTCACTCCAGCCCATGATGCTGCGCGTACAGGGCAGGCACTATCCGACTTTCCTGACGAAAGAGGTGATGCCATTTATGGGGCGGAACTATCGCGTCGCCTCGGGCCCGGAGAATACGGGGCTGGGAGGTTCGTCTCTTGGTGCACTGATCTCACTTTACACAGCCGCTGTGCGGCCCGGCCTGATCGGGCGTTTGCTCCTGGAGAGTCCCTCGCTTTGGGCATCCAATCGGCAGATGATTCGCGAGAGTCGCGAAATCAAGGACTGGCCGGACCGTGTGTTCCTGGCCACCGGTACGGCGGAAGCGGGCAGGGCGGATCGGGACCGAAGTATGGTCGATGATGTCCGCGAACTTGGTGCGATCTTTGGCCGTGCGGGGCTGGGTACAAACCGGCTTCGCTTGTTCGTGGATGAGGGCGCCAACCATCACGAGTCAGCTTGGGCTCGACGATTTCCCCAGGCATTATCATTCCTCTTCGGAAGTTCGCATTCGTAATCAGATTGCGGCGACTTGCCTCCATGGCTGTGCTTGAATCGGGCGACTCGTGCTATCGGTCTTGGTTGATTTCGCGATGAGGTAAACCAGAACTGACATCACCACAACCGACAGCTGAACGTGCGTTCCCCGCAAGAGCGGGCCGGTTAGTGGAAGGACGTATACCAGGTAAAGCATCGTGCCGATGAAGCCACTCTCTGGCGCTTGAACCTGCGCGATGGCCCAGTCTGATAGAAGCAAGAACGCGGGCGCCAGGATCACCAAGTCGTAGACCGTGAGGTGAGGTGCTACCAACACAGTTGCCAGGAGCAGCGCGCTAAGTCGCGAAGCCCAGTTCTGGGATCGCTTCCAGACAAGAACCATCCAAGCGATCACGATCGCTGCGCTGATCGCGTATAGGGCGATCGATATAGCACTCCACGGAATCAACATCGACCAGAAGGTTCGCAAACAGTGGGTTTGATAGGGCTTCGGTTCGAGGAGTGCAGCCATTCCAACTAGGTTCCGGAGCATAGAAAACCAAGTGCGCAGCGGAGCCATTCCATAGTAGAGCGCCCCGATTGATAGTTGAGCGAGCGCGGACAGGATCGCTCCAAGGACGATCCTCCAGGCGCCAATCAGTACAAACAGGACACCTGCTGCCAGCCCCAGTTGCGGCTTGAAGATCAGACATCCAAGCGCGAGTCCGGCCAGGAAATCCCTATTTTTTCGCATCAGGAAAAAGAAAATCGTGAAGCAACCGAGTGCAAGTGCGCTGGTCTGTCCCCAGGCAATCAGATTGAAGAATCCGGGGAATCCCACCGCAAGAATAGCGACCGTTAAACCATGTTGTTTCAAACATGGACACAGGCGCCAGACAGCGTAGCAGCATGAGGCATAAATCGAAGCGCTGCAAAGCCACCACAAAGCCAACGCCGACGAATAAGGCAGGAACGCGAACGGCGCGAACAACAAGGAAACTTGCGGCGGGTAGAGAGGCAGGTAGCGAATTCCTGCCGCGGCGGGTACTCGCTGCGCTGCGAGCGCAGCCTGCGCGTCGATGTTGTAGAGATCAACTCCACGCCGCTCGATGGCCAACGATCCTAGCGTGTAGAAGTGAAGAAAGTCCGTGCCTTTCAGATTGGCGTTACGGTCACGCAGGCCAGGAGTTGTGAGAGTCCAGAGATACAGGCACCACAGGGTCAGGGCCAGTAAGAGGCCGTGCGCACGAACCCGCTTTGCAGTCAGCCAACTGCGACGATTCATTTCCGCCTGATGATAGCTGATAGAGTCAAAATCAAACCGGAATGATGGCTGTCGCTTCCGCACGAGAAGTTTAAGAGTGGGCACATGCGGATAAAGGCGCCATGCCTGTGAATCAAAACCGGCAGCTCATGATACAAATGACCGATCAAGATGCTCCCAGCACGTCCGCGGATTCTCATCTCAATCGTTGTGGGGCTAACTTCCGGTTTTCTGTGTTCATTTTTCATGCGGAGATTAGGCCACGGTACCGACTTCACCTGGTCAGTACATCTCGCACAACGCCTTTTGCAACACCAGAATCCTTACGACACGCCTCTGGAGCAATATCCGATCATCGCTGGATTCTTTGCATTGCCATTCGTGAGATTTCCGCCCGCGATTGCCGCCGGCATTTTCTATGGGATCAGTTCGGGAGTGCTGGCATTCGGATTAACGCGGGAGGGTTATCACAAACTTATCGTATTTCTCGCCTATCCTTACTGGATTGGCCTCCTGTACGTGCAATGGTCGCCGATCATCATGGCCGCGGCATTTTTCCCTCTCTTGATGCCCGTTGCGATGGTCAAGCCGCAAGTCGGCCTCCCGGTATTTCTTACCCGATTTTCGCTGCGAGGCTGTTTGCTTTGCGTCGTTGTGGCGATCGGGAGTTTGCTCATAGTCCCGCGTTGGCCGATGCTCTGGCTAGGTCAGCTGCATAATTATCAGCACTTCGTTGCGCTCCTGGTGCTGCCGGGACCTCTCATCCTGCTTGCCTTGCTTCGTTATCGTGACCGGGATGCAATGTTGCTGCTCCTCACTGCATGCATGCCTCAGCGCTGGTTCTTCGATACGTTGATACTTTGGCTTATTCCAAAGACACGGCGAGAGATGCTGGTGACCGTGTTTTTCAGTTGGTTCGCCGGTGTTTGGCGTTGGTATCACCCGCCGCAGACATTCGACCAGGTGGGACGATGGATTGTGCTCTCTACTTACCTTCCAATGCTGGCGATCGTACTTTTGCGCGAGAAGACTTCCAAAAAGGAAGGTTCCCACTTGAAGTAAGAAAGGCCTCCGCCGCAATGCGCGAGGAGGCCACAGGAAAGGTTATTTGTTCGCCGTCACGCCGATTTCCTCGAACAGACCAGACGCGATGTCGATCATTTCGTTGTCAACCACGCGATTCTTGGCGATGGCTTCCTTCAGAGTAATGGAGACGATTTTGTTGGCCTTGACGGCCGCCATACAGCCAAACTCCCCGCGGTGCACCATGTCGATAGCGCCCAGGCCGTAACGCGTGGCCAGGACGCGATCGAATGCGGTGGGCGAACCTCCGCGCTGGATATGGCCAAGGACAACAGCCCGTGTTTCGAAACCGGTGCGTTTTTCGATCTCTCTCGCGAGAATGTTGGCAATGCCGCCCAGCTTGGCGTGTCCAAACTCGTCCTTCCCCATATCCTGCACGACGGGAGCGCCGGCGCCCGTGGCAAACTTGGCCCCTTCAGCAACCACCACGATTGAGAAGTAGCGGCCGCGCTCATGACGCTGCCGAATGGATTCTGCAACCTTGTCTACATCAAAGGGCCGCTCGGGGATCAGAATGGCATCCGCTCCGCCGGCGATGCCGCTATAAAGGGCGATCCACCCGGCATCTCGTCCCATGACCTCCACCACCATTACGCGATTGTGTGCCTCCGCGGTGGTGTGAACGCGGTCGATCGCTTCACAGACGATGTTGCAGGCAGTGTCAAAGCCGAAGGTATAGTCTGTGCCACCGAGATCATTGTCGATCGTCTTCGGTACGCCGACGACCTTTACTCCTTTTTCGTGAAGCTTCTGCGCTACAGAGAGCGTGTCGTCACCTCCGATCGCTACCAGCGCGTCAAGTTTGTGTTTCTGGATCGTCGCAAGGCAACGGTCGAAACCGTCGGGGCGCTTGGATGGATTGGTACGGGAGGTGCGGAGAATGGTTCCGCCGCGAGGGAGGATTCCGCTTACTGCGTCGAGATCGAGCTCGACGCTCTGATCTTCCACCAACCCGCGCCAGCCCTCAAGAAATCCCACGAACTCGTCGTCGTAGTGGAAAATTCCTTTGCGTACCACCGCGCGAATGACAGCGTTGAGTCCAGGACAATCTCCCCCGCCGGTCAAGATGCCAACCTTCATCATAAACTCCTGTTCAGTACCAGTTCCGGGTGAACCCTTGAACTGCACCCGAGTGCAGGGGCAGACGAAATGGCCCAAAAGCGCCGCGGGAGCAGTCTTTCGGAAGGATTAGGGTACCACCAAGAGAAGCCGAAATGTGTAAAGAAACGTTTTTCTTCACGGTTCCAATGGTACAGAATGCCTTATCGCCGAAAGGCGGAATCCGCATACCGCGCCGCGTAGTTTGCCCCGCCGTTCTCTCTGTTGATCGACAGAATATGAAGCTGGTTCTCTTCTGCATCGATGTAGCATCTAACCCTGACCACACGATCTTCGTAGCCCTTCAGAACGCTCGCATTCGCGACTTTCCACTCCTCGTCGAGATCCGTCAGCAATGGCCGAGCGTCATTGCTGACCTTGCCGAGGACCGTCAATATCTTCGATGAAACGGGGGCGCTCTCTAGCTTCACGATCTCGGACTCTTCCTGGGCGACACAACAACTTGAGGTCAGCACAGCCATGGCGAAAAATGCAAGATACTGGTTTTCATCGCGCTACCCTTTGCGTGCGCATTCGATCATCCCAATTGAGGGGAATGTTATAGGGAAACTGAACATTGGCCGAAATTCAAAATTCTTATAGAAGCGATTCAAAATGCCGACTGAACTCCAGGGCGCAACGAATAGGACTCAAGGGTTGAACCCTGCCCCGCTTGCACATCTTGCCCTTCGCCCTGAGATTCGCCACAATGTCCCACGCGCATGAACAAGGCTTTGCATTTCCTCATTTGGGGATCCGTTACAGCAGTTGGCACGGTCGCAGTAGCAGTTGTAGCGCTCCACCGGTCTGAACCGATCAACGCCATGTGGCTGGTAACGGCCGCGACGTGTTGCTACGCGCTCGGATACCGCTTCTATGCCAGATTCATTTCGGCCAAAATCCTGGCGCTGGATGGGCTTCGCGCCACACCGGCCGAGCGTCTCGAGAACGGCCGGGACTTCCTGGTCACCAACAAGTGGGTCGTCTTCGGTCACCACTTTGCTGCCATTGCCGGGCCTGGTCCACTGGTTGGCCCCGTGCTGGCTGCCCAGTTTGGATACCTGCCCGGAACCCTCTGGATCCTTGCGGGTGCCGTGTTCGCCGGTTGCGTGCAGGACTTTGTCATCCTGCTGTTTTCTGTGCGACGCGATGGCAAATCTCTCACAGAGATGGCCAAGGAAGAGACGGGCGTCGTGGGAGGTATCGTCGCCTATGCAGCGGTCATCGCGATCCTGATCATCCTTCTGGCAGTCGTCGCGCTGGTTGTCGTCAATGCGCTGAAAGACAGCCCGTGGGGAACTTTCACGATTGCGATGACCATTCCCATCGCGCTTCTGATGGGCATCTACCTGAGGCGGATTCGGCCTGGAAAAGTGTTGGAAGTCTCTGCCCTCGGATTTGTTCTCGTATTGCTGGCGATCTGGGGAGGTCAGTGGGTTTCGCAGAATCCTACGATGGCCCCGGTTTTTACCTTTCGAGCGGCCCCGCTCGCGATTTCCATCATGATCTACGCGTTTGCGGCATCGGCCGTTCCGGTGTGGCTGCTGCTTGCACCACGGGACTACCTGAGCACGTTTGTGAAGCTCGGAACCATCGGTCTGCTTGGCCTGGGGATTGTGGCAATTCATCCCACATTGCATATGCCGGCGTTTACCCGTTTCGTAGATGGTACTGGCCCTGTTTTTGCGGGGAAGGTCTTTCCCTTTGCATTCATCACGATTGCCTGTGGAGCGATTAGCGGCTTTCACTCGCTCATCTCGAGTGGAACGACGCCAAAGTTGATCGCACGCGAGACCCAGACACAGATGGTGGGCTATGGCGCCATGATGGCGGAGTCCGCAGTTGCCGTCATGGCCGTCATCGCTGCCTGCGTGCTTCAGCCGGGCGTCTACTTTGCCATTAACAGCCCTGCCGGAATCGTAGGGCAGACTGCGGCTGCTGCCACGACGACGATCAGCAACTGGGGATTTACCGTCACCGTTGCTGACATGCAGAGTCTTGCCAGCGCAGTCGGTGAACAGACTCTATTCAATCGTACGGGAGGTGCTCCCGCGTTCGCATTGGGTATGGCGCGGATCTTTTCGCAAAGCCTGGGTGGCTCTAGGGTGATGGCGCTGTGGTATCACTTCGCGGTCATGTTCGAGGCGTTGTTCATTCTGACGATTCTCGACGCCGGAACACGCGTTGCCCGCTTCATGATTCAGGATGCCCTCGGACACATCTACAAACCTCTGGGCCGTACAAGTTGGTATCCGTCAATTCTGACCACGAGCGCACTGATTGTCGCGGCCTGGGGATTCTTCCTGTGGCAGGGGGTGAAGGATCCCCTGGGCGGAATCAACTCGCTATGGCCGCTCTTCGGGATCGCCAACCAATTGCTGGCGACGGTCGCGCTTTGCGTAGCTACCACCATCATCATCAAGATGCATCGCGCGAAGTACGCCGCCGTAACACTCGTTCCGCTGGCGTGGCTGGTCGCGGTCACCTTTACGGCCTGTTGGCACAAGATTTTGGACCCCAGCCCGAGAGTGGGATTCCTGGCACAAGCAAAGGTGCTGGCCACGGGGCCTGCGTCGGCCGCGACCGCCCGCCTGATTTTCAATAATCGACTGGACGCAACGGTTACCGGTGCATTAGTCGTGATGGTCACTCTGGTTTTGATTGAGTCGGCCCGCCAATGGATCGGGATTCTTAGCGGCCGGAGAGAGGCGCGAACCAAAGAAGCGCCATTTGTCATGACTCGCCTTGCAGAGGAGAGACTATGAACCGGTTCTCTGCCGCTGCACGAGTGCTCTGGGCTGCTCTGCGGGAGATATTTGACGAGGCTGCGTACGCACGCTTTCTTCAACGTGCTGGCACGCCCTCTTGCGCGGAGGCGTACGCTGCATTCTGCCGGGAGCGGGAGTGCCAGTCCGCCCGACGTCCACGGTGCTGTTGAAGCGGTTGTGAACGAACTCCTCAGCGCGTATGCTGGCTGCCTTCCAAAGTTTAATGAAGAAGTATTTCCGATTCAGGAGGATCACCTTGGCGATAATGCGGCGGATGTCTAGTTCGAAGGAAAGTCCTGCTGACAAGCGAAGTCTGACCAGAGTCCGATCGATTGAGATCATAGGCAAATTTGCTCTCTTGGCGGTCTGCCTTTCACTTCTCGTTTCCCAAACCCTTTCTCAGAGCGATGATTCGACCATGCAGACCATGCGCCCCGTGATCCGTGGGCGCTACGGCGCCGCGACCTCGATGAAAGCTGAAGCAACCGAGGCCGCTCGCCGCATCCTCGACGCCGGAGGCAATGCGTTCGACGCGGCTGTCGCGGGGCAGGCCGCTCTGGCGGTCACCGACTTCTCACTGAATGGCCTTGGCAGTGATGCCGTCTTGCTGGTCTACAATTCACGCGACAAGAAGGTCTATTCCATTAATGCCGAGCCGCGCGCGCCCAAGCTTGCGACGATCGACTGGTACGAGAAGAACAACGGAGGCAAGATCCCTGAAAGTGACGGCCTTCTTTCCGGAGGGCTGCCAGGCGTGGTCGATGCCTGGTACATTCTGCTCGACCGTTGGGGGACGATGTCGTTTGAGCAAGTGCTGAAGCCAGCGATCGATCTCGCCGAGAATGGCTTCCCACTCAGTGAGCTTGGCGCCTCGTATATCGCCGAATCAAAGAAGATTCTGAAATATCCCACGACCACGAAAATTTATCTTCCCAACGGCCACCCGCCGAAATCTGGCTCGATTCTCAAAAATCCAGACTTGGCCCAAACACTGAAGAAGTTGGTCGAGGCAGAAAAAGACAGTCGGTCGAAAGGCAGGCACGCAGCACTACAGGCGGCCCGGGATCGTTTCTACAAGGGCGACATCGCTCGCGACTTGGCGAACTTTTCTGAGGCAAACGGCGGACTTTTCCGGTACGAAGACTTCGCGGAATACACCGCTGAAGTGGAAACGCCGATCTCGATCAACTACCGGGGCTACCAGATCTACAAGAATCCGTCGGCGACACAGGGTCCGACCGAACTCATCGCTCTCAACATGCTGGAAGGTTATGACCTGAAAGCCATGGGTCACAACAGTCCTGAATTTCTTCACACCAGCGCTGAAGCGGTAAAGCTCGCGATGGGAGACCGCGAAAAGTATCTCGGCGACATGGATTACATCAAAATTCCCTACGATGGCCTCCTGTCCAAAGACTACGCACGCGAACGCCGTAAGCTTATCGACCCTGACAAAGCTTCGCTCGACTTGCGGCCGGGAAATCCGGAGAAATTTGCAGGCAGCAACGCCGACCTGGACCGCCCGGTTTACGAAGTACTAACCGGCGATGCCAGCCATGTCGGCGACACCAGCTACATAGCAGTCGTCGATAAAGACCACAACATGGTGAGCTTCGAACCGAGCCT
>DATFQQ010000084.1:0-3028 GCA_035264195.1 Candidatus Sulfotelmatobacter sp. | reverse complement strand
ATTCAAGGATGAGAGGCCCGTTACCGGCGGGTGCCCTTGGCGCCCGGCGTGCGTTCGATGTGAGCCCTGCCCTACGGCACAGTCTGGGCACACCTCAAAACCCATCCTTCCCACCATTGAATTTGCATAAGGCCGCGTCTGCCGCAATCACGGCCGGCTTCCTTCATGGCAGAGCATTTTTAGGTTGGCGGCGTGCCGACAGTAGGCGTAGCAGAGCGGAAACGTAACCGAGGCGCGCCGGTGAGCTAAAAATGTTTTGGACTAAACCGCTGCAAGGTGTGTGCGCTATGGGTTTTGCTTGATAAGTGGGACGCTACGTATGGGGCATAGGCGGTAGGTAAGTGCGGAGACGAGCATGCTGGGTTGCAGTTGGCTGTCTTCTGCGGGAACTTGTGGGGCAAAATGCGGGATGCTTGGCTGTTTGCGGGGTGATCTGAACGGCGAGAAGCAACAGCCCTCCGTTGGCTCGAGACTGTAGAGCTCGTGGCGAGAGCAACTCGGATTCGTTTACGGTCGCTCATGAAGTGTCTTGGATGGTCGGTGAAGAGCGAACTTGAGGCAGCACCTTGACCGCGATCATGCGACCTCGATGACAAACGGGACATTCGCGAAGAGAGCGGCCCGTGAGCCTCTCATATCGATCACGATAATCCTCTTGAATCGTGGGCTCGGCAGAGCCTCCCTTTGGAGAAGCGATGCCGAGAAGTTGGCGGCATTGCTCCAACTTCTCCTTGCGGTGTCGATTGCCGAGGAACCCGTAGTAGCGAATGCGGTGGAAGCCACTTGGTAGAACGTGGAGCAAAAATCGGCGGATGAACTCGTCCGCCGTGAGGGGCATAGTTTTCTGCTGATTGTTGTCGCGGTAGTCTCTCCATTTAAATTTCACTTGGCCATCTTCGATGTCGACGATCCGATGATTGGAAATGGCCACGCGGTGGGTGTAGCGGCCCACATAGTCCACCACTTGCTGCGGCCCAGCGAAAGGTGGCTTGGCGTAGACGACCCATTCCACGTCTCGCACCAAATCGAGATGACGGGTGAAAGCCTGTGGATGCAGTAGTGACTCAAGCAAAGAGAAGAACTGCAACTTGCCGGCGTCGAAGGCCTCTTGCAGATACTTCAAGAACAATCGCCGGAACAGCCGAGAGAGCACCTTTACGGGTAAGAAAAAATTGGGGCGGCAGGAGATCCACCTGGCACCATCAAGTGAAATCCCGCCGCCTGGAACGACACAATGCAGATGAGGATGGAAAAACAGGTTCTGTCCCCAACTGTGAAGTATGGCGAAAAAGCCGATCTCGGCGCCCAGATGTTGAGGATCGGCAGCGATGGTGGACAGGGTCTCGGCAGTGGCTCGGAAGAGCATGCCGTAGACGAGATCTTTGTTGTGGTAAGCGATGGCAGCGATCGGTTCGGGAATGGTGAAGACGACATGAAAATAGTGCGTCGGGAGAACTTCGGACGTTCGTTTTTCAACCCACTCCGCACGAGCGAGCGATTGGCACTTTGGACAGTGGCGGTCGCCGCAGCTGTCGTAACAGGGCCGCTCGTGATTGCAGCAGTCGCAGCGCTCGAGATGACCGCCGAGAGCTGCGGTTCGGCACACCTCGATCGCGGTCATGACGCGCCGTTGAGCGGGGGATAGCGACGCAGCATGCTGCTGACGATAGGCTTCACCGTAGCGGCGGAAGATGTCCGCCACTTCCAGCTTCGGGCGATCCAAGGGGCCCGGCGGTTAGAGGTGTTGCGGCGGAGTAGGCTGGACCTCCATCGAAACAGGGCGAGGCAGCAAATCCAGTGGGCTCGATGTCGAGCACACTTTGCTGGTCGCGATGTGTAGATATTTTGCGGTTGTCTCCAGGCTGCGATGGCCGAGCAAGAGTTGAATCTGGCGAATGTCGGTGCCCCATTCAAGCAAGTGACATGCAAAGGCATGCCGCATGGAATGCGGTGTGATCGGTTTAGGAATTTCGGAAATGCGGCGGGCTTTCCGACACATCGCCGCAACCGAAGTTGTGGTTATGTGCTGGTCCGGCGTGCCACCCGGAAAGAGCCAGTGCCCAGGCCTTTCCATTCGCCACCAGGCTCGCAGGATCTCTAACAGTTTCGGTGAGAGCATTACGTAACGATCTTTCTGCCCTTTGCCTTGCTCGACACGCAAGACCATGCGCTGGCTGTCAATCGCCGGGAGTGTGAGAGCAACGGCCTCGGAGATGCGCAAGCCGGCGGCGTAGCAGGTGGTTAAGACGGCGCGGTGCTTGCTCATGGCGACACAGTCAAGAAACCGAACGACTTCCTCTGGGCTGAGGATGATAGGCAGTTTTTTAGGCACCTTGGGAGCCGGGATCATGTCTGCCATGCACCAGTTCTTTTTGAGGGTCACCCTATAGATGAAACGAAGCGCGGAGGTGGCAACGCTAATCGAAACTACCCCCAGCTTCCTTTCGTTGGTCAGATAGACCTGATAGGCACGGATCTGTTCCGGACCCAACAACTCTGGTGACTTGTTGAAGTAGCGGGCAAATCCCGATACTTCTCGGATGTAGGAGGCTTGTGTTACAGGCGAAAAGTTCCGGACCTGCATGTCCTCGATAAACCGCTGTCGAAGCGACGTCATGGAAGCTCCTTTGCAAGATGGAATGTGCTGCGGTGAGCAGCCGCTCCATGCTTTAGCAAAGAGGCGTTCCTTGGGGGAGATCTTGTTCAACTGCAACAGCGACGAGGATGACCGGATAAGCCGACACAACTACAGCGCCACCACTACCGCGCTAGCGGTTTAGTGCAAGTCGCTCTATCGAAAGCGCGCAAACACACCCGCTCGTGTCCACTACTAGCTTGCACGCGCTTCCGATACCGCACTAAGACTTACCGGCGCTGAGGGAAAAAGTTGAAGAGGATTGAAAGGAAATATGTGGGGCGGGGACGTAGAGAAGTACGAAGCGCGCCGAGCCAACCATCGACGCACGGACGCACCACGCTTCTGCCACTTTGCTTTTAGTCTGCTCGGCTCGTCGCGAGGCCGACCTCG
>DATFQQ010000083.1:0-8542 GCA_035264195.1 Candidatus Sulfotelmatobacter sp. | reverse complement strand
TTACCTTCGGGGTGATGATCTTATCTGAGCCCAAGTCGGGCGATTCGTCTCGCACCAAATTTACGGCGATCATGAGAGGAGTTCCAGAGTCGCCGTGGTCAGGTGTTGTCAACAGGCGTTAAACACTCATTGACACTATTTTCCGACTCGATGTGAATTGCCCTAACGAGATGAATTGAGGTGGATTGTGCCGAGGGCTGGTCTTGCAGACACTTGGGAAGAGGTTTGGCGACCGCGCTCTGCTGCATTTCTCGGGGAAGGGTGCGAACAGAATGCGGTCGCTTCTTTGGTGGCATTGGGAGAGCAGACATCACTGCTTTGCTGCTTCGGGATGCGAGCGTAACAAATTGTAGGATTCCCTACAAAGCGCCAAAATGCGCCACTGGTTGTGGGTATGTATCCAGGAATTGCCCGGAATCGGACTTCGGAATACACAGTCTGTTTCCGAAAAAAACACACACAGAGAATTGTCCACTGTGTATTGAAAACAAATGATTTAACCCGCTCCCAAAATTGCCGACTTTTCGGATTCGGACTGCAAACTTTTCAGTCCGAGTCCGAAGTTTGTGGTGCAACTTTCCTCTTGAGTGATAGCTCGTAATATTTGTACCCTGAGCCGATGCTGGAGGTTCGCGTGATTACCCTTACCGAGCGCGAGCGTGTGAACACCCTTTGCAGGCGCATCCAAGTCGAATACGACCGGGAAATGTTTATCAGGCTGTGTGAAGAGTTGAGTAAACTGCTGGACGGGGACAGGCAGAAACAAGATTGCTCTCAGGCTCGAACCGAGGCGAATTGAGCCTCATCGCCACGTCAGGAATTCCCTTACCCTCGGATACCGTTTGTAGGGTATCCAACAATCCCCCCTTATCCGGCATGTTCCCAAGCAACCACTTCTATCAATGTCGGAATGCCCACTCGCCGTCTTGAAGATCGCATACGCGAATTGTGTGGCCGTGCTCTGTTCGAGACAGGCCCGGAGTGGCAAAAGACCGTTCATGAATTGCAGCTGGCGATTCATGAACATGTTTTGCGCAAAGCCAATTTAAGCACGGCTGCAACTGACGGAAGGAAGCCCGGAGTATTCATAGAGCGCCGTTACAGACCGACTCGGAGTCGCCCCATTTGACTTTGCTTTCATGTGTCGCAAGCAGTGTGAAAAATGCGTGACAGTATTCCTGATCGTGAACCGCGCTCGCGTCATTTGGACACAGAGGAACTGTTCGGTCAGACTCGGGAGCTAATTCGTAAAAGCAGGGGGCTTGCTGCTGAAACACTAAGACTTATGGAGAGACTTGAGCAAGCGATTAGGGACCGCCGCGCTAACCACGGTGAACACCACCCTGATAGAGCGAATCACTGAACTTGCGGTGGCCTCACCGGCTCGAACGTGCGGCACATAAATGTGCTGGATCGGTAAGCGCGACCGTACCCTCTGCAATCGCGTTACTTTCGCCAATCGTAAACGTGGATTCGCCCCTCAAGTACTATTTCAACACTTGAGCGGTCAGCGTATCCTCCCGCTGTCCCGCCACAACGCGGGGTGCCCAATTTGATTGTTAAGGTTCTCGTCGTTGATGACTTCGAGCCCTGGTGTCGTGTGATCTGCTCCATGCTTCAAAAACTGGCAGAGTTGCAGATCGTCGGTGAGGTGTCCGACGGATTGGAGGCGGTTCAGAGAGCGCGAGAACTGGAACCAGACCTGATCCTGCTCGATGTCGGTCTTCCAGGCATAAACGGAATTGAAGTTGCCAGAAGAATCCGGGAATTGTCGCCAAGAACCAAGATTCTCTTTGTGAGTGAAGGTAGTTCTCCTGACGTTGCTGAGGCGGCCTTGGGCACCGGCGCGCGTGGATATGTCATCAAATCGGATGCAGGAACAGAACTATTGCCCGCAGTGCAAGGCGTTCTTCGTGGCGAACGGTTCATAAGCTCTAGCCTGCCTATCAGCCTGAACGAGAGAGCGGAGGACGGTATCGAAAAAAACTAAGATGAGTTTCCCGCAGCAAGTGCCCTCAACTCAGTTCCCTCGACGACGAATTCAGAGAACCCGCAATCCAAGCAAACCAAGATCCGTGGGAATGCCCACACTGTAGGTTTTTCCCAGCCTTCCCGCCCGCTAAAGTGGACATTCATCTCGGCGTTGAAGGTGCTTTGGTTCTCCGAAGAGCACAGCTTACAGGCCACAGTCACCTCCTCGATCTGGCATGAAGAAGGCACCACGTAGCTTTCGAGCCACCGCGTCGGGCCACTTGCAGACACTATCCTGAGTGCGCCAGCTTACCGATCTCGCCCTGTATCCGCCATACAGGAGAATCGGTAGCACCGACTGCGGATGCTCTAGGGGCACCGTATCGCCTACATGACAAATGACCATAATGTAATACGATGTGCACAAACCGGTGTAGCGTGATCCTGCATTCGACTTTAGCGCCCGCGATCTGGGTCAGAGACGAGTATGAGGCAGATTACCAACGCCAACAGGAACATGATGGCAAGAACAGCATCCGAGCTTGTCATCCAAAAACTCCGTTCCCTTATTTCGCGTGCTGATTCAGGCGGGAATTGAGAAGAGGGCCGCTCTACGCTTGCCCTGGAGGAACAGCGAGAAACGCGGCCCTACGAGGAATGATCCGACATTCCGCGAGCATCATTGCATCCTTGGATTAAGCTACAAACTGTCAAAGATGGCAGGTGGACTGACCCTATCTACTCATCGTCTTTTGGATCGAAGCCAATCCTGTAGTGGAGGCAGGCTACCGGCAAGCAGCAGGTAAGCTGACCATATTCTTCCAGTCCACGAATCCAACTCTGAATAGAATCAGACTCGGTTGGCAGGCCGCCAAAATCGAAGGAGACAGCCCACGACCGAGTCACTGACTGTTGTTCACGAGACTAGCGTAGCTTTTGTCCCAGCATCGTTGCCCAGGGTCAACCCTTGGCGCTGTAAGGGAGTGCAGACGATATACAGCGAGGCGAGGACCTTCTGCAGATTGATCTTCTTGCGGGACGCCAATTCTCTCGCGCGTTGCAATCTGGATTTTTCGCCGACATCCCTGTCAATGGTCATAGTTTAAGAAGGACAAAGCTTAGGGTTACACCGCGAACATTTTAACAAGGAGTACAACAATGAAACTCCCAACCAAAATACCTGTACCGTTCGGCTACCAAGTATTTAAGCCTGCCGTTGAACTCGATGAGGAACAAGTCCGTAGTCGTGCCTACGAACTATACGAGAAGCGGGGAAGAGAGAATGGGCATGACGTTGACGACTGGCTGGAAGCCAAGTCGGAGATCGCCCGAAAAGAAGGCAAGGCAGCGGGCGAAACCAGGAGTTAACACTCCTGATGGTAGAAGAGTGAAATCGCGATTTTTCATCAATCATGCCACTGGCGAAGCAGGCGCTCCGAATCCCACTCCTTTCAATGCGTGAGTGGCGTCACTGACATTTGCTTGGCCCTGCTCTGAGAATGGCTCGGTAAATTCTCTTGCCTCCCCGAAGAGCATCTCCTGCTCAATGAGACGCACATCCCTGAGGCAAATTTTGGAGGATACTATGAAACAGTTTCAGAGTGTATCGAAGCTAGCTGTTTTGCTGCTGGCCTTGGCGGTACCAACCGTAGCCGGAAAGCCCATTATCACAATCAATCCGGCTGCCCCTACTGTCATCGCGGCGGCAGACGGCTGCGGTTTCGATGTGTATGTGGTCCCTCAGCCGGGAAGACCGAATGGTGGAAAGATAATAGCGTTCACTAACTCTCAGGTACTTTCCGGTCCTCTCTTTGTGACCGTAACCAACGGCGCGACGAACAAAGCGATCAATCTGAATATCAGTGGACCTGGGAAGTTTTCTTTTACCTCAAACACCTCCACTTTCGTGTTTGAGGGTCCGGCCCTCCTTTGGGGTCTACCACCAAGTCTTGCGTTACCCCCTGTATCGTTTACACATGGCCGAATTGCTCTCGTGTTCGATGACCAAGGCAATCTCACCTCAGCCAGCTCTACAGGCACGGTCGAGGATGTGTGTCAGTTGTTGCAATAAACTAGAAGTTTCTAATATCAGAAGGGTGGAATTGCTTTAGCGATTCGGAACTTAGAGCCGCTCAACCACTTGGGCGGCTTTTCGTTTGCTAGTTGTCGAAACCAGGCGTTAACGCTCAAATTCCGACTCTTTCGATTGGCTTCACATCGGCACGTTCGGATGATGAGTGTAATGGGGATATTTCGCCAATTGACATTCCATATTCCGCTGAACCTGTCTGTCTGATTGACGGGAGAAGGGAAAGAGATGGTCCCCGGAGGAACTCCCTTAACCAAAAGACGTGTTGTGTGGAGCTATGGTAAAAACGCTGGATTGTTTAAGTGCGGCTTTGCCCCATGTGAAGTTCCTCAATTTCTGCACGGAGTTCGCAGACGCTTTCGGCTAATTGAGTAACTCTCTTTGACCATACTTTCGTACAAGCTGCTGTTCCAAACCTCTTTCCCATGAGGAACCCTGTTCCAAAGCTCATAGAAACAGCAACAAAAAGGGCGAGGATCAACATCCACAGATGCATGTTTTTTCCGTCAGAACTTCACCAGAATCGCCATCGTGGCCCGGTCCTCGGTGTGGCGAAGGTCGGGAAACCATTCACTTCCGTTCGGCAGGATAACGATTGCTCCTGGGTTTCCGTTGTTTCCGCCCGGAGGTGTCATTCCACCCGGGCCGTTCCAGTACGGCACATTGGCGTGACGATGGTTGAATTCCCAGCGAAACGTGATGTATTGCTTGGGCATGTAGTCGTACGTCGCTGATATATCCCATGCCTTAAAAGGATCGCCCGGATTCTCGGTGAAATACGGGGTGCCTGTTGTTGCCGTTGCGCCGTTGATTGGCGGCAACAGAACGAGATACCGGCCTGGATTGTTGATCTTGCCACCGCCCAGCGTGAAGCCATAGCGGTCGTTCTTGAACCACCAGCGGTTGTAGAGCATGAACCCGAGAAAGCTCTGTTTATAAGCGACGATCTTACCGGCGGCATTCTTCACGTTCGTGGTGCAGTTGACGCCACCGCCGCTTTCGCAGCCCGCGTCTCCGGTGAGACTAAAAGCCATCTTGTCGAGAAAGCGCTCGGGGTGGTCGTAGTACTTCACCTCAATGCTGTTGTCGGAGTGATACCGCGTCCGATTTGGAATGCCCAGAGTGTCCGCACCAAGTCCGTAATTGTTGCTTAGCATGGAAATCCAACTCGTAGGGCGATAGAGCACCTGGCCCCCGAGTCCAAGACGGTAGTTGTAGCGCGCATAGGACTGCCATCCGTTGATGATCCACGGCTCGATTTTCAGCTTCTCTGTGGGAAATACCTGAATACGCATGCCAGTAAAAAACCACGGCGTATTGGAAGAAACATAGGACGGTTGATACGCCCAGTTATCGAAGTTGTAAAAACTGAACAGACCGACATACGACAGGAAGATGCCAGCATCGACGTTAATCCCATGCAACGCGTCGATGTGGTATCCACCATAGGCCTCATTCACATACCGATAAGCATTGTCCAGCTGCCATTGTCCACGCGAATAGCTGGCATCATTGCGCGGAGTGGCCGTCGCATACTGACCGATCTGACTCAGCACTCGCGCACGAACATGGTTGTAATGAAAATCTCCACCGATACCCAGATGTGTAAGCGCAATTTCGTTCGAACGGAACACTTCGCTTGATCCGCCAATCGTGTCGTCTTGGGGATGGTTGAAGTCATAGTGGTACGCGACATCCACGCGAACTTCAGGAGTGAAGAATTTGGAATCGAACGGCAGCTCTTTCGTGCGCGGATTACCGTTTAACCATGTCCAATCCGCAAAGGCAAACGGTTCAGCTGGCTGTGGCCTAGTGCTGGGTGCCGGTTCCTGAATCGACAACGTCGCTGCGATCGGTATCGGGCTGGCGTCGGCCTGATTGTTCGGTCCCTCTGCAGGCGCGGATGCCACAGCAGCTTGCGCCGAAGGGGGCGCACCTTTCTGCTGCTTGAGCAGCGCTTCCAGCTGTTCGATGCGCTTCTTCATGGCATCGAGTTCTTGCAGAGCTTCTTGTGGTACTTGTGAATTGTTCGTGACCGTAGGGCTCTCAGGTTTGCTGCTGGGTTGTGGCCCATTGGTTGATTGCTGGCCGTGAAACGGAATCGCGGCCCCGACAACAATCAGCACGCCCAGAGCGATCCGCTTCTCTGTCTCCGTAGAAACTTTTCGCACCACCGGATTAACCTGCATTTCTATGAGTTCTCCTCGTTTGCGTTTCGGCTGGAATTTCGCCACATAGACCTTCAGGTCTCTGGCAGAGGAAGAGATCAATTCCTTCAACAGGGTTGCGAGCACATACGCAAAAAAACTCGTGACTCCGACGCCCAACACTGCGATGGCAAGCTTCATGGAACTCCACCGCAAAACTTCGACTGAAAGGAATCCAGACATAATTGGAAAACCCCGTTCGTAAAAGTGGGGCTAAGAATTCATAAGGGTTTCGTAAAGAGAATCCGCCCTGTTACGCCACCCAGAACACCTCGCTTAAACCTTCGGTTTAGAAACCCCAATCCGCTTATCCCGGCTTGCTTAGTACTTGCGATGTGGATTGGGAATTTCAGGAGTAGTCGAGAGTTCCAGCAATGCCAGCCGGGCGGCGGCAATCATCAGCTTGCGTTCACTTTGTGGAGCGCGGTCCCACGAAGAACAGCCGTCATTCTGCGAATCACAGTCATGCAGCAGAGCCTCCTGGTAGTGGTGGAATAGCTTCGCCAATTGTTCCGCATTCACTTCCTGAATCGTTTGCATGAACCTCTAACCCCCTTGGTCGTATCAAGGTGACGGTTGTTTCATCCGCCGCCTCATTGCATTTGATACGCGGGGGCATAAGGATTGAATAAAGACTTCGTAGAATGTTCGTAGTGGGGCCGAGAGCTTACGAGACGGTCAGGAAACTCGATGCAATCCGCGCGGCCCGGTTACGAAATATAGCTATACCGGCATCTGGAGATCACAGCTTTACGTTGACTGGCGTAGGCAGGCGTTAACACTCAAATTCCGACTTCTTACGGCTAGCTTCACATCCGCACGTTCGGATGATGAGTGTAATCGCGATGTTACGTCAATCCCGGTTTCCCGACAGCGATATACTTCCTGAGAAATGGGCTACTGGAGCATCGTCGAACCCGTTTGGGATGCCATAAACATCTGCCATAAAAATCTGCCATAAACATCTATGACCGTCCGGAGATCTTCTCGCAAACTTTTGCTTCGGCTCCAAGTATCATGGTCGATGTTCCTGATCAGTGTGACTCGTATAACGGAGAAAAGTTCTCGTGGACCGGCGTGATCTTTTCAAAGGCGCTCTAGCAACAGGGCTCTTGCGCAACCCGCCATTAAGCGCCCAGACTACACCCACGACTGACGTTGTGATCGAACGTGCCGTCTCCGGAAAACCTCACACCGGCAAGGTGCTGGCCCTGATTACACCCCACTTGGATGATGGTCCATTCTTCGCCAGCGGCACGGTTACCAAACTTCTGAACGAGGGATATACCGGCGTATTCATCCGCACCAGCAACGACGAGAAGGACTCCTATGACCTCACGCTGGGCGAAACCGTACTCGCGAACGAGCAGGATGCGCGGAGTTTCCTGACGGTTTCCGGCCTGAAGCAGATGTTCGACCTCAGCTATCGAAACCATCGCATGGACGACTTGGCTCGCACGGAAATACGCGCGCGACTGATCTTTCTATTCCGCCTCTTGAGGATCGACACCGTATTCAGCTACGACCCTTGGGGCCACTACGAGGAGAATCCTGATCACTACGTAACGGCGCAGGCCGTCGAAGCGGCGTGCTGGATGGCGGGCGGACATCTCGACATGCCGGAACACTTTGCCGCAGGTCTGAAGCCGCACAGCGTCTCAGAGAAATATTATTTTGCGCGAGGACCACAACTGGTGAATCGCGTGGTAGACATTGGCGCGACATTCGAAACCAAACTCGGTTGCTTGCGGGCCTGCCGGACGATGATCACCCACATGATTAAGGATCTGAACGCCTCGCTCCTCGAACGAAAGCTGCATATGCCCGCGCTATCGGCAGCGGACAACGATGCTATTAACGAGTTCACGAAAGTGGCGCTCGAAACCAAAGATCGCGCCACCGGCCAAAAATTCGGTCTCGACTACGCCGAAGCCTTTCACTACATCGGCCCCGATCGCTCTATGGACGACTACATCGCCCGTCACACAGCGCCCCTGTAACAAAAGAGCCCGTTGGACCATTTTGAGTGAAATGGCGATGTTTCAACAATTATGAGGCAACCCACGCATGTGGCGATGGCTGCCTCTTTCCACTTGCCACGGACCTTCTCAAGGAAATGAAACCGCCAGCTCCCACAGAGTGCTCCGCACGAACTCCCCATAAAGACGACCGCTTGAGTCCTGTCACGGTTGAACCCCACTGGCGACATACGAAACGAACGAAACAGCGCTCTGCGGATGGTCGGGTAGGGCGGAAATGACTTCTATCCCGACGA
>DATFQQ010000082.1:0-2206 GCA_035264195.1 Candidatus Sulfotelmatobacter sp. | reverse complement strand
GTATTTCCGGCAGCACGTGTACGTCACGCCGAGTGGGCTGTTCAGCCACCGGTATCTGAATTGGGCGCTGGAGGTGCTGGGCGCCGAGCACATCCTTTTCGCCACCGATTACCCATTCGCGAACGCAGCCCGCGGGAGCGCGCGAAACTTCCTTGCCACCGCACAGCTAAGCGAACGCGACCGCAACATGATCGCTTCAGAAAACTGGGATCGCCTGTGTTCAAAGATCGCCCGCTGATCTTCCGACCGCCTGTGTCCCGTTTCGATCCGCTCCGTCCAGAGGTGAAAAGATGAGTCTTCAAGAAGTCAAAATCGCCAGTCTACAGCACGACCACACCATGCCGCTCTTCGATGGCACAGTGAAAATAGAGGGAGTTGATGCCGCATTCGACACGGCCAAAATCCCTTCAGACATCTTCGAGAAGATGATCTGCGAGCGCGCGTTCGACGTCGCCGAGATGGGCTTGACCTACTATCCATCTTCGTACTCTCGACTTTGACAACCTACCGTTTGTCGCGTTATCGATCCTTCTGGCCCGAGCGTTTCGTCACCTGAGATAAATACCGGGAAACGCTAGTGCTGTATCGGAAGCGCCCCATGATGGAGTGACGGGCGGAGTTCGGGAGGCGTGTGGGGCGCGTCCGATACAGCCGTTGAAGGAAGCCGCCGGTGAGGAAGCGCTTATGGAAATTCAATGTGTGTTGCTGTGATGAGGATGAGTTTAGGAATAGACGGTGGAGCGAACCGGAGCGCGGGCCGAGTTGGTTGGATTGTAGTTTGCCTGCGAAAGTTCCAAGCCCGTAGCTTGGTTAAGGGGCGAGAAGAGCGCACCACGGCTATAGGTGAGGGGAAGCACCGAGCGAGATCGTAGTTGGAGTTTCATGCAGCGGCTCCGGCGAGCCAGGGGGAAGAACGGAGTTGGATCTGGGCAGCCGTAAGCCGCTCGATAACCACCATCTTTCCGCCACACTTGGGACAGCGCCAAAGAGGGCTCGAGTTCTTGGTCTCTAGCGGCTCTACGTGGGGATCGAACGCAGCCCATTGGCGAGTCCAGTAAGCCCGTACCTCCGCTTTCCCGACGACTTTGCCGCCCTCCGACGCCTTGGGCCAGCTCACATCGTCGCCATGAATGCCAGGGTGCCGTCCACATTCCGTTCATTAAAGGCCGCGTACGCTCGTTCGATCAGGGTCTTGGTGTCTGCCATTTCTTCTCCGGTTACACATATTTACGCATGAATATGTCGTATGTTTTTAACGATCGGCTTGGATTCAGTATCGGTTCGGGAACCGCGCTCGGCCGTGCGCTGTGCGGCTCAGCGAGGGTCTTAGAGTAAACGATTTTCTCTGCTGCCTGCTAGCTGGAGGCTGCTCAGTTTACCTGGGATAGCCAGGCGTTGCTTTCACCTCGGCGATCTGCTGGTCATGCCTCAGGTTGTGCAGCGGGATGTAAAGCAGCCATTGGTAGGCATTCAAAGTCTTGAAGACCGGAAAAGCATGCTCCGAGTTGTGTTCTTTCAAAGGAAGCTGCGTGTCCTGAACAAACTTGATGGTCTTGGCGCGCGCCTCTTTGAACCTGCGAATCACTTCGGCCTTGGGGAGACCTTGCGGCCGGATTGACTCAGGCGACACTGCTTTGTGGCTCCGATCAAGCAAGGCCCTCTCCAGCAGCTCGGCCTTGCCTGCGGTGCTCTTCTCCCAATCAGGATCTGGCAGGGCGGCTACCGCGCGCTCCATGGCGCTAAACAAACGACCCTCTGCCAGCAAGATGTGCTCGGCGGTTTCGCCGACGGACCAGCGGTCCTGCCCCGGCTTCCAGTTCCACTGCGCTTCACTCACGTTCTCCACATAGGAGAGATACTCTTTCTGCGAATCCTGCAGCAGTTTGATAAGATGCGCTCGCTCATTAGCGGTCCTCTCAGTGGCTTCTCCGAAAACAGAAAAGGTTCCGTTCTTCATTCAATCTCCCTATTTCAGTCTGTTTCTTTAGCCCGACAAATCTGTGAGCGCGAAGATCTTCCCTCACAAAAGACGCCTTGGTGCGGCTCTGATGAAGGATCGCCAGCGTTTCGCTGATAAGCTGTCGCATTAACAGCTACGGAAGGGGCCCTCGCTCTCAAAGCTCGCCGGATTTCGCGATGCTCTGATTCAGCAGTTCCGCACTGCGCGCTCGGCCATCCCGGAGCCACCCAAGATCAGGCCACCTGG
>DATFQQ010000081.1:0-9006 GCA_035264195.1 Candidatus Sulfotelmatobacter sp. | reverse complement strand
AGGGGTGTCATTTGTTGGTGGAGGCGTTTGAGCAAATCGAGACGGATGTGAAGCTGGTAATGGCAGGTGCCTCAAGCTATTGCGACGATTACAGCCGCCAAATCCGCCAACATGCCAGCGATCGAATTCGGATTCTCGACTGGGTCTCCGGCGAAACTCTCGATGAATTGCTGACCAACGCTATGATTTTTGTGCTGCCTTCCGATATGGAGGGCCTGTCGCTGGCGCTGCTTGATGCCATGGGCGCAGGACTCTGCGTGTTGACCGGCGATGTCCCTGAGAATCGAGAGGTGGTTGAAGGCGCCGGTTTTACCTTTGCGCGGGGAGATGCGTCTGACTTGGCAGAGAGACTACGATTCCTCATTGCCAACCCGGCAGCGCGGGAAGCTGCAGGAAGAATGGCACGGAAGCGCATCGAGACGGATTACCAATGGCCAAAGATTGCCCACGACATAGAGAACACATATTTCAAGATTCTGGGGCGAAGATTGGATGCGGCGCCGAAGAAGCAGACAGGTCGCGCAACCGCCGTGGGACAGGGCTCGGCAGAACGTCGCGCCAGTTGAGTACGCGGGTGTTGTTCAAGTAATTTCTCCATGACCGCGACGCGCTCGCGGCGATCATTCACAATCCAGGCAGCGTACTGGAAGCGGAACAGTCCGCTCTGGTATCAGCTGATCGCCGCTGCCCTTTGGAGACATAGTAAAAATTTCACCCGGACGGGCCAAGCTGGTCCTTTTTTATTACAATCACAAACTTGGTCCCTTGGGGCAGTTGAAATTAGGACTGAGGGCAGGCCTTTTCACATGAGCATGAGTAAAATTCTCATCACTGGTGGAGCAGGGTTCATCGGTTCGAATTTCGTCCTGCAGCAGATTCGCGATGAAGCGATGCCTATCGTCAATCTGGACAGGCTGACATACGCAGGAAATCTGCGGAATCTCGATTCACTTGCCGACCACAAGCGCTACGCATTCGTACACGGAGATATCGCAGACCGCGCCCTCGTTCGCCGCCTATTTCAAGAGCATTCCCCGGGGGCAATTGTTCACTTCGCGGCGGAGAGTCACGTCGATCGTTCGATTCGCGGACCGGAAGACTTCATTCAAACCAACATCAACGGTACATTTGCGTTGTTGGAAGAAGCAAAAGCATATTGGGCCGCGCTCTCGGGCGAGGACAAGGAGCGTTTCCGTTTTCTGCACGTTTCGACCGATGAAGTTTATGGATCGCTCGGACCGGCTGATCCTCCGTTTTCGGAGACGACGCAGTATGCTCCGAATAGCCCGTATGCGGCGTCCAAAGCCGCGTCTGATCATCTTGTGCGCGCATACCACCATACCTACGGTCTCCCGACCCTGACGACGAATTGTTCCAACAACTATGGCCCCTTCCAATTTCCCGAGAAACTGATTCCGCTGATGATCTTGAATGCTCGCGATGGAAAGCCACTGCCGGTCTATGGAGATGGCACGAATGTGCGTGACTGGCTTTACGTTGAAGATCACTGTGAAGCCATCGCTACCGTTTTGCGGCAGGGAAGAGTCGGGCAGACTTATAACATCGGGGGCTGGAACGAAAAACAGAACATCGAAATTGTGCAGACGATTTGTGACCTGGTGGACGAGATGGCCCCTCGACTGAAGTCGTCGAGGAGAGATCTCATCACTTTCGTGAAGGACCGCCCTGGTCATGACCGCCGATACGCAATGAATGCCGGCAAGATCGAACGGGAACTTGGATGGAAGCCAAAGGAAACCTTCGAAACTGGAATTCGCAAGACGGTTCGCTGGTATCTCGAACATGATGAGTGGGTGCGGGACGTGACAAGCGGCAGCTATCGCCAATGGATTGCTACCCACTACGCAGTCTGAAAGTCGCATGGCCCAAACAAATATGAGCGATAACGTGCAATATAAAGGAATCATTTTGGCCGGGGGATCGGGAACGCGGCTCTACCCTGTAACCCAGGCCATGGGCAAGAGCCTGCTTCCCGTTTATAACAAGCCGATGGTTTATTACCCGCTATGTACTCTGATGCTGGCGGGAATTCGTGACATCCTCATTATTTCTACACCGGAAGATGTTCCCAAGTTCCAGTCGCTGCTTCGCGATGGAAGCCAGTTCGGCATCAATCTGCAGTATCAGGTGCAGCTGAAGCCTGAGGGAATTGCGCAGGCGTTTCTGCTCGGCGAGAAATTCCTCGGTGGAAGTCCGTGTGCGCTTGTGCTCGGAGACAACATCTTCTATGGGCACGATCTGGCAAAAGACTTGAAGGGATCCGCCGGTAAAGCGACGGGCGCGAGAGTGTTTGCGTACCCGGTACACGATCCGGAGCGATATGGTGTCGTTGAATTCGATGCCAGTGGCAAAGCGTTGAGCATTGAAGAGAAGCCAAAGCAACCGAAATCGAAATACGCGGTTACCGGACTCTATTTTTATGACGGTCAGGTTGTCGAGATCACAAGATCTCTCAAGCCCAGCGCGCGTGGAGAACTCGAGATTACGGATGTTAACAAGGCGTACCTTGCCAAAGGGCAACTCGAAGTCGTCGTGATGGGACGTGGGATGGCGTGGCTGGATACTGGCACGCACGAATCATTGATGGAGGCCGCACTTTACATCCAGGCGATCGAAAAGCGGCAGGGCCTGATGGTCGCTTGCCCGGAAGAGATCGCGTATCGGTCGGGCTATATCACGGCACAGGAAGTCGAGAAAATCGGAACATCGATGCGAAACAGTGGGTATGGTTCGTATCTGCTGCAACTGTTGCGCGAGCATGTGTTCTAGATCGATTTAGGAATTGCTGTATGCCTATCCGCTTTGTCATCCTGATGGCGCCGTTTTTTTGGCGCCGGAGGACCTATGCAACTCTGCCTGCAATGCTCATGAGGCCGGAGACTGCGTAGGTCCTCCGGCCTGCAAAAAGCGCAGGCCATCAGGATGACACCGCGGCGGATTACATCAAAAGCTAGAATGGTCTAGCTGCTGAGCCACCGATTGAAGCGTACTTCGAACTGTTTAATCACAAACAATGAAGGTTCTAATTCTTGGAGCAACCGGGCTTCTCGGCAAGCCACTCACGCGCGAGTGGAGAGGAGACGACGTGGTCGGGCTGGGATCGCGCGACGTCAACATTCGCGATGAGGCCCGAGTCCGTGGCGTTGTCAGCAATCACCGCCCCGATTGGATTGTTCTGGCTGCGGCGTATACCGACGTTGACGGCTGTGAGAGTCATCAGAAATTGGCATTTGGGGTAAATCGCGATGGGGCTGTAAACGTTGCGCGAGCGGCAAAGGAGGCCAATGCGAGGCTCCTTTTCATCAGTTCAGATTATGTGTTCGATGGAAGCAAGGCTTCTGCGTACGAAGTTGGAGATCAGCGTAACCCCCAGAGTGTCTACGGCCGTACCAAAGCCGAGGCTGAGATGGAACTGTTGCAGGTTCTTCCAGAATGCTGCATCGCGCGCACTTCTTGGTTGTTCGGAGTCGGCGGCAAGTGTTTTCCCGATACGATTCTGAAATTGGCTGCCAATCGTCCAGCACTGGATGTGGTAAACGATCAGCGGGGATGTCCGACCTACACAGTCGATCTTGCGCGCGGAATCATTGAGCTCTGTCGGAAGGACGCTTCCGGAATCGTCCACGTCACGAATGCGGGCAATTGCACGTGGTTTGAATTTGCGCGGGAAATCCTAAGAACGGCGGGGAGCACGACCGAGGTACGGCCAGTGACCAGCCAGCAGTTTTTGCGCCCAGCTCCTCGCCCGGCGAACTCGGTGCTCTCGGCAACGAGCCTTCATCGCTACGGCATCGAATTACCTGAGTGGCAAGACGCATTGCGGCGGTACCTCCGGGAGCGCGAAACTGCGACGTAGCCGGTTGCTTCGCCGAACGCGAGACTGTTACGATGCGGCGGGGTTCACGTCTGGTGAAGGTCATCCAAAACTACATTGATGGGAAGTTTGTGCGAGGTGTGCACGAATTTGCCGACGTGAATCCAGCGGACGGCAGCGTAATCGCACAGGTCTGCGAAGCGGATCGGAATCTCGTTGACGGAGCGGTGCGTGCCGCGCGCAGTGCATTGCGGGGAGAGTGGGGACGGCTCGGAGTCCGCGAACGGGCCGCGCGATTGCATAAGGTCGCGGATGCCATCGAGGCGCGATTCGATTGTTTCCTGGCTGCCGAAGTGGCCGATACCGGCAAGCCGGTTTCGCTGGCGAGGAAACTCGATATACCACGAGCGGCAGCAAATTTCCGTATTTTTGCAGACCTGATCAAAGCAGCCGGGCTCGAGTCCTTTCAAACGGAAACCCCAGACGGAAACAACGCTCTGAACTACGCAGTGCGCAAGCCACTCGGCGTAGTCGGAATCATTACTCCTTGGAACTTACCTCTTCTCTTGCTGACGTGGAAAGTTGCCCCGGCGCTGGCCTGTGGCAACACGGTAGTCGTCAAGCCTTCGGAAGAAACTCCGGCAACTGCGACTTTGCTGGCGGAAGTTATGCAGGAAGCCGGCATCCCAAACGGAGTTTACAACGTCGTCCACGGGTTCGGGACGAACTCGACGGGCGAGTTTCTGACTCAGCACCCCGATGTAAATGCGGTTACCTTCACTGGAGAGTCGCAAACCGGCGCGACCATAATGAAGATGGTAGCCGCGGGAGTGAAGCCCGTGTCGTTCGAACTCGGAGGAAAGAATGCGGCCGTCGTGTTTGCCGATTGCGATTTTGAAGAGACCATCAACGGCATCAGCGACGCCGTCTTTCTGAATACTGGACAGGTATGTCTCTGCGCGGAGCGAGTTTATGTGGAACAAAAAATCTTCGATCGCTTTGTTGGCGGGCTCAAGCAGAAGGCGGAGAGCCTGAAGCCAGGATCCCCGCTTGAGTCGGCAACGAATGTCGGGCCGCTAATCTCAAAACAGCATCAGGAAAAAGTCCTCTCGTATTACAAGCTCGCGCGCGAAGAAGGAGCTGAAGTAGTCACGGGCGGAGGCGTGCCATCTTTCGGCAACTCTCTCGACAACGGTTTTTTTATTCAGCCCACAATCCTTACTGGCCTTTCTGAATCGGCGCGGTGCGTCAAAGAAGAAATTTTCGGTCCGGTCTGCCATATTTCACCTTTCGATACAGAAGAAGAAGCCGTGCGCATGGCAAATGATACGAAGTACGGGCTGGCCGCATCGGTCTGGACCAGCAATTTGAAGAGGGGGCATCGCGTCGCGCAGCAGATGAATGTGGGCATCACGTGGGTGAATTGCTGGTTCTTGCGGGACTTGCGAACTCCTTTTGGAGGAGTCGGATTGTCGGGCATCGGTCGCGAGGGCGGCGTGCATTCTCTGAATTTTTATTCGGAACTCAATAACATCTGTATTAGGCTCTGAACGGTCAGCATTGGCGCAAAATGGGGAAAACGGAAAGCAGAGTCATCGAGGGCAGAGCGAAGCCTCGCGGAAAATATCCACACGTGAAGCGTGCCGGCGACTTTTACATTGTTTCGGGCACGAGTGCTCGCCGCGCCGACAACAGCATCGCGGGAGCGGAGGTTGATGAGTTTGGAACTACACATCTCGACATCCGGTTGCAGACGCGGGAGGTGATCGAGAATGTACGGGCGATCCTGCAAACTGTGGGAGCTGACTTGAACGATGTAGTTGAGGTCACTTCGTATCTCATCAACATGAATGACTTTGCCGGATACAACGAAGCCTACGGAGAATATTTCAATCAGGAGGGGCCAGCGCGTACGACCGTTGCCGTGCATCAGTTGCCGCATCCTCACCTGCTGATCGAAATTCGCGCAGTTGCGTACAAGCCGGAAAAATAGGAGTCACCATGCCTTCGATCAAGGAATTAAAGGCATTCAATTTTCAAAGTTGGATTGAACAGAATAAGGAAAAGCTCAAACCACCCGTGGGCAACGCCCAGGTGTGGGAAGATGGAGAGATGATGGTGACCGTGGTTGGCGGTCCGAACAACCGGCGGGATTATCACGATGATCCGACCGAGGAGTTCTTCTACCAACTGAAGGGCGACATCTTTCTGCGGCTCATCGAGACTCCAGGGAAACCTCCGATTGAAGTGCCAATCAAGGAAGGAGAAATTTTCCTGTTGCCCAAGCACATGCGACATTCTCCACAAAGACTGCAACCGGGAACCGTGGGTGTTGTGGTCGAAATGCCAAGGCCGGAGGGCGAACTGGATGGTTTCGAGTGGTACTGCCAGAATTGTCACTATCTTGTGCATCGGGCGGAGGTCAAACTGAAAAGCATTGTGCGCGACTTGCCACCTCTCTTTGAGCAGTTCTACAGCAACGAAAACCTCCGCAAGTGCAAGCATTGCGGCACCGTGCATCCCGGCAAACAGTAGAAATGCCTGTCATCGACATTCACAATCATTTCTTTCCGCGAACCTGGCCTGATTTTGCCGCGCGTTTCGGAACGCCAAACTGGCCGTGGATCAAGCACACCGATCAGGGCAAGGCCGAGATCATGGTTGGCGATCGCTTCTTTCGTCACATCTATTCGGCATGTTGGGATCCTGAAGTGCGACTCCAGGAAATGGATCGAGATAGGATCGAGGTCCAAGTCATCTCGGCGACTCCCGTGTTATTCGCTTATGACCGCCCGACTGAGCACGCACTAGATTGCGCGAAGCTGTTCAATGATGCAGCCCTCGAGATATGCGGACACGGGAAGGGGCGTCTGAAGTCGCTGTGCCAGGTTCCGCTCCAAGACATCGACGCCTCGTGCGAGGAGCTCAGTCGATGCATGCGCGCCGGGCATCTGGGCGTACAGATCGGCAATCATCTCGGAGAGAAGAATCTGGACGATCCCGGCATCGTGACCTTCCTGCATCACTGCGCTGATGAAGGCGCGGCCGTTCTGGTTCATCCTTGGGACATGTTTGGGCAATCCCGCATGCCCAGATACATGATGCCGTGGACAGTCGGCATGCCGGCAGAAACACAGCTCGGCATTGTGGCTCTCATTCTGAGCGGCGCGTTCGACAAGCTGCCCAAGAATCTTCGAATTTGTTTTGCACATGGGGGCGGAAGTTTCGCATTCCTGCTTGGCCGTTTGCAGAACGCGTGGGAACACCATCCAATAGCTCATGGAAACTGCGATCTGCCTCCCAAGCGGTATCTCGATCGCTTTTATGTCGACTCGGCAGTATTCGACGGACGGGCATTGCAGTTTCTGGTGGAAACGATGGGAGCGGAACGCGTCATGCTCGGCTCTGATTATCCGTTTCCTCTAGGAGAGCATGGCATTGGCTCGTTGATTCGGTCGAGTGGATTCGCTTCTGCTGAAAAGGAGCTCTTGCTGGGTGGGAACGCGGAGGAGTTTCTTGGCCTGCGAACCGAATCTATTCAAACAGGCGCTTCAGAACCCGCAAAACCGATCGAGCCGCGTGGCGATCAACTTACATACAGTTCCTATCTGCGAGTGCCTGAGTTGCTGCAGTTGCAGCATCCGCAGTCAAGGCCGGAGCATCACGACGAACTGCTTTTCATCATCGTCCATCAAACCTACGAATTGTGGCTTAAGGAATTGCTGCACGATCTCGATGGGGTTGTTGCGAGCTTGCGTGCGTCGGCAGCAAATCCGAAATCTCACGATCACGTCTATGAGGCTGCCCGTCTATTGCGTCGCTGTACCGAAATCACCCGCGTGTTGGTGGAGCAGTTCACCATTCTTGAGACGATGTTGCCGACGCACTTCCTGGCATTTCGCGGCAAACTCGAACCAGCGAGTGGTTTTCAATCTGAGCAGTTCCGAGAGTTGGAGTTCCTATGCGGCCTGAAAGACGAGAAGATGCTGCGATACCACCGCCCGACACCGGAAGCCTATGCGCAACTGGAACGGCGGTTACGAGAACCCTCGGTGCACGATGCTTTCTTCGATGCGTTGCGCGCTATGGGGAAACTCACCATCCCGGAAGGGGCTACTGAACGCGAACGTCTGGATGCTCGCGCGCGCGCGGTGCTTTCGCTCTATCGGGACGAGCACAGCCACCGCGACTGGATTGATGTCTGCGAGCGGCTCACGGAGTTCGATGAGCTAGTGGTGAGCTGGAGGCTTCGCCACATTCAACTTGTGGAGCGCATCATCGGCATGCGCATGGGCACCGGCGGCAGCGCAGGATCGTCTTATCTCAAACTAACCCTCGACAAGAAATTTTTCCCGGAATTGTGGGAGGCCAGAACGCTTCTCACCGAATAATGATGCTTTCGTTCACTCCTGAATGACGCAGTCATCGCAAAGAATCAGTTTGATTGGTGCGGGACTCAATGGGCCTCTACTGGCGTTGGGCCTGACTGAGCGAGGACACAAAGTCGAGATCTACGAGCGTCGGCCCGACATGCGGCGCGTGCGGATGAGTGCAGGCCGTTCCATTAACCTGGCGCTATCGACTCGCGGGATTCACGCGTTGACGCACGCCGGGCTCTGGGGACAGATGCATGACATCATCATTCCCATGAAGGGACGCATGATGCATTCAGCGTCGTCCGAGTTGACTTTCCAGCCTTACGGGAAAGATGAGTCTGAGGTGATCAATTCAATCTCAAGGGCAGAACTCAACATATCGTTGATGAATGCGGCTGAGAGCCGCGGCGTGAAGATTTTCTTTCAGCACCGCTGCCGCGGACTAGACCTCAGGACGGGTGATCTAAAGCTGCGGGATGAGGAGTATGGGAAAGACTTGATGGTTGCATCCGACGTTGTAATTGGCTGCGACGGCTCGGCATCCGCGATTCGAAACGAGATGCTCAAGCTCCCGCGGTTCAATTTCTCCCAGCTATATCTCGATTACGGATACAAGGAACTTACGATCCCTCCAGACGTCGACGGATCGCATACGCTCGAAAAGAATGCCTTGCATATCTGGCCACGCGGGAATTACATGCTCATCGCTCTCCCGAACATTGATGGAACTTTCGCGTGCATCCTCTTTCTTCCATTCGAAGGCGCAGACAGTTTCGCCACTCTGACAACGCACGC
>DATFQQ010000080.1:0-2212 GCA_035264195.1 Candidatus Sulfotelmatobacter sp. | reverse complement strand
AAACTCCGTGAATGGAGCTACCCCTGCCTCCACCTCCCGAGCATGTCGACTAGAGAATCGGATTTCCGGTGGATTTCGTGGTCTGCAAGTTGTTGAAAACATGGTGCGGGCGGAGGGAGTCGAACCCTCACGGGCTTTTTGAGCCCTGCGGATTTTCGGTGCCGTCTACGGCTTTCGCCGCCCGGATGCAATTTTGGCCGAAGCCTCCGCTTCCGGTTTGCGGTCTGGACTATACCTTCACCCTCTCCCGGGACAAACCGGGGCTTAGGTGCCGCCCGTCTAGTCTCTACACCTTCCCGGCTTATTTCTCGCCGGGCTTGGCTCGGGATTGCCATTCAAGAGAGGTTTCCCCGACTTTGAGCGGTTCTGCATCGCCGGTTTCCCAGCGAGCACTCAAGTTTTTTTCAAGTCCGCTGCGTCTGCCATTCCGCCACGCCCGCGTGGCAACTACAGGTCTATGATATGGCAGAATTGGTCGATTTGACACGCTGGTCTCGTGCTCCGAAGCGCCGAAGCCTGGGTTCGGACGTGTTTGGTTTCCCGTTTTGTTCTTGAACTTGGCATGAAGCCGCGTCTTGATATGGGCGACGGAGTATTTTTCGATCATCTCGACGCTGGCAGGTCAGTTCTTGGCGATCTGGTATACGTCGGTTCCTTCCAATCATGCGCAGGGCAGATGCAGATGTGCCACAGACTGTAGGCCATCGACGTTTAGATCGCCGAGCGCGTCGATGACTAACGGCACGACAGCTGTGCCGCCCCGCTACTCCGTGGAAGTGATGGCGGCCGCCACATACAGATCTTCGGCATGAATATTGTGCATACGCCTGAAGGAGAGTGGACAACTGGCGATCAATCGCATGATGCTGTTCCATCGACACAAGCTGACCTGCCTGATTCGGCCCAATCATTAGGCATCATTCACGATCAGTGAAAGTAGCGCGGCAGACCTACGCCAAACGTCGTTGCGCCAGGAGCGGAAGATCGATGGCACGATGCTTTGCCGTGGCCATTAGCTGGACCAGAATTCCGAGGAATACCCGACTCACCCGATTGGTCAAGCCCTGGGACGAGGGCAGCTTTGCGCGAGTTCTTTCGCGATGCCCACGTCGCGTACGATGCGAGTGAGCCCGACAATCACCCGAGCCAACTCGATCATATGATGTTCATGCCTTCAGTACCACCTCAGCGCGCTCCGCACTGCTCACGCAGCTCGAATCCACACCCGGCTCGTAAAGCTGGCGCAACTCGCACTCGCCTTGGCCCATAACCAGGAGGAACTTTCTGGCCAGCTCGATCGCGTCTTGCTTCGTGTTCCTTTAGGATTGCGAACCCGCCGATGACTTCTTTTGCCTCGGTGAAAGAACCGTCAGTTACAGTCACCCTGCCATCGGATCGCCGAACCCGTGCGCCTAGTGACGTCGGTAGACAGCCTTCTGTCGAGAGCAACCAACCCGCCTTCATCTCCTCCTCGATCAATTTGCCTGTAGTTGCCATTTCCTCCGGTGTCGGAGGGGATGTACGTTCAACCGTCTTGTAAATGCTTAGGAATCGAAATTGCAGCCTCCTTTATTGTCGGACACCGGGTCTCGAGGCCCTTGCCTGAAATCGCGGCGCTATATGAATACGTCGAACCAGCAATCGCCGATTCGACATGAAATTTGAAGACATTCGACCGCTTCCGCCATTGACAATTTCGAACGCACTAGAGTGGTATGACTTGCACGTGAAAATATCGGCACGGCTTGCCACGGTTACTAATATGCGAGTTTAGAACTTTGCGTCGCAACTACGGCTTCCGTGATGTGGGAGGGTTTCATGAATCGTACCTTTAGCCCAATTCCAGATATCTCGATCTGGCAGGCCCCGAACTTGCTCTGTCTTGCCATGTTTAGGAATTCGTCCTGTGCATACGCCCGTTTGAGCAGCATGTGACGGAACGTCCACCTTGTCATCCAAGCATCGATCGGATTCCGTCCGCTTTGTTTCACATACCTGTCGATCTCATCGAGTGAGGTATCCTTGCGCAGATCTGCGATCAGCGCTTCACGTCCCGGACGAAGGACGCGATGTATCTCGTTCAAAGCCTTGACCGGCTCCGAAAAGTTCTTGAAAGCGGCCGCGCAATAAACAAAATCGAAGGCGTCTTGCTCGAGGGGCATGGCCGACGCGTTCCCAAGGCGAAAATCGACCTTTACGCCCGCATCGACCG
>DATFQQ010000079.1:0-6744 GCA_035264195.1 Candidatus Sulfotelmatobacter sp. | reverse complement strand
ATAGAAGTCACCCGTAGGTGATTCCACAGGAAGGTAGACCAAGCCCAGCTGCTCGTCCACGCTAATTTGCGTCCAGACTCCTGTGTTGCCGGTATATTCCGCCGAACCATTGAGCCAGGTGTCATACCCGAATTCGCCCTTCTTGGGAATGGTGTGGAAGATCCAGAGTCGCTTGCCGGTGTGCACATCGAACCCGCGCACATAGCCCTTGTTATTGCGCATGCTCTTGGGAGTAAATCCTTCGCGGAAGGCCGCACCAACGATGATGGTGTTTTTGGTGACGACCGGTGCGGACTGGATTCCGATCTCGCCGGTAGTCAGATCGGGCTCAATGGTTTGATCGTCATTGAGCTTCAAGTCCACGGCGCCGCGATCACCGAAAGTGGGGGTGCGCGTGCCCGTCTTAGCATCCAGGCAGATCAGGCGGTAACCCGGTGTCACATAGAAGATACGCCCCTCGTGGCCGTCGGACCAGTACGCCAAGCCTCGTCCGGATAGTTGCCGAGGAGCAGCCGCGCCGCGTGGTCCCTCGCTCTCACCGTGTACCCACAGCAGTTCGCCGGTGGCCGCGTCCAGTGCAACGGCGGCACGCCGCGAACCTGCGGTTGTATACAGGACGCCATTGACCATCAGTGGCGTTCCCTCCAGCTTGTATTCCGGACGGTTACCCAAATTGTCGGTCTTGAAGCGCCAGGCGATCTCAAGGTCATTGAAATTCGAGGCGTTGATCTGGTCGAGAGGACGGTAGCGCGTGCCTGCCAGGTCGGCGGCATAGGTTGGCCAGTCTGTGTCTTTTGCGCTGGTCTGACCCGAAACGCGAAAGGAAACACAGATGATGGCAACGGTGACGCACAACCACGGACGATTCACGCGGACAGATTTTTTCTCATCCATTGTTCGGGTTCTGATGAATTTTCTTTTCACGAGCGAACTCTGCGGGACGACGGTCATCCCCGAGTCTTCATGACATCTGCCTGATCTGCTCCCATGCCTGCCGGATTTTCGTTATCTGGTCGTCGGTAACGTCCGTATTGGGTGGTCGGGGATAGCTCTGGCGTGTTCCCATTTGCAGACTGAGCGCGTATTTCATGGGCCCGTACTCCTCCACGCTCGGCCCCATCAAATTCATCGCCGTCTGAAGTTTTTCCAACGGCTCCGTGATGTCCTTGCCTACCCGTTTGGCCGCGAATACGGCCGCGATCTGCTTCGTGAACACGTTACCTTCGGCGAGGATGGCTCCCATACCGTGCTCAAGTGCGGGCTTGAGATTCTGGGTCGTCCCCGTGCGCATGTTTAGGTTCGGGAACTCCTGTACGAAACGCTGATAAACGTTCGCCTCCGCCATCGAATCCTTGATTCCGGCCAGGTTGGGATATGTCTCAAGACTATGCAGCAACTCGTGAGAGATGGGTATCCCACTGGCAAACGGAATGTGGTAAAGATTGATGGGAATCGATACCTTCTCGAAGATGAGCGAGTAATAGCGGATAAGACCTTGCAGGGGCGGGTGCTTGTAATAAAACGGTGGGACGATCAGCAAGCCGTCTGCTCCGTTCACCGCCGCATGCTGCGAAAGCTCGATCGTTTCGGGAAAGTTCGAAGTTCCTGAGGAGACAATGATATTCAGGCCGTTGCGGTTTTTGAACGCAACTTCGGCAATCTTTTTCCGTTCAGCGGTCGAGAAGGACGGGTACTCGCCGGTTGTGCCCAGTACCACGACGCCACCGGCTCCGTTTTCTTTCAAGTAGGCGAGCACATCCTTGTACATGTGCTCATCGAAATTCAGGTTCTTGTCGCAAGGGGTAACAGCAGCTACCCAGAACAGCATCTTTTCGTCGGCTGCCGGAGGCGCTTTTGGCATAAGACCCACGTTACTCGACCTAGCCGATGCGGATCCGCCGACAACTCCCATTACGGCGGCCGCTCCCAACGTGCCCAGAAACGTCCTTCGCGTCGTCTCGCTCATAGTCACCCCCAGGTTGCGCGAAAGTCTAAGGCGGCGTTTCTCAAAATGCAACAATCATTGAGCTAAGGTGCCGACTATGGTCGCAAATTCCTGTGAAAAGGCGCCAACACACGTTGCCAAACAATACACCATTACCAGCAGGCTTGATCTTGGCATTGGCTTCCCCTCCAGATGTTTTGCTAAACGCTTAGAAATACTTATTCTTGCGCATATATAACCCTGTGCATCGCCAAAATTCTGTCCGGCTCTGAAATCAACAGCTTGCACACTTTCCTCAGCCGCAGTATCTGCTATGAGTGTGCTCATGTCCGCTACATCGAGTTATGGTTTGGCCTGCTTACCCGCTGTTTGCAATCGCATCGAAGCCTGCGCCCAGTTGGATCTCGAAGGCGAGAAAACAGGTCGGCAGGAAAAAACTGTCGCCGGAAGTTCGGGAGCTGATCTTCCGTATGATGGCGGAGAACCCGACTTGGGGCGCGCCTCGCATTCACGGCGAACTGCTCATGCTGGGCCTCCAGGTATCCGAGCGAAGCGTCTCCCGCTGGATGAAGCGAGTTCCGAGAGATCCCCAGCCAGCCCAGCGCTGGCGCGCCTTTCTTCGGAATCACAGGGAAGCGATTGCGGCCATGGACTTCTTCACCGTGCCCACGATCAGCTTTGGCGTCCTCTACTGCTTCTTCGTCATCCGCCACGATCGCCGGCGTATCCTGCATTTCAACATCACGAAGCATCCGACCAGCGGTTGGATCATCCAGCAGCTGCGGGAGGCGTTTCCGTTCGAGACGGCTCCCAGATTTCTCATCCATGACCGGGACGCAAAATACGGGACGGAGGTCCCGGCAGCCATTCGATCCCTCAAGATAAACGACGTGCGGACCTCGTTCGAAAGTCCTTGGCAGAATGGTGTCGCCGAGCGTTGGGTCGGGAGCTGCCGCCGCGAGCTGCTGGACCATGTGATGGCTCTCAACGAGCGGCACCTGAAGCGGCTGCTCTCCGAGTACGTCTCCTACCACAACTGCGCTTCATACTGCCCACCTCGCTATGTAGTTGAAAATTCGAAACCATTCTGTTGCGATGTTGGTATTGCGAGGTCTCGGTTACTGCGACGGACACGTTCAACGAACCTGGCTGCCGCGTCCGTTTCCAGTGCACGCTGATTAATGACCCAGGGACCGTCGGCCAGAGGATGCTCGGCTTCAATCTCCCGGCGTTCAACGGCAAGGCGCAATGTCCTACCGCTCACTCCCAGTGAGCTGGCTGCTTCGGTCAGATTCATCCAGCCTTCGGTTTTCCTCCTCTCGGCAGAGTAACAAGAAATTGCGTGATGACTTCGTAGCGCGGTCACGCGCTCCTTAGTCCAGCGATTGCCACGTCCCGTCGGTAGACCAGCGCGATTCAGCGCTCCAGCAATCAGATCATCGGAACAGATTCGCGCTAGTACTCTCACTGCATCGACGATCTCTTTGTTTGTGTGGCTGCTATTCTGACCGCGACGACGCCGTGGTAGGCGTAACTCGGTGTGCACGCCTCCCTTCCAATGCAGGGTGAGAATGATCTCCCCTGCATCAGCATCCATATCCACAACGATCTCATGGAGCAGGGTTCGCAGGATGCGTTTCTTCAAACGAACATCCGTCTCCGAACAGCTCCACACCGCCTCCAGTTCGGTTGCTAAATCCTCAAACTGTTCCCGTGTGGGTGTGGTGCTAACATTCTCGTGTCGATGGATATGTTGCTCGATTCGAAGCTCGACCGCTCGCACTCGCTGCAAGGCCTGATTCCAGCGACGTTCTAGTTCGTCCGCCACCAGCCGGTTTTCCGGATCCGCCGCATCGTATTGTTTCTGTGCTCTACCTGCGGAATAGCGCGCCGCTTCCAGATCTCGTCGTAAGGCCTGTAGGACGTCGTCTTGCTTGCGAGCTTCTTCTTCGCTCGCTAAAACCGCCGCTTCCACCGCCGCAGGTTGCACCACGCGCAGCACCTCTTGGGCGATCGCTTCGTCTACCGATGTTCCACCGAACGCAATGCAACGTGCTTGCCCATTATCTAGGAAGCCCCGATGACAGGCATAACGCAGCACAGCAGCTGGGTGGCCGCTGTATCGTACGGTCAGCTTACGACCACAGCGGTGGCAGCGCAATAGCCCGGCGAGCAATGCCCGACCATTCTGCGCTGCCCCGGTTTGTTCCCATCCGCGATCATTGCTAGCAATCGCTTGTTGGATGTGCTCAAACTGTTCCCAGCTCACGTAACCATCATGAGCATTCCGAATCAACGCCAGCCATTGTTCCCTAGGTTTGCGTCGCGAGCCCTTCCGCGGTTCTCCGTTTTCATAGTGGGTGGTGTGCTCAGTTTTTCCGTAGGCATAGGCACCCCCGTAAACCGGATTGGTTAGAATCCGGTACACCGTAGCGTAGGTTGGCCGTTTCCAAACGATTTCTCCTAATTGGTTGCGCGCGGGCATTGCCAGCCCCTGTTCCAAGAACCACAACAGGGTTTGACGAACGCTTCCCAACTCGAGAAACTTTTCAAAAACCAACACAATGGCTTGCTGAACTCGACGGTCCGGATCTTTTTCTAAATGTTGTTCTTCCGTCTTGATGTAACCGACGGGTGCAGCCACAATGAGTTCGCCACGCTGGGCTTTGGCCCGCCGCGCTTCCACCGAACGCTGGCGCAGTAGGTCCAGTTCATATTCGTTCAAGCTGCCTTTCAAGCCCAACAGTAAGCGATCGTTACTCTGCCGGGGCGTATACACCGTCTCTTGGTCAATCAGCACGGTATCGACCACCCGACACACTTCAATCAACTGTTGCCACTCTCGGCTGTTTCGTGCGAATCGCGAGACCTCCCGTGCGGCCACTGCCCCCACCTGGCCCAAACAAACCTCTGCCACCATACGTTCAAAGCCGGCGCGGGTGACGGTCCCGGCGGCGGACCGGCCTAAGTCATCATCCACCACTTCGATCTCGCGCCAGCCCAGTTGCCGCAGACGTTCCTCCATGGCGTACTGTAATTTCTGGCTCTCCAAATTGTGATTGACCTGGTAGACGGAAGACTGACGAATGTACAGAATGGCTTTGCGCTCAAGATGCTGCGCCTGGATCTTGTCATTCATCGCCTCTCTCCTTCCCGAAATGGCCGGCCAGGATTCTGCGGCTGTGTTCGCGCAGCAGCTGCGCCAGTAGTGCCAAGGTCTTCTGTCTGATTTCTCGTGGTAGCTTGGGCCAGGCCGGAATCTGCAGTGGCGGGTGAAACAATTCGATTTGCGGAGCCCTCGGTCGACTCGCCGATTCTCGCATCAGCACCTCCTGGAGAGGAATGATGCTGAGTTTGTACCACGAGGTCACGACCAGGGGAGCGTGTACGGTGAAGAAGGAGCTTCAGATCCAGCAATGCTGCGCAGTCAACAGCCGGCTTCTCCGCACGGTGCACTCGGCAACATGCGCCCGATTCGAACATCCACTGCGGTATCTCGAAGAGTCGAGCCTCATGGTTCTGTTCCAGACTGCAGCGATAGAAAGACCGTCCACTCTTAACAAATGCTCCATGAACCCAGACAGGACGCCCATACCACGGATGCCACGGATAACGGATCTCTCGCAATTCAGTACTATGGGTATTAGATTGTCGACTTGCATCGCGAAGACCGCACACACCTTGGGCTGGGCAAGGGAACGCCAGGGGGCAGAACTCGCTACGTAACCTCGGGTCGCGTGGTTTCCCATGATCGACTGGGTGGATTGCACCACCGTTATGATCGGGCGGCCTAGCCCGAAGACCTTTCCGTCCATCCTTAATATATGTGTGTGCCCTGTCGATGTGTGAGCCGCAGCGAAGCGCCTGGCTGGGTTAAGGACACCTGCGCGCTCTCCAAAGGAGCTCTTGATCAGTGCAGGCTCAAAGTTCTCGCTTGGGGCGAGAACGGATCAATGCCACTCTTGGCGGACAGGATTTCGGCAAGCCACAGGTTATCGATCACTTGCGCGACGGACTACTCGTATCTCAGGGCGATGATGGGATCGACGCGCATGGCGCGACGGGCGGGAATGTAGCAGGCGAGAAGTGCCACAGCGAGAAGCACAGTCGCCACGGCTGCAAATGTAAGCGGGTCGCTGGCGCTAATGCTGTAGAGCAAGCTGGACATCATACGCGTCAAGCCTAGCGCGGCGAGAGTTCCAATGGCTAACCCACCGAGCGCTAGACGTGCCCCCTGAATCAGAATGAGCCGCAAAACATCGCGCCGTTGCGCGCCCAGCGCCATGCGAATGCCGATTTCATGCAATTGCTGCGCGACCGCGTAGGCCAGTACGCCGTCAATTCCAATGGCGGCAAGAAAGAGAGCGAGAAAGGCGAAGAGTCCCAGCACAAAGGTATTGAACTTCGGCGCAGCTACGGAGGAAGCCATTTCCTGATCCATCGTGCGGACGTTCGCGACGGCGAGCTGGGGGTCGAGAGAGTGAATCTGTGCGACCACAGCGGAGGTCAACGAGGCAGGGTCAGTTGAGGTGCGCACGACAAGATTGATCGGAAGGATGACATTGTTGTAGAGGATGTAGTCGTCGGGCAACTGAAGATACGGAAGATTGAAATGCGGACCGGGCCTGGAACCCAGCGGGCCGTCCGCATTCGCAAGGCTGTTAAAGACCTTTGTAGCGCCTTAGCACGCCTGCGTTGACAGTTCTCCGGACAAGGCGATCCTTCATCGCTGACTAGCATCGAAACGAAACCGTCCGGACCGCAAGGATGATTTCAGCTAGCAAAAACACAGACACTAT
>DATFQQ010000078.1:0-48185 GCA_035264195.1 Candidatus Sulfotelmatobacter sp. | reverse complement strand
TTCAGGCGTCACCCGAATGCAAGTTATGGTTTTTCGATGGTAAAGACGACGCGAACCATACTGTTTCCAACCCTACGATTGGATACGGATCTCATACAATAAAATATGCCAATGGAAAAAGTAGAGAGTTTTTTCAAATTGGTGTGAGCGGGAACAAAACCGGAATCTCTGTCTATATCCTTGGCCTCAAAGACAAGAAGTACTTGGCCAAAACGTATGGAAAAAAACTAGGCAAGGCGAGCGTGACCGGATATTGCATTCGGTTTAAAGGTCTACAGGATATAAACACCGATACGCTTGAAATGGCAATACGATATGGGCTTGCAGCTCAGAATGAAAAAGGCTAGAAATCCTCCTCCCACACGGGTCCTGAGTGTAATCGAGATCTTTCGCCAATCATCTGACGCGAGTCTCGCAGCCACAGACTGATGTAGAGGCGAGATCCGCTATTGGCCCAGGTGCGCGAGGGCAGCACGGAGAGGAGCGCCAGAGATGTGAATCAGTCCTTTGTATGGAGTGTACATTTCTACGATCAATACGATTGCTATCGAAACTGACATCGCCGAGACGAAGATGCTTGTGATGGCGGTGGCGTTGACCGGGGTGAATAGACCAAAGGTGGTGAAACTAATCGTAAGCCAAAAAACCAGCGTGACGAGTAAGGGCATGGAAACTGTGGTGCGTCCTTGCTCATACATCAACCATCGCGTTTGCCCAATACTAATCGCGGTGCTTAGCGCCTGCCCCTTGAGCCAACGTTGCATATCGTCTTTGGGGGAGAGTTGCTGAATTGTGTCGAATAGAGCCTCTGAATGAGTGGCAGACGTGTCTAAGTGCGATGGTTCTGAATCTATAGACCAAAGACCATCGAGAGCGCGTATAACGCCTCTGCGCAACAGATCGCGTGCATCCTTGGTTTCCGGTCCGTAATGGGCAAGTTCACGATCAAGGAAGACGATATTGGCGGACAACTGAGTTAGTTCGGCATTTTGGGCATCGTAGGCACTCTTGGCTGAGGCAACCAGCAAACCCAGAATCAAAGCGGTCATCGTCCCAAGCAGTCCCATTCCCAGCATCACAGCCTCTTTAGATTCTCCACCTATGTGGTGAGGTGGGAGAGTCTTGCGAAGCAACATGCCAAAGATCGCTCCTCCCAAGATGCACATGAACACGATCAAGCTGATCCAAACGGAACTCATAAAGAAGTCACCTGAGAGAAAACAGATCTTTCATGTCCACCGATTCGGGGGGGTGCTGAGGGCGGCCTGTCTTATCCACGTCCCGGCATATGCTCCCTCTGTGAACAACAGGATAAGTATGATCACGATCCGCATGACACTGTTTTGGCGTCAATTACACACTGGCGTAGACAGAACGATAACCGTCTTAATTGCCAACGGAACGTGTTTGAATTGACAGGAGGCCTAAGGTACGGGGCAGGGCTATCCTTTGTTGACTGACGAGAGCAGGCCTTAACACTTAAATTTCGTTTTCTCTTGATTCGGTTCGTATCTGAGCAGCTAGGTCGATTCAGCCTGCTATTCGTCCTCCAAGTCGCGGGACTCCGACAGTTCCCCGAACGAGATGAAAACGGTGGCGCATTCCCGCGCCGCGGTTGAACCTCAGGTTTGCCTCAAACCTCTCGTGCAGGGAGCAGGCTCCGTGCCGGGTCATGTTCCAGCGCCGAACGGGGCTGGTGCTGGGACTGGTCTGCTTCGGGCCTGCAACGGATGGAACTGCGCCACAGGCGCGGCTTTCGACCCGTCCTTACCCTTTCTGGCAGTCCCCCGTTTTATCTGCGGCTCCACACTGGGTTAAAAACTCGGCAGCTGCAGAGAGCGCGACTGCTCAACGAATTGACGGTGCCTTACCGTCACTCTTGGCAGTTTTCCCTCCGTGTCCGGAATTGGAGAATACGAACAGAGTGCTGACAAAACCACAGCCGCGGGCAGGAATGTCGCAGGCGCTGACGCGCAATTCACTTTGCGTAACTTGTCGGCACGACTGAAAGTCGTGCCCTTCCCAAATTCAACCGGGAGTGGGTGTGTGTCAGGAATCTGAAAAAGAACCAACTCTGGGAGCGAAGCCGATGCAGGAAGCGACTCAGATGCAAAGAACATACGTCCGCGCCGCGCTGATTTTCGGGATCATCCTCACGCTCTCGGCGATGGCTGGTGCGTGTTGCGATGATTCTCTCGAAGAACCCCAGGTGTTGCATGGCAGATTTGTGGCTTCGATCGGCGAGCCTGCGCTGACGAGCTTTGGCCTCAACTATCAGTCATTTATTTTCGAGGTAATGACGCCGAAGGGGCGGAGGTTCGTCAGGATCATGCATGCCTTCGCATTGTTTGAGCCGCAAATCCCAAGCTGCGTGCTGGATTACAAGCAGTCGTATGAGGTGGTTGCTACTCACCACAACGCATGCAGTGCATCGGTCTCGAACATGTCGAAGAAATATGTCTTCGACGATGAAGGCAGGTTTATCGGATTCAAGTCTGCAATTGAGTACTCGAAAGGTGTGCCGACACTGCCGATACCGCACGATGAACCTTTACCGTGCTACGTCGTATCAGTGGAAGACGTGAGCCTCATTCAACCTCTTCAGTAGAGGTTTCCAAACTCGTCGTTCCTGTAGAGTTTGCGTCGCGGCTTTTCTTTCGCCCCTTCCGGGGCTTGGTTTGGGGACCAATCTTTTCCCACGGCTCGCGCCGTGGGCTGTATTCTTCCGCCGCTTCGCGGCTGCATTCTCGTGGCACTAGCTCTACAGTTATCGACAGGGTGTAGTTCTCTCACACACACTTCGGGGCATGGTTGTGTCCGGGTTAGCAGCCACGGCTTTGCCGTTGGCTATAATTCCCAGCGGCTTCGCGGCTAGGAATGAGCATTGCCTTCCAAATCTCTTTTAGTCCAAGTTGGTTACAACACAATTCCGATGCGTTTTTCGAGGGCTCACGGTAGTTTGAACACGATCGTGATACGTTGCTCGACTTCCACCGGCTTACCGTTCAGCACGGCAGGCGAGAAGCGCCATTGCCGCACGGCTCTGGTCGCGGCATCGGCCAGGCTTGGGGGACCGCTGATGACCTTGACCTTCGGGACGGATCCGTCCGGGGCGATGGTGGCGTCGAGGATCACGTTTCCACCGATCCCCTGGGTTCGGGCTTGGGGCGGATAAATCGGATTCACTCGTTGCAGGACGGTGGCTGGTACGACTTGGGAAACCGTTCCTCCAAAGCGCGGCAACGGCCCTGCCTCCGCAGCGAGTCTGGGCATGTCTTCACGGACACTGCCGGATGCCATCTGAACCGAAGGTGCACTCTCGACCGTGTCTTCACGGGCGACGTTTCTTGCAGCAAGATCCGCGATGGGCGGATTTTTCGACGGGGTCAATGGAGCGATCGTGTCGGATTCTTTGTCGATAGCGGTGGCGTTTTCGAGGACTTTCGCTCGGGCTCGATCGGTCGTGTGTGCCGGGAAGGCTGCGTTCGGCTTTTCAACAGCGACCAACTGGAGCGCAGGAGCGGCTGAGGTGCTGACGTTTGGTGTGGCCGATGCGCTCGCGGCGATCTCGGCTCCGGTTTGCCGCCAGCTGATTCGCGCAATCCACGCCATCGCGAACAGGGCGACGGCGATTCCCGCGAGAATCAAGTAGCGTTTGGTGGACGATCGTGCGCGATGCTCATCAAGACCGGCTTGCACGGCGGCTGCAGAGAGTGCGGCACGGACCGTGGAAATCGTGTCGGCAGTATTCGGCGCGCTTCGTTCGCGTTCGTAAGCCATTTCGGCGATCTCGGCCAGCGACCGCAGCGAATTCATCTGTTCTTCTTCGAATGCGTCGGTCCGCGCGGAGAAGGCCTCAAGAATGCCGAACATCCCCATTCGCCCGAGCAGCGGGACGACCACGACCGAGCGTATTCCAAGGGCCTGGCAGGCTTCGGAGTCGACGCGCGCGTCGGTCGACGTGTCATTACAGATCTGGATTGACGCGGTACGCAGGCATTCGCCGGAGATTCCGGAATCCGAGTTGAGCGGAGCACCTAGGCTGGGCGCCATGTCTCCGCTGCGCGCGCGGCAAACGATGACTCCATCGTGGCGCGAGGCGATCGCGGTGCCATCGGCAGCGGTCAGGACGCGCGCCGCATCGGCCAATGCATTCAGAATTGCATCGGCGGACTGCGGACCTGTCATGGCTGCTTCGCGCAGCACGCCAAGCAGGGCGATATCGCGGGACGCATCTTTTTCTGGAGGTTGGCTAGGTTCGGACGTAGGCGGCGCAATGCCCAGGCTGAGTACACCAACACCTGACGATGCGGGAAGGGGGAGATCTCCCATAGCACGTCTCACTCTATGAAATTTCGATAAGTGACGAAGCCGCCCCGACTCGACGAGGCGATGCGCGATTGGCAGTAAGTGTGGCGTAAAACCCCATAGCTGTCAATCAGAAACGAAGAGTCGAAAGGGTCTGTTGTAAGCAAGAGTTTTGTACATGTCACTGCCGCCGCTTTCTCCGATACGCAGCTAGGGCGGTTCAGGAAGTGATAGGCCGGACCAAAGTTGTGCTGTGATGAGTCCAAACCATCTCGATTTCCGCCAGACGCCGACAGAGCCCTTCCGCTGCGGTATCGTGCTGTTCGCACTGCAGCAGACCCGGCGATTCCAAGGAAAAATGGAAATTACAGGATTTGCTGTATGCCCACAAAAAATCGCCCCGAACAGTTTGGCGCAGTTTGGCGCTTTACACGTTCGTGGTTCTATGTTTTCGTCGCCGAGCATGGCATCGGCCGTGTCCGCTTTTGAACTGCAAATTTTGTTTTGTCCTCAGGTAAGAAGCCTATCGAACGGGGTCGCGAGAAGGTCGATGATGGGCTTCAGCGAGGGCAGCGATGCGGAAAACGGTTTTGATCGCGGACGATAATGCCTTTGTTCGTACGGCACTGTACGAGCTGTTTGAACGTGAACCGGACTTTACAGTCTGTGGACTCGCGGAAAACGGACGCGAAGCAGTCGAAGAAGCCCGCAGACTTTGCCCTGATTTGATCATCCTGGATTTTGCGATGCCTCTGATGAACGGCTTGGAGGCCGCACGGGTTCTGAAGCAGATGATGCCGGCGGCGATCCTGATTTTGTACAGCGCTGCCTGTGATGAGTTTCCGGAGCGCCTGGCAATGTCAGTGGGAATTTCGGGGTTGATATCGAAGACGGAAAAAGTATCGTTGCTGATCGAGAAAGCTCGGGGCCTCGTCTATCGAAGAGCCGCTTGAACAGGCGGTTCGATGGAGGATCAGTATGGAAGACCGCCATATCGAGGAAATGCGGCTCGAACTGAATGAATTGCTTCACAAACAGCGCGAAGTTCTGGAATCAAGAATGCTGGGGACGGCCAGCGACGAAGATCTGCTCGAATATGAGATCCGCCAGGAAATCATTCACGAACTCTGCAATGTCCTGTCGCATTCCGTTGCGGCCTAGCGATTGCGCCGAGAGTTACCGACGTCCTGCCGGAGTGTCCAATAGCCCGCTAAAGCTTATCCGCGTCAGCGAGCCCTGATTCATCTTCAAATCCAAGGGTGGGAGCTTCCGAGGCGTGAATAGGTTCGACGGAATGCTGCAACACTCTGACTGGAACCTACGTATGCGCTCGTTTCGTTACAATATCCAGACCACAAATGAAGCTGCACCCAATTCGCAAACTCACATCCATTTTTCTGGTTTTTCTTTGCTTCTCCCTTACGCCGCTGAGCGCGCAATCTTTCTCTTCCGATCTGTTCAACGGTCTCAAGTGGCGCCTTATCGGTCCCTTTCGCGGAGGCCGCGCTGTCTCCGCCGCAGGAGTTCCAGGCGATCTCAACACGTTTTACTTCGGTGCGGTCGATGGTGGCGTCTGGAAAACCACCAACGGGGGTGTAACGTGGACGCCGATCTTCGATCATGAACACGTTGCTTCGATCGGAGCAGTTGCTGTCGCTCCCTCCGATCCGAAGGTCATTTATGTCGGTACGGGAGAATCCGATATTCGATCGGACCTTGCTTCCGGCGATGGCGTGTACCGCTCGACCGATGGCGGGGAGAGCTGGCAAAACGTAGGCCTCCGCGACACCCGCCAGATCAGCCGTATCGTCATCGATCCGCAGAATGGAAGTACGGTGTACGTCGGCGCTCTAGGCCACGCGTACGGCCGCAACAACGATCGCGGCGTCTACAAGTCCACCGATGGCGGACAGCATTGGATCAAGGTCCTCGACCAAGGTCCGGAAACTGGCATTGCCGATCTCGCCATTTCAGCCGATCATCCTAACATTCTGTTCGCCGCGACTTGGCACACGCACCGTCCACCCTGGAGCACCTACGCGCCCATCGACGCCTCTGGTTCCGGAATCTTCCGGTCTCAAGATGGTGGCAATTCCTGGACGCGTCTCAACGGTGCAGGCCTTCCTGACGGTGATTGGGGACGCCCCGCCGTAGCTGTTTCGGCAGACGGCAAGCGTATCTACGCGCTGATTGATGACGGCAAGAAATCGGGCCTCTACCGTTCCGACGATGGAGGCGATAGCTGGACGCTCAAAAACTCCGATGCCCGGATCACTAGCCGCGCCTGGTACTTCGGCAACATTACTATTGATCCGCAAAATCCCGATGTCTTCTACGTCCCGAACGTCGCGCTGTACCGCTCGGAAGATGGCGGACAGACGATCTCGATTGTTCGTGGGGCGCCTGGCGGTGATGATTATCACCAACTCTGGGTCGACCCGAAAAATCCTTCGCGCATGATTCTTGCGACGGATCAGGGTACGACCATCAGCGTCGATCGCGGCAGGACGTGGAGTACTTGGTACAACCAGCCAACGGCGCAGTTCTACCACGTCACCACCAACAATCGCTTTCCTTACACGGTGTATGGCGCACAGCAGGATAGCGGTAGTGCTTCCGTCCTGAGTCGCACCGATCACGGCCAGATCACTCCGCGCGACTGGTCTCCCGTAGACGGCAGCGAGAGCGGATATATCGCCGTTGATCCCAAAGACGCGAATATTCTTTACTTCAGCGGGACCTACGGTCCTATCTCGCGCTTCGATCTTCGGACTTCTCTCAGTCAGGACATCACGCCGTGGCCGGTCCCTGCGTTCGGCGTCGACATCGCGCAGCGCAAATACCGCGATCCATGGACGCCCGTTCTCGTATTCTCGCCCGTCGATAAGGCCAGCCTCTATCTGGGGACGCAATTCGTGATGAAAACGACCGACGGTGGCCTGCACTGGCAGACGATCAGTCCCGATCTCACCGGCGCGGAATCGGGTGCGAAGAACATCGCAGGTCCTCCGACAGTTCAAGACGCGAAGCAGCGCGGATATGGGGTCGTCTACACGATCGCGCCCTCGCCACAAGACGTGAAGCTAATCTGGGCCGGCAGCGACACCGGACTGATTCATGTCACGCGCGACGGCGGGAAGACTTGGAAAAATGTCACACCCAACGGTATCAGCGATTGGTCGAGGGTCTCGATGATTGAAGCCTCGCACTTTAATCCCGCTGAAGCCTATGCTGCGGTCGACCGCCATCGCCTCGACGATCAGGCTCCTTATCTCTATCGCACGCGTGACTACGGTCAAACCTGGCAGCCCATTACTGAGGGCATTCACGCTCCTGCATTCCTCTATGCCGTTCGCGAAGACCCGACGCACAAGGGCCTCCTGTTTGGCGGCACGGAGTTTGGAAGTTTTGTTTCTTTCGACGACGGGGACCACTGGCAATCGCTGCAACTCAACCTGCCGGTCACCTCCGTACGCGACTTCGTCATCCACGGCGATGATCTCATCGCGGCTACGCACGGGCGTTCCTTCTGGATTCTTGACAACATCACGCCTCTCCGCCAGACCGCGGATGTTCGCGAAGCGGGAGCGTGGCTCTATCGTCCAGCGACCGCTGTGCGAATCGATAACGCTGGTTTCATGGGAACTCCGCTGCCGCCCGAAGAACCAACCGCCGAAAATCCCCCGAACGGCGCCATGATCGATTATTTTCTTCGCAATCCCGCCGGACAAGTAAAGCTCGAAATCTTCGATGCGCAGCACGAACTCGTACGCAGCTTTTCGTCCGAGGTCGGAAAACAGGGGCAGCGCCCGCCAGTTCCGATTGCCGAGCGCTGGCTCCCAGGACCCCAAATTCTGGATAAGGCTACCGGTATGCATCGTTTTGTCTGGAATCTCGCTTGGGGCAACGAAGTTCCCGACGCAGGTGGTGAAGAGGAATTCGCCGCTCCCCATGGTCCGCGTGCGGCGCCGGGAGATTACGAAGTTCGCCTCACAATCGACGGCAAGATTTTGACTCAGCCGCTGCACATCACCATGGATCCGCGGTCGACGGCTACGCCGGAAGATCTCGCCCAACAAGTCAAACTCGGTCGCGAGATTTCCACCGAGGCACTCGATGCGCGGAAGACGCTATCGGGCATCCGAAGAGTGCAGAAGCAACTTTCCGACTTGCAGTCGAAGCTGCAGCAAAATCCTGGTCTGAAGGCGAGCGTCGATGTTGTTTCCGATGAGCTGAACACCATTATTGGTGGGGGCTCGTCCTCTGAGATGGGCTTGGACAAGGCCAACACTGGCCTTGCTGCCGCGCTCCGAGTGGTCGAGAGCAGTGACCGCCCCGTGCCCGCACAAGCTCTTGAGGTGTATCGCGAGTCGAGTGCTGCGGCGAAACTTGCTCTCGCAAAATGGAACGATTTCAAATCGAAGCGGCTGCCTTCTCTGAATCATCAACTCGAAGGGGCAGGACTACCTGCGCTCGCGGCAGTACAAATCGAGAGAGAAGCAGAAGAAAGCGAAGCGCAGTAGAGTCGACGAACAGGGTGACCTGTCACGCGGTATTTATCGCGCATGTTTGTCTTCGTAGCGCGTGTGTTCGCCCTTAGACCGGAATCATCAGGTTCCTTTACGCCCCTGCAAACGCAATAATGTCTTCCAGCATGCGATCGGTGTGCGTGTATGGCAGGCCATGCGCAGCATTTTCGTAGACAATCAGCCGGCTGCCTGCGACTAGTTCGTGAGTTGGGCGTCCAGTCAATTCCAGAGGCGCGGATTTATCGATGTCGCCTTGCAGAATCAACATAGGTGTCTGGATGGTTGGGAGTTCGGAGCGGAAATCGGTTTCGTTCATTAGCTTGAAGAGTTCCAAGAGCACCTTGATCGAGCAGCGGTCAAGGAACATCCGGCACCACCAGTCCATGGTCTCAGTCGAGACGGAGTTCTTGGGAACCCCGAAAAAATCTGGTGCCGCTTGTGCCGCCAGGCGCGGGAGGTCGTGCTTAAGCGACTCGCGGTTCTTCTCGATGGTCTCCCGGGGCGTACCGCGTGGATTGTCATCGGTCTTCAGGCGAAATGGCGTCGTAGGCGCGATCAAGACAGCATGTTTGACCCTCCGGCTACGGTGTCGGGTCAGGTAGCGAACCACTTCGGCTCCGCCCAAGGAGTGGCCAACAAGAACCACGTCCTGTAGATCGAGTGCATCCAGAACAGCGGCGATATCGTCAGCGAGCGTATCGAAATCGTAGCCGTGGGATGGATCATCGGATCGTGCGTGCCCGCGCCGGTCAAAAGATACGCAACGCCAGCCCCGCTCGAAAAAATTGATGACTGGGATGTCCCACCAATCGGAGCAAAGCCCCCAGGGCGCCACAAACACGATGGGACGGCCGCCGCCCCAGTCCCGGAAATGAATTCTGGTCTTATCGCGGGTTTCGATCAGAGAGGATTGTGCAGCACTGCTGGGCGGCGCAGCGGTGACAGAGCCTGCGCCGGATGGCCGCTTGGCCGCGAAGGCAAAGCTTCCACTCCCCAGGGCGAGAAACATCGATTTCAGCGCAGATCGTCTTTGCATGGCGAGATGCTAGACAGGGTAGTGCGCGCTCCGCAATTACCTGCGAGGTAATGTCCGATTCTTGGCCGGGCGAATAAAATGCGGGAATGGCAGATGTAGCGATATCGGTTGGGCCACAGATTCGCGCCTGGCGGCAAGTCCGCGGGCTGAGCCAATTCGAGTTGGCCAGCCGGGCTGGGTTTTCCACGCGGCATGTCAGCTTTATTGAAACGGGACGGTCGAATCCCAGCCGTGAGGCGGTTCTTGTGTTGGGCGAAGTGCTCGAACTTCCTCTTCGTGAGCGCAATCGGCTGCTTCAATCGGCCGGCTTCGCCGACGTATTTCGCGAAACACCACTATCGGCGGACGAGATGGCTCACATGCGCGGCATGCTGCAGTTTATCCTCGATAGACATCTGCCGTATGCTGCGGTCGCACTGGACCGTCATTGGAACTTACTTTTGGAAAATCGCGCTGTCGGCCAATTTTTTCCTGCGTTGGTGTCGCCAGCTCTGACCGCCCTGCCCAGTAAGGTCAATGTATTGCGCGTCACCTTTCACCCAGAAGGCTCTCGCCGCTGGATCGTGAACTGGCCGGAGGTGGAACGGCATCTTTTGCGTCGCGCAGAACTTGAATTTGGATCGAAGGAAGACCCGGTTGGCGCTGAGTTGCTGTCTGAAATCAGGAGCTATGCCAGCCCATTGTCGGTGGCTGATTCACATACAGCGCTCCGTTCCGGAGATCTTTTGCTTCCGATTCATATACGCACGGGAGACTTCGAACTGCGCCTGTTCAGCACCATCATGACTTTATGCAGGCCGCACGATATCACATTGCAGGAACTGCGCATCGAAACGTGGTTCCCGGCTGATCAAGATTCAGAGCGTTGCTGGCGGCAGCATTTCGTGGAATGTCCAGCGCAGACGTGATCGGTTTCGTCGGGCGCATCCTATAGTCCACGAGGTGTGAACACGCGCGCGGAAACTGCAATTTCATTCATCTAGGCGCCTGATTGCGACGCAGAGAAGCTACGAGTTCGATGTACTGCCGCATGGCGTCTTCAGCAGTGGTGCCCTTCATCGCGTTCCAGGCGTCGAACTTGGCACGGCGGACAAAGTCGAAGCTGCTTGGCTGCTCGCCCGTGGCGTCGCCTTGGGCCGCCTGTTTGAAGAGAGCGTACAGCTTCAGCATCGTGTTGTTGTCGGGGCGTTCCGCGAGCTCGTTTACGTCCTGTTGAGCTCGTGCGAAATGATCCTGCAAATCAGACATACACGATTCCTCCTGAGGCCAAGCTTGAATCTAAGCTTTGTGACGAGCAACGCACCAGGATTCTACTCACATGTTTGTGTGATGCAAGTTGCCCCTGCAAATCTCAGAGGTGCTTGGGCGGGTGCGATACTGCGCAAGCTCGCGCCGCGCCTCGCGAGCCGACTTGACGAGTCTTGACATCCGCCAAGGTCGAAAAGATAATTGGCGCCTCAGTTTTCGCCGCCTCCGCTAACCGCATCACTTGCTAACTGACTAAACCTCGACGGGTCCAATTCTGTCTTCTGCGAAAGGAATCACCAATGATCAAGTCGCAACACCAGCCGAAAACTCTGCAGACTCTCGTTGCGTTTTGTGTGATGACCGTGATCACGATGTCTGCACAGACTTTCACCACCCTTGCCAAATTCAACGGGACCAACGGTGGCCAGCCCGAGTTCAGCCTTGTTCAGGGTTCAGACGGGAACTTCTATGGGACGACTTCGACCCTCGGCACGAGTACCGGGGGCACAGTCTTCAAAATGACACCCGGCGGCCGGGTGACGGTACTCTACAATTTCTGCTCGCTGACTGACTGCGACGATGGCGCGGAACCCGGACAATTGCTGCTGGCGAGCGACGGGAATGCTTATGGTTTCACGGTTACTGGTGGGACGAATTGCCACCAACTGGCCCTCATTGGTTGCGGCACTATTTTCAAGCTCACGCCGCAGAAAACGCTGATCACTCTTTACAGTTTTTGCGTCCAGACAAATTGTACCGACGGGTGGAACCCCGACTCGCTGGTCCTGGCCACCGATGGAAATTTTTATGGGACGACCTTTCATGGTGGTCCCAACGGAGCGGGTGTGGCTTTCAAAATCACTCCAGATGGGACATTTACAGTTCTATACGGTTTTACCGGTGGGCAGCAGCCTGAGAATCTCATGCAAGCGAACGATGGGAATTTCTATGGAACAACCTACGGATGCGGTATCGTCTTCGACCTGACGCCGGACGGAACAGTAACGACGCTGCACACCTTCACGGCCAACGAGGGTTGTACAACTCACACGGGTTTGATTCAGGCCAGCGACGGAAACTTTTACGGAGCGACTGCAGAGGGCGGCGCCCCCCATAGCCGAGGCACGATCTATCGATTAACCACCTCCGGCACGCTCACCAGGTTGCACAGTTTTACGTGTAACCAAGGAAGCTGCCCTGACGGCGAGATTCCTGTGGCCCCGCTACTCGAAGGCAGTGACGGAAACCTCTACGGGACAGCACGCGGCATCATCGGCGGCACCCAAACCAACGATGGTACGATCTTCAAAATCACCACTGCAGGAACCTTCACGACGCTGCACCAATTCGCTTACACGAACGGCGCTTTTCCGACTGCGGCACTAATCCAAGCGGCAAACGGCGACTTCTACGGAACCACCAATCTTGGTGGACTCGCAAAGTGTACACAGAGCTGCGGCACCGTGTTCAGCCTTTCGGTGGGGCTTGGCCAGTCGCGAAAGCCATGATTGTTTGCGTTTGCAGAAATCAAGAAACGCAAGCCGCCCAGTGGGGCGGCTTTTTTAGCTCGTTGCGCGTGGATGTTAAGTAGTCCCATCTGAACATCAGTGCGTGTGGTCAGGATTCCAGGTAGCGGAATCAAGTAGAATCATCCGCCGGGAAATGCCTACCAAAACTACAAAACTCAAACTGCGACTACTGCTAGTTATAGATCAAGTTAGTCGTGACTATACTGGCCTCGTCCGATTCTTTGAGAGGAAATCTCTCCGCAAATAAAGTCTCGCCGCGAAATCCAAAAGCGGATACCCACAGACTTGGGACGAGGAGGGCTTTATGATTCTTTCTCTCAGCAAGCGGTTTCTCTCACTCCTCATGCCGTGCATCTTGGTCTGGTCCACTGCACCGATTTATGCCGGCGCGCAGCAGTCGCCCTCTTACAACGGACAAGGTGCTCCTCTCACAGCTCAGGAACTTCAGTCGCTGCTGGCGCCGATTGCGCTCTATCCAGACGCGTTGGTAGCTCAAATTTTGTCCGCCGCCACATTCACGGACCAGATTCCGGTGGCTGAGGACTGGCTGCAACAGAACCGGGCTTTAACTGGCCAAGCCTTGATGGATGCGGTCAACCAGCAACCATGGGATCCCAGTGTCAAGGCAGTCACTCAGTTTCCGTCAGTGCTCGACAACATGGCCAAGAATCTTAGCTGGACATCCGAACTGGGAGAGGCCTACCACAATCAGGCGTCTGATGTGATGTCGGCGATTCAGACGCTGCGCGCGCAGGCGAAGGCTGCCGGGCATCTTAAGTCGGGATCACAAATCACCGTTGTGCAGCAGTCGCCCAGCACTATTGTGATTGAACCCGCGAATCCACAGGTGGTGTACGTCCCGGAATATAACCCTGCAGTCGTTTTCGGAACGCCCTATTACGCTCCGGGTTACAGCGGCGCAGACGTGGCGGCTGCCGGAGTGATCGGTTTTGGCGCCGGGATCGCAGTCGGCGAGCTGATGGGCGGCGGCTGTTGTGGATGGGGTTGGGGTGCCTGGAATGTGAACTGGGCTGGCGGTGCGGCCTACTATGGCGCTCATCCTTATTACGGGAATGCGGCGTGGCACGGCGGCTACTACGGCAGTGGAGGCGGAGTGTACGGGCCCAATGGCTCCGCGCGTTACGGGCGGGGTTATAACCCGTCGACAGGCACATACGCGCGTGGTGCATCGGTCAACACACCGTATGGAAGCCAGAAGGTTGGTCAGGCCTACAATCCGCGCACCGGAGCCTATGGCGCGACTCATCAAGGTTCGAATGCCTATTCGAACTGGGGAAGTTCGGCCTTCTCGAAAAACGGACAATCGGCTTACACACAACACTACTCCGGCCCGGGAGGGTCGGTGGGAACGATGCAGACCTCAAGTGGCGCAAAAGCAGGAGCGGCCAGCACCGCTTATGGCAACAGCGCTGCAGCCAAGACAGCAAGTGGCAATGAGTACGCTGCCCATAATGGCAACGTTTATAAGAACACCGGCAGCGGTTGGCAGAGCGCTAACAAATCCAGCTTCAACAATGCCGATGCCGCGCGAGGCTGGGGACAAAAAGAAGGCGGCGGCGCTTCTGCTTTCGGGGATAAATCCGGCGGTTGGGGTGCGCGTGAAGCAAGTTCTCGCGGTTGGGACAGCCGTGGAGGTGGCGGCGGATGGGGTGGAGGCCGTTTTGGGGGTGGCGGCGGTTTCCATGGCGGAGGTTTTCGCGGTGGCCGCAGGTGAACTCCTGACTTAGTCGGGACGGTGAAATTGCGAGTTAGAACGCCGGTCAGTTGGTTCTTGGAGGTCGAATATGCCGCACCAGGTCCGACGCACCATCGCTCCAGCGACTTTGGCATTGCTTTTCGTTTTTCTGATTCCTCTCGTTTCCTGCGCAAAGTCGGGAACGGCTGCGACTGCCGCTGCGGCTGCCGCGAGCCAAAGAACGTTTGCTTCTCCGGAAGAAGCCGGCAAAGCGCTCATGGACGCTGCGAAAGCCGGAGACCAGGACAGCGTGCTTGCGATCTTTGGTTCCGGTTCGAAAGAAATCATTTACTCCGGCGACGCGACCCAGGACAAGGAGACTGCTTCCGCCTTCGTTTCGGCGTACGACAAGATGAATCGCTGGCGCAAGCTGGATGACAACCATCAGGTGCTGATCATCGGCGCGGACAATTTCACCTTTCCTATTCCTTTAAGAAAAAACGACAGCGGACGATGGTACTTCGATACCGCAGCCGGAAAAGATGAAATCCTGGCCCGTCGCGTCGGACGAAACGAACTTGCTGCGATTGAAGTAAGCCAGGCGCTGGCGGATGCTCAACAGGAATATTTTTCAGAAAGCCATCCGGACATGCGAAAGAAGCAGTATGCGTTGAAATTCATCAGCGACAAGGGCACACAGAATGGTTTGTATTGGGAGTCGGCCGATGGACAACCCAAGAGTCCGCTCGGACCACTCGTCGCATTTGCGACCCGCGAGGGCTATAGCGCGCAACCGAAATCACATGAGCCTTTTCACGGCTACTATTTCCGCATCCTGAACCGGCAGGGTAGGCATGCGCAAGGCGGCGCAAAAAATTACCTCTCGGATGGGAAGATGCTCCGGGGATTTGCCTTTGTTGCCTATCCTGCCGTATACGGCAATTCCGGCATCATGACCTTCATCATTAATCAGAACGGAGTTGCTTATCAAAAAGATTTGGGGAAGAACACCAGAGAAGTCGCCAGCGCAATGACCGAGTTCGATCCCGACAGAAGTTGGACACCGGTCGAATAAATAGAAATCTGCCTTTCTGAGAAAGTCCAGCCACGACGGGTGTGTGTGACCACCATCACTGACATCGCACAGCTCTCAAAGACAATGAATCCGTAATGTTCTTCGCCTCGCCGAAGAGCAGTTCGCCGGTTGACATGTTCGTCCCGACGGAGCGAGGCGGCCCAGTCGTTGGAATTGAGTCCCGTCAGCACGGAATCTCTCATGGAGGTCAGGATCAATCGCCATGACCACCGAACGAACTCACGACCCTATGCTATGGAGTACCATCGCCATCGCGACTCTACTCGCCGTAACCGCAGTCGCAGGCTTGTTTTGGCCGGCAACCTACGCGAGGGAAACACCTATTTCGCGCGTTGGGGGATACGCCAGCGATATTGTGGACCTGTTCCTGGTCTTGCCGGTCGTGTTGATCAGCGGCATCAGAGGATATCGAGGATCTGTTCCTGCGCGCTTGGTCTGGCTGGGCGCGCAAGGCTATCTGTTTTACAACTTTGTGATCTACGCGTTCGGTGTGCACTTTAACGCGCTGTTCCTTATTTATTGCGCAACATTGAGTCTGTGCGTCTATGCCGCGATATTCAGCCTTCCGCTCCTTTCTCTCGAGCAGATCGCTCAAACTTACGGTCCCGGTGCGCCGAGAATAACGATCGGCGCGGTCTTCCTCGTGATCGCGATCCAGACCGCCACGTCTTATGTCCGCGATGATATGGCCGCGATCGTGGCGGGGCGAGTTCCGCAAGATATCCTCGATTCGAACCAGGCAGTGAATTTCATTCATGTTCTGGACCTCGCATTCCTTTTGCCTGCCTTGTGCATTGCTGCAATTCTTCTGTTCCGCAGAAAAGCATCCGGTTATGCGCTGGCGCCCGCCTTGCTGACTCTGCTGGCCATAATGAGCATGGAACTGGTGAGCATTTTCACGACGATGGGGCGTGCGGGTTTTGGGATGAATGTCCCGATGATCATCTTCTTCGCGGCGTTGGGAGTAGTCTTCACGAGCCTGTTGTGGTTCTATTTCTTTTCGGCAAGACGAACTTCCTGGACTGGTGCGCCCTCGCAAGCTCAATCCTAGGCATTTCGGGACGGGTGGAGCGGCCTTCAGAGTTGGTTAGTTGTTTCGCTTCGAACCTACCGCGCGCACGCGGTTTAATGTTATGTCGGCAAGATCAAAGGTCTGGCACATCGGCCCAGACTCTTGCCGGTAAAGGGTTGCTGTTAGTACGTCAAACCACTCGTCATTTATCGATCGCCGGTGTTCCCGTGATCCTCTGTGCCCCCTGTAGTTAGAGGGTGTGATAAGTGTCAACGAGCCAACCCACTAAATCGGCTTGTAGCCTTAGAGCCTGTGTTACCGCTTGGTGGTTTCCTGGGGCGTGCAATCCAAGCACGGAATCGCCAGTTGGTGTCCACGCCGCGTTCCCGATTGTAGCCGAGGTCGTCTGGCGTGAGGGCTCGCCGCTGGTGTGACACCTACGTTCTTCTGACGCAACCGCTTTCGCATCGCCGGGTCGGCCTGTAGGTGTGCCGTGTGAGGGATGGTAATTGTAATCGCGAATTACGACAGCAGCGATGGCTTTGCCTTGCGGGATTAAACTGGGCAATGCACGCCGTGTTTCATGTTCCCAGTTCTTTCTTGCGATGCATTTATGCCAATAACAACCACGTACCAACCCAACCATGCCGAGTCGTGAAATAAAATCCGATCAAGCTTCCGGGCAGAGGCAGAACCACACGAGGGGCTGTGGTTTTTGTCGTGTGCCGGCCTCATGCTACTCGGAGGATGAGTCGGCAGCACATCAGAATCCAGTTCTGCTTGACGCGAAAAACTGATCCAGCCATACTCAAGTCCCCTGCGGGGACCAAGTTTTCAGTCGCTTAGTGGTGGCTCGTCTTAAGTGCATCCATATGAAAATTTCTGTTCTAAAACCGTCATTCGATGATGCTGCTATAGCACTTGCGGTATTTGTGCTTGGTTTGATGATTTGGATGCAGGAGTCGTCTACGTCAATTCAGGTCGCAATGCTGCGCTTGTTTTCAACACACAACACCACCAGCTTTGTTACGTGCGCAAACCCCCAAGGTGTGGTTTCCGACGGTCCACATATATGGATTGCCTGTCGGGATGCTAATTCAATCCAGGAATTTAATGCGGATGATGGTCGACCGTTGCGGACGATTACCGATAGCCTGGATCTTGCAAATCCCGAGAATCTCGTCTTTGATGGTAGGAACATCTGGATATCAAATGGCAGCACTAGTCGCGGAAGGCTCACCAAGGTTCGGGCCACCGATGGCACAATACTGACGACGTATGCGGTGGGGTCCGGTCCGTTCGGTATGGTTTTTGATGGCGTATCTGTTTGGGTTGCTAACTACGCGAGTAACAATCTCAGCAAGGTCAACGCAAGTACAGGACGCGTAACGAACGGCATCACCCTTACTGGCTGCCGCACGCCTGACGCGCTAGGCTTTGACGGATATCACATTTGGGTCAGCTGCGTGAATGATGCGACGGTGCAGATGTTGGATCTCAGTGGCGGTTACTTGCAAACGGTTAAGGTGGGCTCTCATCCATACAATTTTGCTTTTGACGGTTCTAACATCTGGGTGGTCAACGTTACCGGAAATTCGGTGACGAAGATTAGCGCAACTTCCACATGCTCTTGCCCAAATCCACCCTGTGTGGTGGGGACGTATGCTGTCGGCGCCTATCCCCAAGGAGTAGCCTCTGATAGTAAATACGTCTGGGTATCAAATCTTTATGAAAATTCAGTCACTAAATTATTGGCTCGCGACGGCGGACTTGTTGAAACGGTAATAGGCCTCTCTAGTCCAAGCTTCATTGCGTCCGATGGCAAGAACATGTGGGTCACGCAAGGTCCCGCCAACCAAGTCTCCAAATTCTGAGCGCCAATCACCACTGAGTGTCCGACAAGCAAATGTGGGATGGAGGAGTGACGGTTGCAGCAGGCGCGTAAGAAGCAAAACGCAAAACCAAATCAAAAAGGTTCCATGAAGAGAAAAGACAAAAAGCCCAAAGCCGAGTTCCGGTGACAGCGTTAATCGCCTGGCCCACGTTGCATCCCTTCAGTGAAACGAGAAGTCGCTAATCAGGTGGCAGCACCGGCTGAAACGAGAACGCCCAACATGCACCGAGCGACGAGATCGCTCCTCGAGAGTGCGGATGGAAGCATGGCGACAGTGGCGAATGGCTAGAAAAACCTGGGGAACAAAAATGAAACAGAATCCCCTTGACTCCGACCGGCCTTCTCATGGAAGGCGTTAACACTCAAATTTCGAATTCTTACGATTCCGTGCACGTCTGAGCGATTGCAGGAATCCTCGGCGCGAGGCAACAGGTCTGCCGCGCCCGTCGTTCGGCTCCCTCGCAGATGGTCTATGGAGTGTTCCGCCGTCTCCTCGCACAGGCGGCAGGGTTCCCAGCAGCCTGACGCTCTACCCCACCGGAGAATTCACAGGATGGCCCTGCACGAGCCTTTATCGGCTAGCTGGAGTTGTTCAAGGTGAAGCTGAAGCCGTTTGGTGACACTTGTCAATCGTTTAAGCCTTTGGCCTCTCGCCTGACACCTCGCATCGCGGCGCAACGTTCATGGCTTCCTGGCTACCGGACGTTCAGATCGCCATAGTGAGCGAAGCTGGAGACTGCCACCTCGTCGCTGCCCGGGATGTAGAAACCAAATTTGCCCTGCGTGAGATTAATGCCAGGCTGCGTGAGGCGATCCAAAACCCTTAAACCATCTCCATCCTTAATCTCGTGGATCAGTTCCGTGGGGCTGACGCGGATTTGTAGCGTGCGGAAGTTCTTCTTGTCGCCTTTGTATGGAGCGATGATCTCTTCCACCTTCTGCCCGTTACGGAAGACGGTGCGATAGAAGTTGTTGTCGTCGAGTTGCAAGAGGACGTAGTTCCTGGAGTCGGTATAGTTGAACACCCATTGCAACTGGCGTCCCTTCGTTACCATCGCAGAAAAAACAAACGTCCCCGAGGTCGGAGCAACTCCGAATAGTACGAAGTCTCCTCCTTTGCGGGTGAAGGAGTTGCCTTCATGCTTCCATGCGCCCGGGTCGTCCCACTTCGACATGCCGTTTGGGGCGAGAGACAGGTCCAGAGTCTTTGATTGGCCGGCGACAACTTCCAGCGACGATGAGCGCGTGATTCTGTCGGCGGTTCGCACGGTAAGAGTGTAAGTACCGGCGGGTAGATTCAGCGGAATACCACTGCTTACTATTTTCAGCAAATCACCTTTCACAACAGCAACCTTAGCATCGGCGGGAGTGAAGGTAATTTTCAGTTCGCTAGGAGCGGCCTCCAGCGCGGCATCGGCTGCGGCGAGAGATACGGCTGCTCCTGCAACGAAGTGCTTTTGGAATTGACGCGGTTTGAACCTGTCCTTGCGAAGTTCGACGGTGTGATCTCCGGGATTGACGGTAGAGACGGAAAGCGTGCCATCCGGCTGAATCGTACCGACGGGAGCCTGATCGACCAGAACGGTGGTTCCGGGAGCGCCGCCTTGGATCATCAGCGACGCCAGATGAGGCTGTGGTTGAAGGTTGAAGACAAGTTTGGCCTCTTCATCCTTGCGAACGCGAATTGTTTGCTGGGAAGGATCCTGAAATCCGTTCTTCGAAACTTGTACAACGTAGTCCTTAGGCTCGAGATTCGCGAGGCGCAATTGGCCACCTCGAGTGAGTTGTCGCTGAAGCTTTCCGTTGAGAAAAACTCGTGCGTCGTCTTGACCGGCAACGATGACGAGGGTGCCCACGTTGCGATCGGCTGCGGCGGGCGGCTGATCAACGGGTGTGACTGTTCCAGGCGAGGCTTCGGCAGAAGGGCCCGGTGCAGGGACCGATAGCTCTGGGTTTGTTTCTACTGGTGCGGACACTGCTGGGGCAGGAGCGGGCGGCGCTGAGTTGGACGTCGTGGAAGCTGCGGACGCAGGGGCCGCGGGAGCCGTTGCGTGGCTTTGCGCAACTGGCGATTCGTAGTGTCTTCGTGTGAAGAAGAAGGTCGCTGCGACCAAGATGATCGCGGCGGCGGAGAGGACGAGGATTAGCGTTGTTGCGTTCGAAGTTTTGGATTCCGATTTCGCGGGCTGTTTCGGCTTGGATGGTGGAGCTGTCGCTTTGGCGGGCGGTGCCGCACGCTCAACAGCTGGAAGCCGGGCGGGCTTAGTCGCGGGAACTTGCGGCTTTGCCGACTTTGGCTTGACCTCTTCTGGCGATCCAATGACGCTTTGGACCTTGGCTGGCGGAATCGTCGGGGACGAAACTTTGCTCTGCGGACCGTCCGCAGGCGGAACGTCGATCGGTGGAATCGGGGTTGTCGGAACTGGATCCGACTTCACCTGATTTTCGGAAACCTGATTTGGGGCTGCTTGGTTTGGCAAACCTTCGCTTGGTAAAACGGGGATTGGCGGCGCAGGGCTGACGGGAGTTGGGCTTGGCGGCTCAATTGGTTGAGCCTGATCGGCCTCGGGCAAAGAAGGCTTCGCAGCGTTCGGCCGCGGGACATGAAGAATGAGAGTCTTGTTCTTGCCGCGCGGCGATGCATTGGAACTATCCTGGGAGACCAACCCCAGACGAAGAAGTAGGGCATTAGCGATGGACAAGATTTCGCCATCGGTCCAGTGCTTGGCGGCCACCCCTTGTATCCGCGCGGCTAATGCTTGTTTTGCGGCAAGGTCCTTGGTCCCGTCGATTTCACGCTGCATGCGCCGCAAGTCTTCCAGGTCGCCGCGGCGGGCCTGGCGCCGGCGCGCTTCCTGGTCGCGCTGGATTGCGTCCTGAATCTGAAGCAACTTGGCATCGTGCGGATGAACGGCCAATCCTTCGGCCACCCAGGCCAGAGCTCCGAACAAATCGCCGGAGGACTGCAGCTTGCTGGCTTGCGAAACCCAGTCGTCGGCAGAGCTCTTTTCTTTCTGTTGAACGATTCGGTTGAGAATCGTTTTGGCCGTGGGATGCGCCGGATTTAAAGCGAGCGCCTGATTGGTCAGCTTCTCGGATTCCAGCCAATCGCTTTCGACGATCGACTGCGCGTGCTCCACCAGCGCGTTGGCAAGAATGGAGCGGGCGAGAGCATTTTTCTTATCCAGCTCATAGGCCTGGCGCAAGACTTGAATGGCTTCGGAGAACTTCCGCTCGGCGAACAGTTCCTGGCTTTCCGTGATCAGACGATCGGCGTCGACCTTGCGCTTGAGGCCATCCTGGGCGAGCTTCTCCAACTCGGACAGTTCCGCATCGCCGGGGAATTCGGCGGCAGATGTGCGCACCAAGTCCACGGCGCGGGAATAGTCGCCCGAACGGAGATAGGCATTGATCCGCTCAACGAGCCGTGTTTTCGGCGCGCTGCGGCTTTGCTGGTCCTGAATTTGCTCCAAGCCCTCTAGCCTCAAACATTAAACATCTCTAAATTGTGGAACAGAATGGGTAACCTGGGGCATTACCGTTGTAACCATGGGCGGGGTGCGAAAAGGGCTGTTTTGCCCAAATCCCAGGCCTTCGCAGCCACAGTTATGTCGAGCGGAGCATGGAGTTGTTTCCGCGAACAGTCGTTTTAAGGTAGGGATGCTTCGACTGCGCCGGAGTTCCGCTTCGCTGCACTCCGGCTCCGCTCAGCAGGACATTATTCTGACAGTCATACAATTCACGGAGTCAGTTGTTGTTCCAAGATAATCCAACATTCAAAGGCGATGGCTCAGTAGAATGGTCGCCCTCTGGCCATTGCGGAGAGTCCGATGCTAGTGATACGTGAGGCTACCAGGACAGATGCACAACTGCTGGTGACGATGATCCGCGAGTTTGCCGAGTTTGAGCGTCAACTGGAACATGTTGTGATTAGGCCCGACGACCTCGTGCGCGATGCATTAGGGAAAGACTCGCGCGTTCACGCGCTGATTGCAGAGTGGGACGGCGATCCAGCCGGCTACGGTTTCTATTACTTTACCTACTCCACGTGGGTTGGTCGTTACAGCCTGTTCGTCGAAGACATCTTCGTTCGGGCGCAGTTCCGCGGGAAGGGAATCGGAAAAGCACTTATGAAGCACATGGCGAAGATAGCGGAGACGCAGTCCTGCTACGGTATGCGTTGGGAGGTCCTCGACTGGAACAAGCCTGCCATCGACTTCTACCATTCTCTCGGCGCCGAATTACAGCGCGAGTGGCTTCCAGTGCTTCTTGCGGGAAAACGCTTCAAGGAGTTTGCGCTGAGAGATGGAGAGCGGTGAAAGCGCGACTGCTGAATTCAAACGCCGGCAGAGGAATCCACGGTGCGATACCGCGGTGCTATTTGTTTACGCGGACACTCTGAGTGATACTGCAAAATTCGCGCGGCATGTGATTTTGAAAGCGTGATGAACCAGAATGCGAACTATCGCAATTCTTCTCAGTGGCCTGGTTTGAGAACCAGTTTCTGTACCCGCCAGTTCAGCAACTCGCTGACATAGAGCTCATGGTCCGAGGGACACGCGATTTCATGAATCCATCCGAACTGCTTGAGTTGTTTGCCGGATTCTCCCAGCACTCCCAGAACTTTGCCGTCGAGACTCAGCTTGTAGATTCGACCAGGGTAGGCATCGGAACTAAACAGCACCTCGTTCGGCGGAGGAGTGATACAGATTGCCCACGGCGAGCCGGGCACCATCGTTTGCGATCCTTTCACCGGCACGACTGGCTTGTTGCCGATGGCGGGGCTGGCGTTCGGATCGAATGGCACATCGATCGTGATTTGCCGCACGAACTTTCCTTCGGTGTCAAATACCTGGATGCGGCGATTGCCGCGGTCGGCTACATAGATATGGTCTTCGGCATCGACAGCCATGCTGTGAGGAGTGCTGAACTGTCCGGGCTGATCTCCGGGTTCTCCCCAAGACTTGATCCACTTGCCGTTTTTGTCGACCTTCGCGATGCGCGAATTGATATAGCCATCGCTGATGTAGGTGTTGCCGGCCTTGTCCCACGCCATGTCGGTCACCTGTCGGAACATTCCATCGACCGGAGGCAGCGGCGGATTCGGGTGCGGCAGAGGCCCGGTCTTCTCGTCAGAGGCTTCCTGCTTGCGTCCGAAAACCATGACGACGCGGCCCTCGGGATTAAATTTGATGACCATGTCGGAGCCCTTGTCGGCCACCCAGATGTTGTCCTCCTTATCGACCTTCACGGCGTGGCCATAAGACCAGGCGTAGAGGTTGTGACCAATCTCTCGCAGAAACTTGCCGTCGGATCCGAACTCCAGCAGTTGCGAGGCGGCTGCTCCATAGGCGGGGCCCGTCGAGTTCCCGCGCGACAGGACGAAGATATGTCCCTTAGAGTTCACCGCAACTCCGGCTGCTTCGCCGAGATATATATCTGCTGGAAGTTTCAAGGCGTCAGGAATCGATTGGAATTCGATTTCCGGCACTTGCGGTTGTTGCGCAAAGAGAGAACTGGACACGCAGAGAAACAGCAGAAGGTGGATTCGTCGCATCACTATCTCCGAGGAAAATGCGAGGGTGGATTGCAGTTGCGATTAACTGGATTTCGTCGCAAAACTATATCACCGACTCGGGAGCACCAGCGCAAAAGACCGTATCAGACCGCTTTCGTTGATGTTTTCGCAACCTCCCGATCACTTTCGCCGATCCGGTTTCGAGCAACTGAATTCTCATTGCCGATTGTTCCTTGAGTGATTGCATTGGCCACATCGTGGCGATGGGTTGACTGGCGATTACTGTTCGAGACGGCCTGTTGCCGTGCACGGTCCAAACTGCTGCTGAACACCTCGCTGTTTTGCCGGTGGGAGATGCGTACATCCGCCTGCTCTGGTTTATTCAGGCGTTTGGTTCATGGCGCCACGGCTGTTGTCGCAGTATCCTGCCTTGCGCCCACGCCCTGTAATAACTTGCGAAACCGCGGATCTTGCCGAAGCGGGTCGAAGTCTGGTTCGACATTCAATGAGGCCAGCGAAAAGCAGCCGCGTTCTCGACAACTCTCGAGCAAGCTCAGCGCCTCTTCTTTTCGTTCGGCCTGCGCAAAGCAACGAGCTGCTGTTACCAGAGCTCCTTCTTCTTTGAATTGCTCGCCATTTTCCCGTAGAAGAGATGCGAAGCCCCGTGTTTCGAAGGTGCGTTCGATGGCGGACGCGTCTTCGGGGCTGAACGATTGTCGCAATGCAACCGCCTCCTTCAACAGTCCTTTGTGCCGCAACGAAGCTTCGAGCCAGAGTGCGGCTACGCCGAAACGAGGATCGATCTGCATTGTTCTCCTGGCCTGCGCAATCGCGTCATCGTAGCGTCGAGCCCAGTAAAAAGCGCGGGCCAGGTTGGCATTGATAATTAACGAATAAGGATCGAGTTGCCGTGCTCGTTCGTGTTCATTGAGCGCCTCTTCGTGCCGACCCGATAGCGAGAGATAGCCGCCATACCAATGTCGTCCGAGTGCATCATTGGGATTGAGGGCAATGGCTCGGCGGAATTCGGCTTCTGCTCTCGGCCAATCCAAGTCGTACCAGGCGTAAAAACTTGCCAGAACGTAGTGGGCTGCGGCCTGACGATTGTCGATTTCGAGAGCCTTCAACGCGGCTGCTTTGCCCTGTGTCCTCGCCTCCTGCGGAGTGATCACCGAGTAGGCGCCAGCGGCCAGATAAGAATCTGCCAGACCCGCGTACGCCTCCGGGAAAGCGGGATCAATTTCAATGGCCCGCTTAAAAGCGTCAATCGCCTGTTGCCAGCCGCGACCCGTGTACTGGAAGAAGTAGAACCGGCCCTTCAGGTAGAGTCCGTAAGCTTGCGGGTTGACGGAGTGGGCCTGCTCGAGAGGTCGCACAACGGTGTTGACCTTTCGGGCGATTTCAGCGGCGACTCTAGCCTGCAGATCGAGAATGTGAGACGCATCCTCGTCGTAGGAATCGGCCCACAAGTGCATGTCCGTCGCAACCTGGATCAGCTGCGCGTTAATGCCCACACGGTTTCCCGAGTGCTGGATCGTTCCTTCGACAATTGCATCTACGCCCAATTCGCGTCCAATTTCGCGGAGGCTTTTCTTTGTTCCCTTGTAGCGCATTACAGAGGTGCGCGATGTAATCCGAGCCGCGCTCATCTTGGCAAGATTGGTAATCAACGCGTCCGTAGTACCGTCGGCAAAGTAGTCTTCGGCCGGATCGCCTGACAAGTTTTCGAGCGGCAGCACAGCCAGCGCATTCATTTGTGGTGTGGCAGTCCTTCCCGCGCGGTCTAACCAGTTCCGCATTTCCCCGCGATTCAGAATGATCAATCCGGCCAGGCAGGCCAGCACCGCGAAAGAGATCCAAAGCCGGCTTGAGACGTGACCCGCACCAATTGTTGGATGGTTCGGGGGATTTTCCGCCTTCGTTGGATGCGGCACTATCTGCTCGACGGGTACGATTAAGCGGTAGCCTTTTCTTGGGAGTGTCTCAATGAAACGGGGATGCTCCGCGGAGTCGCCCAGCGCCTCGCGCAGCTTGTTCATCGCCTTATTTAGACTTCGGTCGTAGTCGACGAAAGTGTCAGGTGGCCACAGCCTAGACACCAGTTGTTGGCGCGTCACCAACTGACCCGGCTGTTCCAGCAGCGTCAGCAAAACCTGCAGAGGCTGATCCTGCAACTGCAGCGTTTCCATGCCGCACTGCAGTTCCCCAGTAGTCGCGTTCAACTGAAAATCAGCAAAACGATACACCGGCACTATCGAGGAAGGTATCTCCGACATCGAATCGCCCCAAAATCGTCGTGGTCGAGAGTCTACCACCGCCACGAATCGTACTCACCTGCTTCGCGCACTCTAGCCAAAAGCGTGGGCCGGTTGCATTCATGAATAGATAAGGTGAATGCCTTCGGGTGATTAACAAAAGATACCAAATTTATTGCAAACGACGTCGAGCACCCCGTGGATGGCGGACATCCCGGTTACACGCAAGTCACTCGTTGGTCATGAGATACGCGGGAATAACTAATTCACCCGCGGGGAATGTCGCCGCCATTGCTCCAAAAGCCGATTTCACGCAGATTGCGCGACAGCGTATCGGGGTCTGTGAGCGATTGTTGCGAGTCGGCTGTGCCGGTTCTTCCCTCTGCGTTCTACAGCGACGAACGCTATTACCTCGGGCGACGGCAGTGCCATCGCCCGGAATCAGGAGAAGAAAAATGTTTATGAAGTCGACCTTCCATCGGGCCAGAAACGAAAGCAAGCTGGCCAAGCTCAACCTTGTTGCGTTAGCCGTGCTGGCGGTTACGTTGTTTTTTTCCTCAGTTCCTCGAGCCGGGGCCCAGGCGACCTTGTTGAACCGGCGGTTAGCAGGCACGGATTTCCAAACGCAACCCAACCCCATTACAGCCAGTTGCAACACCATGAATTGCACGGCACCTCCGCGAAGGATCTTCCCGTTACTGAACGCGGTCTGTCCGGCAGGAATCAATGGAACGTGCACGTTCTATATCCACCTGGAGTCACAGGATCTCACTTTGTCCCAGGGCGACACCGGCTTGTTCCGGTTTTTCGTCGATGGCGCGCCGCCGAATCCCGGACCCACTGATCCGCTCGGCTTTTTTGCATGGGACAATAACGATCCTTTTTCCGCAACGGCTGAACCGGCTTCCCATTCGTATGCGGTGGTCGCAATAGTCACGAATGCCGTGCCAAATCAGGTTCATCCGATCGATGTGCGAGTCAGTTGTATCGACATCAACGCGGGCGGGTGCACAGCGGCCACGGGTTTGTCGAGCCTGGAGGTCAACATTTACACGCCCTAGGTGTTTGCCTGACAGGGGGGCCGGTTGCGTGTTCGATACCGGCCCCGCATTTGCATCTCGGCTTTGCACCACCTGCTCCGCGAGGAACCGCGAGTTCTACGCGCCGAGGTGAGTTTCAGCTATCAGCTCAACGACAACCGCGAGTCATCCGGTTCCTATCGCAAATCTGAAATTGAAAGTGAGGAGAGTATATGAGCGTCATTCATTGGAGAATCTCGACAATCAAACACCAGATTGTCATCGTCCTGCCTTTGCTGATTGCATGCGGGGGAGCCGTCGTCTTATCGGCAGCGAATCAATACAGAGGCTTGCAACAAAACGAATCCGCAGGAGTGGAAGTAACAGTAGATCGGATTTATCCCCCGATGCCACCGCTCACACCACAGCAACGTGCGGAAATGGTGGAGCGTCAGGAGTCAGAGATGGAAAACTCCGGAGGATTCATCGTGCCACCCGGGCCCCCGGGAAGGCCTCTGGTGGATGATCCTGAGACCAAGATTATCAGCGAAGCAGACCGAGCAAATACCATCGTCGATCCCGCACCTGGGGACATCAAGTTTGGGAGAATCACCGCGGACAGCAGCGTGCCAACCGCGGCCGCCATGCAGGTTGTGGAGCCGTCTACCTCGAACATGGGGCCGTACATTTTCTATCTCAACAACAGCGAAGCAGACTTTAGTGCCGATGGGGGCACTACGTTTGCGAAGATCGATACCGAGGCATTGCGTAAGCCTCCATCCGACTCGCCCAACTATTGTTGCGACTCCTCGATTGTCTATGATCCATCGCACTCGATGTGGGTCATCAGCCGCATGTATGAGGACACCGCCCTCACCCACGGCGTTGTTCAGCTGTCGATCTTCAAGAACCCGCCCGACGTCGCATGCACGTACTATATCGATCCAGACGCGAACCCCAATGACAATAACGTGAAGCCGGATTATCCGCAGCTTGGGCTGAGCGACAACTACCTGTATCTGACGACGAGTGAGTTTATTAGTGGAGCTTGGAACCGGGATGAAATCCGGCGTTTTTCACTGGAGGATGTGGACTCGTGCGTTTCCAACCTCACGGCGCATTTCTTCCGGAGAACGAACGGGGGAGTGAAGCGGGTATGGACGCCGGTGCGAGGCGCGCACGAAATCATGTACTGGGCGCAAATTGAGACCACGACCCAACTGCGCGTCTTTACATGGCCGGAGTCGGTAGCTTCGCCGACGTCGGCGTTGGTAAAGGTGCAATCTACGAATTTTGTTGATTCGGATTGCAGGGGTGGAAACAACAACAAAGACTGGATTGGCGCATATGGATGGCATGCGAATGAAGGATTCCTCCGAGGAGCCGTGGCTCGAGGTGGAGTAGGATCGGCAACTCCCGAAACCTCTCGACTGCAGTTCTTTTGGAATGGTGGTGCAGACGGAACTGCGTCGCATCCTCAGGCCTTCGTTCGATCGGCCGTTCTGCAGTTGCCCAATCTCGCCGTTCTCGACGAACCCAATATCAACAGCCTGGAAGTCTGTTATGGCTACGCTGACGTGTATCCGAATGCTCGAGGGGACCTGGGCGTGACAATTGCGTATGGAGGGAAGAAGAACGGAGGAGGTGCGGGCTTGAGCGCTGGTGTTGGAATTGAGGACGAGTACACCAGCGGATACAACCTGCAGAACGTGTACACCACGACCACTGGTACGGACATGCCAAACTCATTGAGGTATGGCGACTACCTTAGCGTGAAATCGTGGCAGCCGTGCCCGTTGTGGTGGTCGGCCGCGAACTACGCCTATTCCGGCGGTGGCAACCAGAAAAATATCATTGCGCGCTACGTAGAATTCGGACGGGCACGTGATCAGGATTGTTACACGCGATGGAAAGACGCGGTCCCACCGAAGTTGCCGTGAGGTCTTATGAAACAGGAAGCAGAAGCCCGAGCGTTGCGGGCTTCTGTTTTCTTTTTCGCTATTCGGAGTAACCGACGCCGTGGAGAATTGCTTTGAATCTGGGATCGGACCGAATCGGATCCAGGTCAGGATCTACCTTGAGACGCAGGAGACCTGCGTAATGGTGGCGATAGCATTCCTCGAGCAAGGTTAATGCCTGCTCCCGTTTGCCTGCCTGTGCGAAATGAAGGGCTGCGATGCCGAAGTCGCCTCTTTTTTTGCTCGCTTCTGCCTGTGCCAGAAGGACACCGCGATACCCGGAGGTTCGGTACGTGTTCTCCAAGGCCGGTATTTCCTCTGGTTTGGTCATAGAACGTCGTGCCGCGAAGGCCTCTTTCAACATTCCTTTGTGGCGGTAGACGCGCTCGAGCCAACGCGTGGTAATGGCATCGCCGGGTGTCAATTGCAGCGCCGCCTGGGCTTGAGAAATCGCTTGGTTATATTGGCGCGAGAAGTAGTATGCGCGGACAAGATTAGCATTGATGATGGGAGAGAAGGGATCCAAGCTGAGCGCGTGTTTCTGATCGGCGATACCTTGTTCATATTCGCCCTTCAGCAGAACATAAATGCCGTGAAGCTGCCAGGCGAGTGGGTCGTTTGGATTTAACTCGATCGCGCGTTGAAACTCCTTCTCTGCGTTGCTCTGGTCCCACTCCTGCAGGTGAAGTTCCCCCATCGCCAAGTGAGCGCTGGCCAGCATGGGATCGAGTTGCAGAGCTTTCTCGGCTGCTGCTTTACCGTTGCGCAGGTTCTCACCGGAGAGCGGCGCATTCCACGCCCAGGAGATGATGTAGGACTCCGCCAGTCCTGCGAACGCCGGGGCGAATGTTGGGTCGGCCGAAGTCGCCTGCGCATAGTGCTCGATGGCTTTCTGCCAGTCCTCCGGCGTGTAGAGGAAAAAGTAGAATCTGCCTTTGAGGTACTCCCCGTATGCCTCAGGGTTCACGGTGCGAAGGGGTTCGACGGGTTTCACCACACTGCCAACACGGCGCGCTATGTCGTTGGCGACGTCCTGCTGTAAGCGCAAGATCTCCGTAGCATCCCTCTCATAGCTTTGCGCCCAGAGGTGGTTGTCGGTCGACACCTGAATCAGTTGCGCAGTGATCCGGATCTTATCGCCGGAATGAAGGATGGTTCCTTCGACGAGGGCATCGGCGCCGAGTTCAGCGCCGATCTGGCTTGTGCTGAGCCGAGTTCCTTTGTAGCGCAGCATGGTGGTACGAGAGACGACCCGCATCGATCCGGCCCTTGCGATCTCCGTGATGAGAGCATCGGTCATGCCATCGGCGAAATAGGATTGCCCGGGATCACCCGACAAGTTCTCGAGAGGAAGCACAGCCAAGGAGGTGATCTGAGTGTGAGTCCCTACCTTGTCGCGGTGTCCGCCGGCGATTTTGACCCCGAGCAGGATTCCCACAACTAGCGCTACGGCACCGGCGGCGAATACCACATATCGACGGGCGGGCCGCGAAGGGGTTGCTGGGCGCACGGGTATTGGAATGATGTTGTCCGGCGCCAATGTTGGGCGGCTGTCGGGTTCCATCCTGCCAATGAATCGATACCCCTTTCGTGGCAGGGTCTCGATCAATCTAGGCTGTTCTGCGGAATCTCCAAGTGCCTCGCGGAGCTTGTTTACAGCTTTGTTCAGCCCTCGTTCGAAATCCACAAATGTTCCTGCGGGCCATACCCGGCTGGTGAGTTCCTCGCGAGTGACGAGTTCGCCGGGCCGTTCAATCAGGGTCATCAAAACGCGCAGAGGAGCCTCATGCAACTGTACTCGCTCGCCATCGCGAACGAGTTCTCCTGTGCGCGGATCCAATTCGAAACCGTCGAAGCGTATGGCGGGCAAGCTAGGACTGGGTATTGACATCAGAAGCCCCAGGCTCGGACACAACCCAACAAGGTTAGGAAGAGTCTACCATCATGCAATCGCCGAAGCGCCAGTTAGGAATGGTGCACTCCGCCAGGAGCTTGCTCTCTGCCACGTCGAGGGTGGCGGCCGGAAACTTCTCGAGTTCTTGAATCTTTCCACGCTCAAGATCAGCGATATGCCTGCCCGAGCTGGGCGTCGCAGGCATCGCTGATCTTCGCGTTCGGGATGGGGCGGTGCCACAGTTCACGCGCACGCTCACTCTAACTCGGTCGGATCGTTGAATAGTACCGTCAATTTAATGCTGCCGTGGCCGAATTGCGGGAAGTTCGCCTTGGTTGGGTCTGCAGGGTCCAGCGTCGACGCGGTATCGTCGGGTGGAAACAGCACCAGCGAGTTGAGAAACGTGATGAGGCTGTTCTGGTCGTTTGGTTTCAGCGCGACAAACGCGTTCCGTGCCGTAAGCGCCTCGCCTCCATGCCGCAGAATGACATCATTCAGCGTCATGCTGCGGCCATCGTGGCCATAGGGACCGGTACTTCCAACGCCCCATAGCGGCCGGGTCAGAAACTGCGTTTGCAGTGTTCCGTCCCAATTGCGCTCATAGAAATTCGTTCCGAGATTGTGCCGCTTGAAGTCGGTGAAGATGTCTTTAACCACGAAAGAATTCCCCAGTGGCAGCTTCAGCAATGGTTGTCCGCTGCCGTCATCCTTGGTGTAGTACAGCGTGCTCGCAGTCGCAAACAGGCTATTGAACACTCCATTCACGGGGTCGTACGTCGTTTCCACGTCGGCGACGCGGCGGTCATGGTTGATGGTCATGTCCGCGATGTGACAGGACGCGCAGCCGATCTTGTTGAACACGTACCGTCCGTGGTCGATCGCCGAGTTCTGCTCATAGTGCGCCGGCTTGAAATAGTTGAGCAGGTAGAACTCAAGATGATCGACGAGGGCTGGATCGATCTCGTTTCCGTTGACCGTGTCGGGTGCGGGCGGCGGACTGATCTTGTCCTTCGATCCATCGAGCACCATGCCAGAGGGGGTCACCACGCGGCCGCCGGCGCTGGCCGTCATAAGATCCGGATCAGTGGACGCCTCGAGCCCCATTTCCTTGTGCAGCGCGCCAACCACAAACTCACGGATCGAAATTGTCGAGCCTTCGGCGAAGAAAGGCTTCACCCGCAGGTCTGCGTCAATCCCCACAACCTGCGAGGTGTCAACGGTGCCATCCGGATACGCGGTGATGCTGCCGTACTGTATGCCCTTGCTGAACAGCTTGCGGGTGACCGGTTTCTTTCTTTGCTGTGCTTGCGCAATCGCCAGATCGCGCGTATTGCGCAAGTCGGTCGTGATCTCATCAGCCAGCATCTCTCTTAACCCGAGTCCGAAAAGGTGAGGAGCGTCGCGGCTATCTGGACGAGTTACGACGTTCCCGCCTGCTCCTCCTGATCCACGCGGGCGCCCGTGGCACAAAGCACAGCTGTCAGCCAGTCCGGCTCCGATCGCAAGGTTCGTGTTCAAGTCGCCAATGCCGTCGCCTTCATTCGGTCCCTGACCCTGCGCCTGAGTGAACTTCCGCTGAAAGAGTTGCCGTCCCCGACGGATCGAGCGGAAAGGATCGCGGTTGATTATGTAGAGCGATGAGCCCGGCGTGAGCACATCGCCGCGTCCTGCGCCAACCTCATCCGACAGGGACTTGTTGATGCCTGCGTTCGCCGTATTGGTGGCCTGCGTGTTGTCGATCATCTGCGCACTTAGCAATGGAATCCACAATGCGAATGTGACAGTGGAAACCAGGATGGCTCTTATCTGAATTTTCATAAACATTCCTCTCAATCCGTGGCAACTGGTGATGAGTACTGCTGGTTTCATCTGTTCTTAGCTTCTTCGTAGCTGTCTTTGCGACCAGCGAACGTTCCAAACGAAAGCACCAATGGGAGAGCTAAGTCAGTCGAACGCTGCACCGTGTGAAGCCGATGCGCTCACCCGTCTCTGGGCCGCGCGACGTTCCGCAATTCGTTCGTAGAAAGCTCTCGACACTCTTAGGATCCACGTGCACGAAGACCATGCCGAGATTGCGATCGTGGTGCGTGGCGAGCAGGCTGCCTTTTGCCTCAGCACTTCATGACGCCCAACCGCCTTCGAACTTTTGTCTTTCGGAAGACTTGTCATGGCATTCCTTTCAGTCGCGAATCAATTGAAACTAGACGCGCTCGCGGCGAAGCTCCAACGCCTGCCTACTGGCTCTGCTCTAGCCGGGAATAATGGAGATGAAGCAGCATCCAGGAATCGTTACGATGTACCCACACTTCCGTTGATTGGAACGCGAATGTTCCATCCGCTGTAGTGGGGCGATCGGTTTCTGTTACAAGCGCAATTCCGTCGTAAAAGCGAAATTGTTGCGAGTCGATTTTCCGCGTGATTACTTCCGGTTTGCCGGTCCGCTTTCGGAGGCGCTCTAAATGCTGCTGCTTGCTGACGATTCCGAAGTCACCGGAGAGAGTGAAGTCCGCGTCCTCGATGCGGTCGAGGGTTGACAGATCGCCGATATCATGAGCTTTCAAACATTCCTCATTCAGCTGGCGGATGACTCGCTCATCCTCGGAATGTCCAGCGAAACGCGGTAAGGCAGGGAGTGCGAGGGCCCATAGGCAGAACAGACACAGTGCCAGAATTACGAGCAACCACTTTCGCGTTGTCATATACCGTCTCCCTGAATGGGCTGAGCTTGACCATGGCGGTCGACTTGTTGAAGCAGTTCCGGTCCCCTGTAGGATCGGATGTCCAAAGAGCACCTTCCCCCCGAAGGGCTCTTAAGAGAACCGGAACTACACTTGATCAGTTCGAGGCTTGAACGGTTAACGTGTTGGAGCCAGTGCTGAATGTCGCTGCTTTATTGACCCCTCCGCCACAAACACTGAATGTGTTGGTGCCCAGCTTGAGTCCGTCGGCGGGCATAACGATCCATTGGAACGTCCCGCTAACAAAAGAGCTTTGAATTCCACTCGCGCCTACGTTCGCCACGCCTGATCCGTAGAACAAACATGGGCCTCCGTTTACATTGAGGCCGAAGAGGACGGTGTCCGAGACCACGTAATCGGCACTCCATGTGACGATCACGGGTGCGGTGGCAGTCGGGAAATTGATCTTGACCGTTGGGCCGATAGTGACGCAGCACTGCGCTGTGTAGGTGGTAATAAAGAGGTTGCGCGCCACTTGGTTTTTGTTGGTGGCAAACGACGAGATGGGAGCCATCATCAGAACAGCGGTGAGAGCCACGGCCAGCACTCCCTTAGAACGGCTCAGTTTCGAAAATGTTTTCATTACTTCTTACTCCTTATTTCTCAATTCACCGCGTTTCCAGCGCGAGTGTGGGCGGATAGTGCTTCAAGCGGAAGGTTTCTCCAATAGCGGAGGTGTGAAGAACTCCTTAATTGTTATGAATCGCCGTAAGCAATAGAAAACATTGAGTCCAGAAAGATATCGAATCTGGTATAGAATGTTGCTCCTTCATCTGTGGGGCGTGTAGGATGGCATCGGGTCGGGCAGTTTCTTCCACTGCAATCCGCTTTGGGGAAGAGTTTGAGCTTGATGTTCGGGCGTACGAGTTACGCCGGAGCGGTCAATTGCTCAAGCTGGAGCGTATTCCAACGGAAGTCCTGCTCCTGCTGATCGAGGGGCGCGGCGAACTGGTTACTCGGGATCAGATTGCAGAAAGGGTCTGGGGAAAAGACGTCTTCCTCGACACCGATAACAGCATCAATGCCGCCATTCGGAAAATCCGCCAAGTGCTCGGGGATGATCCTGAACATCCCCACTTCGTCCAGACCCTAACCGGCAGGGGATACCGGTTCATCGCACCCGTTGAGGAAACGAGTCCGCCTTCGACTTCACCAACAGCCTCCAGCTCCCAGGCTCTAGACGCTCAGGATCTGATCGGCAAAAAGGTGTCGCACTACCGCGTTCTGCAGGTGCTGGGTGGTGGTGGCATGGGCGTGGTGTATCAGGCCGAAGATTTGAAGCTTGGCCGTCGCGTGGCAATAAAATTCCTTCCCAGCGAGCTCTCTACCAATATCAAAGCATTCGAACGTTTTGAACGAGAGGCGCGCGCCGCCTCGGCCCTAGACCATCCCAACATTTGCTCGATCTATCAACTTGGAGAGTACGAGGGACAGCCCTTCATTGTGATGCAGCTGTTAGAAGGGCAAACCCTGCGCGAGTGGATCGAGAGCGCAGCAAGCAAATCGTCGCACGGACGATTAAAGGAGATGGTTAGTCTCGCTATCGAGATTGCGAACGGGCTGGAAGCGGCGCACCAGAAAGGCATTATCCACAGCGACATCAAGCCGGCGAACATCTTCATTACGAATCAAGGGCACGCCAAGATCCTTGACTTCGGAATTGCAAAACATCTCGAGAGCCAGGGCTCAAGCGGAGTTCTTGCCGCCGACAGGGTTAACAGCGATAGTGGGCCCGCGGCAGTTGATCCTGTGGCGACCAGGACTGGAGCGTCGATTGGTACCCCTTTTTACTTGTCTCCCGAACAAATTCTGGGCCAAAAATTGGATGCTCGCAGCGACCTGTTCTCCTTTGGGCTGTGTCTATATGAGATGGCATCAGGACAACGCGCATTCGCTGGAGATACAGTAACGAAGATTCGCGATGCCGTGCTTGCGTTGCCGCCGTTGCCTGCTCGACAAGTCTGTCCCGAGATTCCGGCGAAACTTGAAAAGATCATCAGCAAGAGTCTGGAAAAGGACCTGGACTCACGATATCAATCTGCCCGCGACATCCGGGCTGACTTGATCGAGTTGAGCTTCGCACAAGTTGAAACCCGTAAGCCTCAGCGCCGGATTCTTACGTGGGCTTTAGCTGGTGTCGTGCTTCTGAGCCTGGCGCTGGTCATCTTCAATGTGAGCGGCGTACGGCGAAGCTTTTTCGATCGTGGGAGCTCGAACCAATCGACGCCGGGTTTCAAAGCACGAACGTCGATCGCAGTTCTCGGTTTCCGGAATCTCTCTGGCAAGACGGATCAAGACTGGATATCAACGGCACTCTCGGAAATGTTAAGTTCGGATTTGTCAGCTGGCCAGCAACTACGGGTTCTTCCTGCCGAGGACGTCGCTCGCATGAAGCTGGATCTGAATTTACCGGCGGCTGACAACTACGGTCGAGACACGCTGGGTCGAATCCGGAATTATTTGGGGAGTGACATCGTTGTGCTGGGATCGTATCTTGCGACCGGGCAGGATGCCGGGGGCAGAGTCCGGATTGATCTGCAGTTGCAGGACACCAGGCAAGGAGAGACGATCGGGGTCATTCAAAACAATGGTAATCAAGCTGGCTTAGCCGAACTGGTCTCGCAGGGCGGCGCTGCGTTGCGACAAAAACTCGGCGTAACCAATGTCTCCGCTGCAGACCTTCGGCAAGTTGCAAAGTCTGTGCCGGCGAATCCCGAGGCTGCTCGTTTGTACTCCGATGGTCTGATGAAGCTCCAGAATGATGATGCCCTGGGGGCTCGCGACGCTCTGGAAAAAGCAATAGCGCTAGATGAGAAACACGCTCTTTCTCACTTCGCCTTAGCCCAGGCTTGGTATGTACTTGGGTACGACGCCAAGGCCGAGGCGGAAGCAAAAACTGCGCTTGATCTCTCCGGAGATCTATCTCGCGAGGAGCGGCTTTCCATCGAGGGACGATTTCATGAATACAGCCACGACCTGCCGGCGGCCATCGAAGTCTACAAGACCCTTCGCAATTTTTTTCCGGACGATCTCGAATATGCCTTGCGCCTGGCAAATGCGGAGATCAAGGCAGATCTCCATAAGGATGCTCTGCAAACGATTTCGCGCATGCGGCAGCTACCGACATCCGATACTGAAGACGCACGCATTGACCTGACAGAGGCGAAGGCGTCCGAGTCGTTAGGCAATTTCAGCGGCGCCCAGAAATTGGCGGCCCTAGCAGGACGGAAGGCGCAGGAAAAAGGGAGGCGTTTACTCACGGCGCAAGCGAAAGAAATGGAAGCCTGGTCGTGGGACCGGTTGGGCGATTTAAACAAGGCGGAATTGGAAATGCGCGAAAGCCAGAACTTGGCTCAGGCCATTCAAAACCAATTCATGATCGGACTTTCGACGCGAATGCTCGGGATCATCAATGAGGACAAAGGCGATTATGAGGCGGCTCGAGGTTTTCATAAGAACGCCCTGGCAATCTTTCAGAGGATCGGAGCAAAACGCCAGCTAGCCCGCGCCCTGGAGGCAACTGGCAACATCGATTATGAGCAGGAGAGACTTGCCGAAGCCAAGAGCTATTACGAGGACGCTCTGCGCGTCGATCGCGAGATCGCGGCTCCGCCAGGCTCCATCGGGAGTGATCTCGGCAACATTGCCAACGCTTTGGATAGCTCGGGCGATTTGATCGGCGCTACTACAATGCAACAGGAGTCTCTGAACAAATTCCGAGAAGCCGGCGATAGAAGAGGTGAGAGCGACGTGCTTCTCAATTTGGGCAATGTGCTGCTTGAAAGAGGAGAGCTTACTTTAGCGAAGCAAAACTACGACCAAGCCGTGAGTATCGCTCGAGAGATCGGATACAAGACCGGCAGCGGAGCTATCTCGAACTCTCTAGTCGATGTCTACATGGCGCTAGACCAGCTTAAAGAAGCGCGCTCTGCGGCGGAACAGGCGATCGCAATTCGTCAGGAAGTTCATGAGCAGACGAATATTGCTCGAAGTCAATTGCAACTGGCTAGGGTTGCGCTGGAGGAAGGGAAAACAGCTGAGGCCGAATCATTGGCACGGGCTGCAGCTCCTATTTTCGAACAACAGAAAGCTGCTGGGGACGCCAGCACTGCTTCGGCGATCCTCACCAGGGCTCTCTTGTCACAGTCGAAAACCAGTGAGGCTAAGGCCGTCGCAGATAAAGCGCTATCTTTTGCTCATCAAACCGTTGACCGCTCTTCGAACTTCGCAGCGTCTCTGGCCGCTGCCGAAGTGGACATTTATACCGGCAAGGTGGCGGAAGCAATCACAACACTGGAATCAGTTCGTGCGGCGGCCGCCCGTCAAGGTTACCGCGATTTCGAGTTTCAGGCGAGGCTGAAACTTGGAGAGCTCATGTTGCGATCAGGCAACACGGTGAATGGCCAAACTCAACTGCGCCGCCTGCAGGGCGATGCCATGGCTAAGGGATTTGTAAGAGTCGCTCGCAAAGCTGAGATAGCTCTCGTCCCCCAGAAATCGTAAGATCACTCGCAGCTTTTCTAGTCCCGCTTGAACAAGTACCAAACCACGACTTTTGCTGCGACAGGATATTCAAAGAATCCCCAAAAGAGACTGGATAGTAGCTGCTGCTGCGTTGACGTTATGCGGCCATCAGCCATAACTGCTAATTTCACGATGGGTGGCGTTGGCTTCTGTTGTGCAGGCTTTTCTTACGCAAAAGATACAAGTATTGGGGCAAGAAGCAACGTGAGAACCACCGCTATTGAGAAGTTTTTCTTGGCTCGCGTCTTCAAGAGAAAGCGCACGCACTGTGCCCGGCAGATTTTGACTGATCCACTTGGGCAGGCAACGTTATCATATGTTTCGTTTTGTATCGAATCAATTCTATTCACCTTTTCCGCACAGCCATTGCGTAAAACGCGAAATAACCACGTTTATTGCTTTCATTGCGGACAATTCACGATTTCAACTCCTGGCGATTAGTTATTTTGTTCTGGACAACCACTCCTCACACGATATAAAACGTAACGACTTCGAAAGGTATCGTAACGATTGATGTCTGCCTTGAAGCACTAGAGGCTTCAGACGACAACATGAAGCGGTGGGCCTTGGTGCTGCAAATGGAACGACGTTAGGTAGAGAGAAAAATCAGGTGGCGACATAAAGGAGTGTCTGCTATGAGAAACATTTTCATGGTGGTCGTTCTTCTGATCAGTGCGACAGCGATTGGGTTCGCACAAGTGGATACCGGCAGTTTGGTGGGGACCGTGAAGGATCCGAGCGGTGCAGCGCTCTCCAACGTCTCCGTGAATGCAATCAACATAGATACTGGTGTCCCGATGGGCGTCAAGACCGACGCTGAGGGCAACTACGTAATTACGCCGCTCCATATTGGGCGATATTCCCTGTCGGTCGAGTTCACCGGATTCCGCAAGGAAATCCGCAAGGACATCGTTCTCGACGTCCAACGAACGATTCGAGTTGACTTCACGCTGCAGGTCGGTTCAGCTTCAGAAACCGTGGAGGTCAGCGGGGCGCCTCCACTGCTGGAGACCGAGACCGCATCGTTGGGCGATGTTGTGACCAGCCAGCAAGTGGAGTTGCTGCCGCTAAATGGGCGGCGTTACACCGACCTCGCAGAGCTAACCTCGGGAGTGTCGAAAGTCATCGAGGGACCGGTCAACGGGGGCAGCTCGCCAACCAACGGCAACGCAGGCGGGAGTTTTGCCGTCAATGGGATGCGCGGCGACCAAAACAACTTCATGCTCGATGGCATTGACAACAATTCGAATGACAATGGAGACGTTGCCATCTTGAGTAGCGTGGATGCGATCGCCGAATTCAAGATTCAGACCTCGAACTACTCGCCGGAATTTGGACGAAGTGGTGGTGCGGTCATTAATGCCACCACCAAGTCAGGAACCAATCAATTTCACGGGAGCGCGTGGGAGTTCCTGCGCAATGACGCGTTGGATTCCGCGCAATACGGCTTTGGCACGTCTCTGCCGAAAGCGCCTTACAAGCAGAATCAGTTTGGCGCCACAATCGGTGGGCCGATCATCAAGGAGAAAGTCTTTTTCTTTGGCGATTACGAAGGCACGCGGATTCGCTCCGCCACGACGGACATCGTAACCGTGCCAAGCGCGGCCGAGACCACCGGAGACTTCAGCGATATTCTTGACCTCACCACCATAACCGGCACTGATGCCCTGGGCCGGCCGATTTACTCCAACGAGATTTACGATCCCACGACTACTCGCTCAGTCAACGGCTCTACGGTGCGAGATGCCTTCGGATTCGATCCAACGACCGGCCTCCCCATCACCGGACGGGCCAACATCATTCCCACTGCCTCGCTGAATCAACTGGGCCTGAATTTTGCAGCTCTCTATCCGGTGGTCACGAGCCCCGGTGGTAACAATTACTCCGTGAACGCCCCGGGAAGCGACCGTTTAGACCAGACGGATGTTCGTGTGGACGAGATGGTTTCATCGAAGATCCAGCTCTTCCAACGGTTCTCCCTGAGTCAGGATCATCGCTTCCAGGCCCCCGTATTCTCCGGCCTTGCGGACGGCGGAAGTTACAATACGGGCAATCGGCCTTTGAGCACGCGCGGGCTGGTGCTCGGCTACACGCATACGATCACCCCGAATCTGGTGAATTCGGCGCGCATCGGGTTCAACCGTGTCCATTACGTTTCCAATATCCCTTCGTATGGACAAAATTATCCGCCACAGGGCCTGCAATTTCCCGGTGTTGCCAACAATCCACTTATTAACGGCCTGACCTTAATGCAGCCTAGTGGCTACCGGAGGCTCGGTGAACCTGGCTACACACCGACAAGGAGTACCACTCAAGACATCCAGCTCAATGACACACTCAGTTTTGTGCACGGCAAGCATTGGCTCAAGATGGGACCGCAGTTCCGCTTTGACCAATTCAATCTGCTCCAGATAGGCCAGCCCCGTGGGCGCGTGTCGTTCAGCGGTCAGTTCACGGCCATCGATCCTGGCAATCAGCAGAACACCGGCAACGGACTTGCCGACATGCTCCTGGGCGATCCCGTTTCTGCCGTGATATCGACCGTCACGTACTTCGGCAACCGGCAGCATTCGTACGGTGCCTTTGTCGAGGACACCTGGAAGGCCAAACCAAATCTAACCCTGGATCTCGGTCTACGTTACGATTACGCCACACCCTTCTACGAGGCGCATAACCGGCAAAGCAATTTCGATTACACGACCGGAACAATCATTCCCGCTGGAACAGAGGGTTACCCCAAGCATCTCGCGAATGTCGACAAGGCCGATTTTGCGCCGCGCATAGGGTTTTCTTACAGTCCGTTCCCATCCCGCCCTCTCGTTGTGCGAGCTGGTTATGGTCGCTTCTTCATCTTCAACGAGATTCGCACCGGCGATCCCCTACAGACCGATTACAACTGGCCGTTCTTCTTCGAGCCGAGCTTTACAGGGGATGGCTTTACGCCTGCCCTGGGGATGACGCCAGCGACCGGCTTCCCGGCGTTGGATCCCAACAATATTGGCAACCTGACACTCGGCGTCACCAGTCAAGATTGGCGACTGCATACCGGTGTGTATGACGAGTGGAATCTCAACCTCGAGTACCAACTCCCTGGCAATATCCTGATCACTCCTGCATATGTGGGTAGCAAGGGAACCCATCTGCAGTCACTCGTTGACAAGAACCAGATTCCCACACCAAGCGCGACGTTTAATCAGAGCGCACGGCCCTATCCGCAATACGCCGGGTTCACATCGATCGTGAATCGCGGAAACTCTACGTATCACGCGTTTCAACTCAAGGCCGAGAAGAAGTCATCTCACGGCCTTTATTTCCTGAGCGCCTACACCTTCAGCAAGAGCATCAACGACCAGCCCGAAATCTGCTGCAATGCGCCCTGGCCTCAGAACAGCTACAACCTTGCCGCAGAGAAAGGTTTATCGGACTTCGATAACCGGCAGCGGTGGGTCAACAGCGTCGACTACGCTATTCCCGTTGGCAAAGGCCAGAAGTACTTGAACCGTGGTGGGGTAGCGGACGCCGTCTTGGGTGGATGGCACATCGGGGGCATCGTCACGTTCCGCTCGGGCTTCCCATTTTCGCCACTCATCGGTTTCGACCCAACTAACACGGGCTCTCAGGGACTGCTGCGCGCGCAACAAATCGGGAGCGGCCATCTCGCCCATCCGAGCATCAACATGTGGTTCAACGTCAATGACTTTGAGGATCCCACCTGCAACTGCTTCGGCAATGCAGGAAAAAATATCCTTGAGGGTCCGGGAGAGAAGGGCGCAGATCTGTCCGCTCGCAAAATGTTCAACGTGAGCGAGCGGTTTCATGTGGAATTCCGTGCCGAGTTCTTCAACGCCTTCAATCATCCTGTCTTCTCTCAGCCAGACAACAACATCGACGATGGTCCTGGATCTACCGGTGTGATCACCTCAACGGTGATCCCACAACGACAGGTTCAGCTTGCCTTAAAGCTAGAGTTCTAGCTGTGATTCCCGGCGGCGCGCAAAGGCTCCGCGGGGAACGAAATTTGACGGACTGAGATTTCGCAGTGAACTCGAAGTGAAGAGCATGCGTTATCCGGCTCGCTGGGCTTGTCACCAGAAGCTGAACGACGACGGGTCGCTCACTTTGCGCCCAAATCTGCATCACCGGCCTGAGCACGCCGTGTTTTTGTAACCTAAAGGAGGCGTCGATTATGCGCAGGCGGGACTTCTTGAAGACCGGAGCAGTCTTTGCAGGCGCCAGCACGGTTGCTGTCCCACGAATTCTTGCCGATGTTCCCGATCATCTCTGGGAAGGTTACAACTTCGGCGGCCCCACCGTAAGCAATCGACTCGACCAGGGACCGTTCGGTATCAGTCAGGACGAAGGCTGGTTCACAATCTTTGTGACTCAACCTTCGCGGAAGCACATCCGGAATTTTGGCACCGGGTTGGTCGGCTACAGCTGGGAGGAAAACGGTCCTGCGCTCACAGTTCAATGCGGCAAAGAGACACTGGAGCAGGCGGTCGAAAAGATGGCATCGCTGCCCTTCGTTGATGTGCTATATATTCGCTGCGATTGGCGAGATGTCCACGCAGGTCCAGGCAAACTACAATTGTCTCCGGTGTGGGATGCGACCTTCGATGCGGCGAAGCGGCACAATCTGGGCGTAGGATTTCGGATTCAGTTATCAAGCCCAAACATCCAACCCAAGAAACTCTCCCTCCCGGACTTTGTGCGCGAGAAAGTCCCCGTCGTCAACATCGGTCACCGATCCGCGGCACACCACACGGGCTTTGATTTCTATGAGCCGCGTTACGACCATCCGGAATTTCAAAAGGCCTTTGAAGATTTGAATGAATTACTTGCTGCCCGCTTCGACGGCGACCCTCGCCTTGAGTTTATGGATCTCATGATGTACGGTTTTTGGGGAGAAGGTCACACCAACGACATCCCGAGCCCATTCTCAGATTATCTGACAGCGGAAAAAACATTCGTCCGTATGACGCAGTTCCAGATGGACGCTTGGAAAAGGACCCCACTCGCAGTAAACACTCAGCCGGATATCAGCAATGTCGGTAACCGGCAGGTCCAGGATATGTCGGTTCGCGCCGGTTGCTGGCTGCGCTCCGATAGCCTGATCATGGATGAGCCGATTCAGATTGAGGAACTGAGTCACCGTCCTCCGTGGTGCGCGATCGTCATGGAAGACGGAGAGAATCGCCATTATGTGTTGCCGGAATTCGCGGCAGAAGAAAAGGAATGCCTGAGTAAGCTGTCCGATTCCAAGTTGACATTTGTCGGGCCAGATGACGAAGCGCAGACTCACGACGATTACCCGCACAAAATCGGCGGCTCATTGGCCTTGCCCTATCGCGAGTGCGCCGGGTTTCATGCGCTGGACATCGGCACCAACTATTTCGCGCTCTGGACCGAACCCGACAACATTCGTCGCTACTACGAGAAATATCCCGATTCGCTCCGTGCCATGGAGCAGCGACTCGGATATCGCGTTCGCCCGTCGTTGGTCTGGCAACGAAAACGCTATGACACCATGGAGCTCATCGTTGGGATCGTGAACGATGGCGTTGCGGGGGTTCCAGGGGTGCTAGGCATTTACGCTGAAACTCTTGATGGTCGTGTTGAAGTCGGTGGCAATCTTGATCCCGGACAACCCTACGCCGGCCACATGCGCCTGTGCTCACTCATCCTTCCCAGAGGCATGGACGGCGAACAGGTCAAGCTTCGGGCTGAATTGGAGGTCAAGGGAGTGCGGCGGCCGGTCCGCTGGGCCTGCCACGAGCAAACCAACCCGGATGGCTCACTCACAATTCGCCTGAAGAAGGGCAGTGACGCGAACTGGAAAAAGGGAGTGTAGGAACCATGCGCTTTTATTACAACCCACATAAAAGCGACACGAAGGGAGGGGCCTCTTACATCAACTGACTTCCCATACGTCTTAGACCTGCTTGACCAGTGAGGTTATGGTATTCTCGCGCAATCACTTCCTGGGAGGGCCTCATGTCTTCTCGACCTTTCCTGCTCGCGGTATACGCTATTGCCCTGCTTGCTTTCAGCAGTGTTGGAGCCAGTGCACAAGACATTTTTGTCACACCCGTTGCGAATGCGCCATTCAGCGCTGTGATCCGCATAGAACGAACGATCATCAACAACGATGGATCTGCAATCAAGCTCAAGAACGTCCGAAACATAGGCCGCGACAGCCAAGGCCGTATCCACAATGAATCGCGGGATCCTGTTCCCGCTTCGAGTACGAAAACGCCGCAGCTGCTGCACATTCATTTGTACGACCCGCAGACTCGCATCTCGACGGACATCGATGCTAGCAATAAAGTCTACCGGACCGTGGTACTGAATCACCCTCCCGCCACAGAGCCACCCTCCCTTCGTTTTGTTGCTCCCGACGGGCAGGCTCCGCCCAACGAGTTCGCAAAGGAAGAAGACTTGGGTACACGTGAGATTGAAGGAGTATCGGCCCATGGAATAAGGCAAACGCAGATTATCCCGGCCGATTCCGGCGGCAAAGAACTCGTTGTTACAGACGAGTACTGGTACTCCGCCGACCTGCGCATCAATCTCTTGATCAAGCACAACGATCCTCGCAGTGGCAGCAAGACGATGGCAGTGAATGAGATCACTAGGACGGAGCCCGATCCAGCGTTCTTCGAAGTTCCTGAAGGCTACAAGCGAACGGGCAACTGACGAGAAATCCTGATATCACCCATTTAGCCAGAGGAAAAAGTTTTTCCTCTTGGTTGAAGAGTGCTAACGCCTTCCATGAGAAGACCGGTCGGAGTCAAGGGAATTCTTGGTTCATAGTTACCGCCGAAGGCCGGAGCAGACACTCGGGTCGCGGATTTGCGTCACGCGGACATACCAACCACCGTCAACATTTACGGTGACGTTGTTACGGATGAGATGGCTACCGCAATCGACAAAGTAGCGCAACTTGCTTTTGGTGGTAGAGCGCAGGACAGAGCGCAAGGCGCGTAAACCGCTGAAGAATGGCTCCTCAGGTAGGACTCGAATCCGCGCCACAACGTAACTTCAACAACTTAGAACGCAACAGGCGGCACGATTTACTGTCTTTTCGATGTAGCGCAGCGCGAACGGCATGTGAACAGCATGGAGCCTGATGTCACTGTTTTCTAGTCGAAGAAGTGACGCTAGCCACGGATACTCTCAAATCATAAAAAATAGCGTCAGTAGGGCGATTACAAAGCACAAGATTCCCCAGCCCCAATGTCGCGTAATGCAAAGCACGATTCCGGCGAGAGTGAAAACCGTAAACATTATCATGGGTTTGGTTTTTGGATTCCCGTACAGAAGTGAGGCTTACCTGACGTAGTTCGTTCAGCGTCTTCCAGCACCCTCCCCCTGCCCTCACTGTCACAGGAAGGGAAAACGGGCCAAGGTAAGCCGCACCGCTGGAATGGTGTTACATCACGGCGGGTTTATGCAGTGACGCCGATCACCGCTGTTTTAGAATATTTCGCCGTTGAGCTGCGCAAAGCGAGCGTGGACGTTCGCAAGGTGAGCCGTGCTCTCGGTCACAGTTCTGTCACCATCACCGAGCGATACTACGCGAAATGGAACAAGGCGCAGCAAGACATCCTGGACGGGGGATCTCGCTCGGGGCATGGAAGTAACGACTCTAGCTCTTGGGAAAATTAACAGTCTCAATATGAACATCAAACTCGTTTGGGGAATCGTCCTTCCTTGTGAGAGGTTTGATCTGCCCCGAACCCGGCCTCTCTTGGGCGGGTCTGTTCTTGATTATTTCTTTAAGGTCCGGTGTATCTGGTGGGAGAGCAAACTGACCGTTCAACGAAATGTCACGTAGTGCATTTGCAATGTAATAAGCCGGTACGACATATGTGAAGTTGGTTCCGCCTTGGGCAAAACCGGTTGACTGAATTTGATTTCCTACCTTACCGAAAGTCGGGCGCATCTCGGTTAACCCGGCATTAAGGATGCCAATAACGTGACCGCTGTCAGCGCGAAAAACAGGTGAGCCGCTTGCACCGCCCATACTGAGCAAGTTAATCACAAATGAATGGGGCGCTTTGCATCTTGTCGGAAGTACCGCACTAATTATGCCGCGCTGAAGGAATGGGCCGAATTGGTGAACCCATCCGGGTGCCATAAGCGCCTCGGTTCCCATCGGATAGCCAATTGTTCCTACCTCTATTCCTTCAATCAGCTTGTGTGGATTCGGCTCCAGTTCAACACGTGGCAACCCTTTTGCCTTTACGCGCACAATGTTGAAATCAGGTTTCTCGGGACCGTAGTAACACCCTTCGCTCGTGGGAACCAGGCCATCGACTCTGAAAACACCGATAACCTCAAGAGAGACCTCTGCTACGCTTTCCACAGTAATCGCCGGATTGTCGCCAGGTTTTACCGCGTGAAAAAGAGTTACTACGAACGGGAACTTATCGGCTGGAAAGTCAGAAGGTCGTGGGAGCTTTACCAATGCATCAATGACGTGCGCATTTGTGACAACCAAACCGTCGCCAATAATCACGCCGGTCCCGATGATTGGAAACATCTGCGGGCGTTCTTTCGGGCCTCGCGGAACAACTACGGGCATAAATGCCACAACAGAAGGGCGCACCACTTCAAAGGATTCCCACAATGTCATTTTCTGGGCCTCCGGTTACTCTGATCTTCTCTACCGCCTCATTCCATCCCTTGGGGCCGTGGCATTGTTAATCGAGCGAACCGCACGGTTAGCTCGTCCGCAACTCTGGGCCTTGTCCCTTCGGAGCTGGAACAAAAATCGCTCCACACTTCATGCACTTCAACTTGTTGTTGTCGATTCTCATGCGCTCCGCAGGAGTGAGTGACTGTCCACATTCAGGGCAAACCATATTCAGGGATGCCCGAACCTTCTGCAAGTCGATCTTCCCGCGTGGCATACGAACAAATGTAGCATGTTCGCTATTTGTTCGCCTAAAATTTCAGGGAAAGTTTTCCGTGCCGTATGCAGGTCGCAAAAAAATAAAACTTGGCACGGTGTCCTGGGCCAGCCGCCTCGTAACCCGGGGAAGGCGCACCCGAATCCTTGGCACTTGGTGCCAATCTCTGTCTGTGCCCGGAGCAATGATGACGTTAATGGATGATGAGTGTAATCGGGATGTTACGCCAACTAGGAGAGATAGCCGACTTCTATGTCGTAACCGCCGTCAGAGGTTTGGTTGCTTCGGCCAAGTCCATGCATACCAGATGACAAGCAGTGTCAGGGTGATTTCTATCAATCCGAAAAAGACATAGAAGTGCCAGCCGCCCCTGATCGCCAAAATCATGATCACGCTGTATATCGCGCCGAACACGATATTCATCCAGCGATTCACTCCGGTAGGCAGGACTAGGGACAGAAACGGCATCAGGCTCGGAATTACCATAGCTGCAGCCATCCCCAGCAAGACTCCCTGAGTGATGACGCCGAGAGGCATCCTTCCGGCGATCACTTCCTGCAATTTCCCAGGACGATAAAGCCCGAAAAAGTCTCCATAGATGTAAAAGAACATCACGGAAGACCACAACGCGAAGAGCTTGAATCTGACGTGGACCTTGATGTCATCGAATGCCATGGCCGTTTCTCCCATAGCCCTCCGGCGTGGCAGGGCAGCGTCCGAAGAAGCGATCTTAAACAACCGAACCGTGCCTTGGCATCCCCTTTACACCCATTGCCGAGGCTAAACGAGTGAAATCACATAACGCTCAATCAGGGATTTAAGTGTAATGGGGATTTTTCAACAGTTACAGGCCCATTACTCAAAGTTCTAATATGTCACGTGAATCAGCCGGAAGGCATTTGTAGAGATTTGTCAAAATGAGAGACTTCTTCACCTCAGTTTTGTTGTTACAAGTGGGGTGATTTATGGCGAAGATCATTGAATTCTTCGTACCCAGCAGCTTTAGAAAAAAGGCA
>DATFQQ010000077.1:0-31037 GCA_035264195.1 Candidatus Sulfotelmatobacter sp. | reverse complement strand
AGTGAAGTGGTTTAACGACGCCAAGGGCTACGGGTTCATCAGCCGCCAGAACGGTGAGGATGTCTTCGTGCATTTCTCCGCCATTCAGGCTAGCGGCTTCCGCAGCCTTCAGGAAGGTCAGCAAGTACAGTTTGACGTGGTAAAGGGCCCCAAGGGCTGGCAGGCAGAGAACGTCAAGTCTGTCTAAGACCGCTTCACACAAGTACAATACGCAATGAGGGCGGCCAGCAATGGCCGCCCTTAGTGTTTCTGCACAGTCTGCCAAACTGGGTTATTTGAGTTACTTGCCAACCGTTGGAAAACCGGGCACGATTCCTTCAATATGCAATTCGAGTATGAAATTCCAGTTGAGGAGTACTCCGCTGCACAAGTGCTGTATTACAAAGCGTGGAGCAAAGGGCAGGTCTTCAAGCGTGCATTAGCTTATATCGTGCTCGGATTATTCTACGTCCTCATTGCCATCACCAGATGGGCACCGGACTGGCCACCCATTTTAGTGTTGTTCACAGGAGCCTTGTTCATCTATTCGGGAATCGCCACACTGTTTCCAGCGCGCCACCATCGTCGCTACTATTTTCAATCCGATTTGGCGGGCAAGAAATATCGCACTGAAGTCGACCAATCCGGATTCTCGGTCAATGGAGACGGCTGCAGTTGGCGTGTTCTGTGGACAGAGGCGCTGCACAAAGGTGAGGATGATCGCGTTTTTATGTTCTCCGGAAAGGGCACTATCTTCATTTTCGGCAAAAAGTATCTAACAGCTGAGCAGCAACAGACGCTTCGCCAGTTCGCGGCTGCACACTGAGATGGCGTAAGTTCCAGATTACACTCAAACCCAGTCAATGTAGGACTCCGCGATAGAGATGGTCTTAAGCGGAAACCCTACCAGTATTCCGAATCTCTAGTGTGTTAGAGACCGTTGGCAGCCGCCAGGCCTTAGCCCGGGATCTTCTTGCCATGTACCCAAACGGTGGTAGTGCTGTCATATGCTTCTACATTCTCAAGCGGCGACTTCTTCATCAGCACAAGATTGGCAATCTTCCCCCGCGAGCATCCTTCTCTTCGCGGGGCCACAATGGTGAGGCACAGGTCTGAGGTCTGAGGTCCGTAACTCTACTGCTGCGTGTCGCGGATGAGAACAACGTCGGAATCGGTGTGCCCGCGCACCAACGCCAACTGTTTTCCATCGAAGGACCAGTGAAAGTCGTAAATGCGTTCAGACTTGAAATCGGTGACGGAGTGGCCCTTCGAGCCATCCAGCGGCTGTAGCCAGAGATTATCCGCTCCGTTTTCGCGGATGGGATAGACAACGGCCTTGCTGTCCATACTGAAGCGCAGAATTCCAAATCGAGGACGTTCAAAGTCGAGGACCTTCGGATTTTGGCCGGACTCAGCACTCACCACCGCCAGTTTCTCTTTGTGCTCGCCGGTATGCTCCAACGTGGCGAACGCCGCCAGTTTGCCGTCTGGAGATAGATCAAACAAACCGTTTACAGGAAGGTCAGAAATCGTCTGAGGCGGCCCTCCGTCAATCGGCACACGTGCCAGTTTGGCCTCGTCGCGGTACTCGACGTAATACACCCATCGACTGTCGACCGAACATTCCGCATGCCCCTCGTGAGCGCCAGAAGTGAGCTGCGTTAGATTGCCCCCGGTTGAATCAGTCCGCCAAATGTTCTGGTTCCCTGAGCCTACTTTGAAGATGAGATCAAAAACAACGTGGTGCCCGTCCGGACACGCCGCCGGATTGCCGCCGACTCTGCCTTCCTCTTGAGTGATGAATTGCGTTTTGGTCCCAGTTGCCGCATCAATCGCGTTCAACGTGTTGCGCTGGTCAGCAATGATTTGGTTGTCGCGCGTCCAGGTGAAATTTGTGTCCGCTGAGGTTGAGGTGACTTGACGGGCTGACGCAACTGGAGCACCGGTAGGCAGGATGTAAAGGTTATAGCGCGCTTCGCTCAGGATCGCGGCCATTAGCCGACCACTGGCCGCGATGCTGGCACCGGAGTAGCTGTTCGTGTCTCTGGTAATCGGGAAGAGCTTGGCGTCAGGATAGGAGAGGAGAGCAATCTGGTTACGGCTGAAATTCCACGATTGAGCGGATACAAAGCCCACCAGTCCACTGCCATCGGGCAGCCAGTCTGTCGCGCCGAAAACGTTGGCGCTGTCGTCGAACATCACTCTGCTCTTGCCAGTGGCTGTGTCAACCGCGATTACGCTCTGCAGAGACTTGCCGACGTGAATGGCGGCGCAGACGATTGTCTTTCCATCCGCGGACCAGACGGGGCTAAAGATCTGCTGGCTATTCGAACCGCTCATCAAGACTTTTTCTTCACCGCTATCGAGTGTGCGGACGATGAGCTGGTACTGCCCTGCAACCGGATTGTCGTATCGCATGAACGCGAACTTGCTGCCGTCCGGCGCGAACGAGATGTTGGAGTCGACATCACTGGCAAGTTTTTGTGGAGTGCCTCCCAACAGCGGAGCTCGATACAAAAACCTCAGATTCGTATTCCCCGGATCGCTGCGCACAAAGTAAAAGTAGTTCCCGTCGTTCGAGAAGGTTAGGCCGTTGTAGTACACATCGGCAGGCGGCTGCACCTGTGTGTTGCTGTTCGTTGGGACGTTCCTCAGCCACAAGCTCGCGAGGCCGTTGTCGCGCATCATGGTGAGGAGGTACTTCCCGTCCGGAGAAATAGCCGCCCATTGAGCATTACCGGAGTCGGTCACCTTATTCACCGAGATGTTCTGGAATGGCTTTTCGTCCTGATGGTGGAAATATGCGCGAATCCGGCTCCCGATTCCGGTCACAACCAGCAAGGCAATCAATGCCCGAAGGATCCATCTGCGTGTATTCGCATTGCTTTGCGCCGGGACTGCGACCGATCCGCCGCTCGGAGGCGTTGGCGTCGCCGAAGTCGCAGCCGGGGCAGCAGCGACGACTCCTGAACTGGAGATTGGCGTCTTGCGACCTGATTCGGAATCGCGCTTCAGGCGCTTGAGATCGCCGCGCAGATCAGCTGCCGATTGGTAGCGGAGGTCGACATCTTTCTCGAGCAGCTTGTCGATGATTTCCTGCAATTTCGGTGGCAGGGCCGGATTCAGTTGCAATGCAGGTTGCGGATCAAGTTGCAGAATGGCATGGAAGGTCACCGCCGATGTGGCACCAGCGAATGGCAGCTTGCCGGTGGACATCTGATACAGAACCGTGCCCAGGGAAAACAAATCTGTGCGCCGGTCGAGTTCTTCTCCGCGCGCCTGCTCGGGAGACATATAGGCGATTGTGCCAACGGTCGCGCCTGGACTCGTCAGGTGCGGTAGCGGAGAATCCTGCGTCGCGCCGAGGGTCTCCATCTGCATTTCGGGGCGAGTCAGTTTGGCCAAGCCGAAATCGAGGACCTTCACCTGCCCGCGCGGCGTCACAAAAATATTGGCGGGCTTGATATCGCGGTGGATGATACCTTTCGCGTGCGCGGCGTCGAGAGCATCTGCAAGCTGAATCGCGATATCAAGCGTGCGATCCAGCAGCATTGGTCCAGAGTTGAGCTTCTCCGCGAGATTCTGCCCTTCCAGCAACTCCATCGCAATGAAAGATTGGTTCTGTCCGTTGTCGCCTGCCGCGTTCTCGACCGCATAGATCGTGCAAATATTGGGGTGGTTTAATGCTGAAGCAGTGCGAGCTTCCTGCAAGAAGCGATCGAGAGCATTCTGTTCTCGCGACAGTTGCTGAGGCAAAAATTTCAGAGCGACCTTACGGCCGAGAGTGAGGTCCTCTGCTTCATACACCACGCCCATTCCGCCGCTTCCCAGTTTGCCTGTGATGCGATAGTGCGAGATCGTCTGGTCGATCATGTCTGATTACCCCATGAGGAAGGAGCGGAGTGTTTCATCTTAGGAGGGTTGGACAGACACGTCAACGCGGGACATGCTCAACGCATAACCACGCTTTGTCATCCTGATGGCGCCGTTTTTTGGCGCCGGAGGTACCTATGCAACTCCGCCGGCAGCGCTCATGCAGCCAGGGACTGCATAGGTCCTCCGACCTGCAAAAAGCACAGGCCATCAGGATGACACCGCGATGGATCAGGGATGCTTCGACTCTGTTCTGCAAGACACTGATGCGCGGTACACAGAAGAGGATCACACTCCGCAGGTCACTTCATGGCTGACAAAGGCTGGTTCTGTTCCCGTTCCAGCCGGTCAGCCATAGATTTTGGAAGATCATGCAGCAAGTCGAGAAACGCGGCATTGGTCCATCCGAAGCCCACGACGTTCATTTTGTAACCCAGTTCCACCTGTGCTTCGGAAGACTTGGAGACGACGTTATACTTTTCGCGAATGGTGCCGTCGCGCCGAAAGTTCTCAGCCACGATTGAAAGAAATTCATAGGAAACACGGTCCGCATCGTCGTTATAGCCATACCTTCGTAGCCCATCGATTATTAGCATCTCGATGCATCCCCAACCGTAGGGAAGATCCCACTGGGCGCCGGTTTGCTCTGTGCTCATTGCGACGCCGCCCGGATGTTCCAGCAAGTTCAGATTGCGGTCGACCGCTTGCGCCTGCTCTTTCGTCGCGAGCCCGGCCCATAGCGGATAGAACGTCGACGCATAGCGATATCTCGACATCTGGCTATTGACGAAATCGTAGTCGTAGAACATGCCTTGCTGTTCGTTCCAGAGATATTTCGTGATTAATTTCTTTCGGTCTTCGGCGCGCTTGCTCCACTTTTTGGCGTCGTCAGAATGGCCCAGCCAGAGGCTGATCTGCTCCAGATCTTTTTCTGTCTTGTAAAGCAGGCTGTTGAGGCACACGGGAGCGGAGTGATGCGTGGCCGCACCAAAAGGGCCGAAACGGAAGCTCACATCGAAGCCAGATTCGCGCATCGAGCGATCGCCTTTGTAGTAGTCCTTACTCAACTTGAACTGACGCGCCTTGTCGCATTGCGGACGCTGCATGGTCGTCGGAGCTTCACACACCTCCAGGGTATATGCCGCACCAGCCACGTTTTGTTCCACGTTAGGCTGGGTCTCTATTACGTAGTCATCAGCCTGCTTGGGATGAAGAAAGAAGTACTCCGAGACTTTCCGATAGAAGCCAGTCTCGTCCTGTACCGCTTCCTGCGGAGGACCGTCGCCGAAGTCGTAGTAACGAGAAAGCCCGGTCTGTCCGGCGAGATGCGGATCGCTGGTCCACATGCCATAGTCTTTACGTAAATCTTTGTAGGCCTCCTCCAGCCACACTCGATCTTCGGGGCCGCCTTGCTTGCGAGCAGCTTGGTAAACGTCGACAACCATGGAACTCAGGAAAGGAGGCTGTGAGCGCGTTAGATAATAAGTACGATTGGCGTTGAGCATGGCTCCATAGTGCTCAATCTCAAAAAAGAAGTTATCGACCATGCCGCGCGCTAACTCGACGCGCCCGGCCTGCAACAGCCCGCGAATAATGAAGTAGCTGTCCCAGCCGTACATCTCGTTAAAGCGTCCGCCGGGCACAACATATTTATTGGGAAGATAAAGCAGCCCAGGCGGGTCGATGTTTCCGGTCGTGAGCTCACCAAGATGGTGGATCTCAACCGGGAGAGGCTCCACCCGCACATTGCATTTTTCCGTGAGCATCTGCAGGGTTGCGGGCTCGGGGAATTCCTTCGGCAGATAGAGAATCGGCCGTACCGAGATCTTGGGATCGACGACGCTTTTACACTCGGTCATTGAGCGCGTCAGGGTATCCCAAGCCGATGAGATGTAGTTCAAGATCGGCTTAAGACCTTGGCCGCCGGCTTCGCCGGACGGTGTTTGTGCACAGACCGGTGCGCCAAGACAGAGTGCGAGCAGAAAATAACGAAAGAAGACAAGAACAGACCGCCGCATGAATTTCACCCGAGGTTATCGCTTCCTCTTGCAAATCTTCGCAATGATAACTGCCACACCGAGCAGCACAAAATGATTTTGGTGCACTGTGAGCGCGGCTGTTTCGATTATGCTATGTAGTTTGCCGTTTGCCGTCTGAGGGGGACGCAAATGAAACGTTGGCAAGTATTCGTCCATCTGTCTTTGGTATTCACTTTCTCCGCCGCTGCGGTGTGGGCACAAGTTCCTGAGAGCACGTATCAGGAATTGCATTGGCGCATGATCGGTCCATTTCGCGGAGGCCGTACTCGTGCCGCCGTGGGTGTTCCCAGCCAGCCCAATGTCTTCTATGTGGCTCCAGTGAACGGCGGTGTCTGGAAGTCTGATGACTTCGGCCGCACGTGGAATCCCATCTTCGATCGCGAATCAACGCAATCCATTGGCGCCATCGCTGTTGCTCCCTCTGATCCCAACATTGTTTATGTCGCCAGCGGTGAAGGATTGCATCGTCCCGATCTCTCTGTTGGGAACGGCATCTACAAGTCGACTGATGCCGGAAAGACTTGGACGCATCTTGGTCTGAAGGATGGACAACAGATTCCAGCCCTTGTAGTTGATCCGCGCGATCCAAACAAGCTTTTCGCAGCGGTGCTCGGCCATCCCTATGGCCCGAGCCAGGAGCGTGGAATCTACCGCTCTACCGACGGCGGCCAGACTTGGCAACGCGTAATCTCGAAGGATGAGAATACCGGCGGATCAAACGTTGAAATTGATCCTTCGAATCCCGATGTGATCTATGCCTCGATGTGGGAAGCGCGCGAAGGCCCATGGGAAGATGGAAACCTATTTAATGGCTCCGGTGGCGGACTCTACAAGTCGAGCGACGGCGGGAATAACTGGCGCCAGTTGTCCAATGGTCTGCCGAAAGATCTCGCGCAGATCTATGTAGCTGTCGCGCCCAGCGACTCCCGGCGCCTGTACGCAACCGTTGGTACGGCATCGGGAAAACTAGGAGTCTATCGTTCGGACGATGCCGGTGAGAACTGGGTACAAATTACTCAGGATCCGCGTCCTTCCGGGCGCATCGGGGGCGGCGATCTGCCCATCCCTCGAGTGGATCCGAAGAATCCAGACATCGTCTACGTTGCCAGCACTGTGACGATGAAATCGACCGACGGAGGGAAAACGTGGACCAGCTTTCGCGGAGCGCCCGGCGGCGACGACTACCAAAATCTATGGATCAATCCGACCAACGGGCAGATCATCCTTCTGGTCAGTGATCAAGGCGCGCTCGTTACCGTCAACGGAGGTCGAACCTGGAGTTCCTGGTATAACCAGCCGACGGCGCAGCTATATCACGCGATCGCCGACAATCAATTCCCATATCACGTTTGCGCCGGCCAACAGGAAAGCGGTTCAGTCTGTATTGCCACGCGCGGCAACGATGGCGGGATCACATTTCGGAACTGGCATCCAGTTGGGGTTATCGAGTATGGCTACGTCGCCCCAGATCCTCTGAATCCTGATCTCGTTTTTGGCGGCGGCAGGACTGAAGTCTCGAAATTCCACTGGTCTACCGGCCAGGTCCAGAATGTCACGCCGATTCCGCTGCGCAGCCCGAAGTACCGCGCCAATCGGACCGAGCCGCTCATGTTCTCGCCAGTCGATCCGCACATCTTGTATTACGCGGCCAATGTGCTTTTCGAGACGACTGATGGGGGCGATTCATGGCAGATCATCAGCAAGGACTTGTCGCGCGAAAATCCCGGACCGCCGCCGAGCGTCGGCACGCTCTATAACAAGGCTGTCGAGAAACAACGCGGCGTTATTTACGCTCTCGCACCATCATTCAAGGCTGTCGACACTCTCTGGGCTGGCACGGATGACGGCTTGATCTGGAATACGCACGACGGTGGCAAGAACTGGTCTGATATCACTCCGAAAGAACTCACGCCCTGGAGCAAAGTGACGCAAATCTCCGCGTCGCACTTCGACGAGCAAACTGCCTACGCATCGGTCAGCCGCTTTCGCATCAACGACATGCACCCGTACATCTACCGCACGCACGACGGAGGGAAGAGTTGGGCATTGATCACCTCCGGTTTGCCCGACTTCGGCCCGGTCGACACCGTGCGCGAAGATCCCGTGCGCAAGGGATTGTTGTTTGCGGGAACTGAGAATGCGGTCTGGGTGTCCTTCGATGATGGCGACCACTGGCAGTCTCTTCAGCTAAATCTCCCGCACACGTCGATGCGTGACCTCTGGATCCACGAGAATGATCTCATCGTGTCGACGCACGGACGCGGCTTCTGGATTATCGATGACATCTCGCCCTTACGAGAAGCCTCGGCGGCAATCGCGAACTCTGCTCATCTTTTCGCCCCGGCGCCCGCGTATCGCATACAGCGTGACACAAACTCCGACACACCTCTTCCTCCAGATGAGCCCATAGCAGCGAATCCTCCCGACGGTGCACTCATCGACTACTATTTGCCATCGGCAGCGGGAAAGGTGACCCTAGAGATTCTCGATGCTCAAAACAAACCCGTGCGAACCTTTGCGAGCAACGACAAGCCCGACATCACCGACGAAGAATTGCAAAAGCAGTTGATCCCACTTTATTGGGTCCGCCCATTTCAGCATCTCTCCACTGAGCCCGGGATGCACCGCTGGGTATGGCAACTGCGTTATGCCGCTCCTTCGTCTTCGCGACACGAGTATCCGATTGCAGCTATTCCGCACGACACTCCTCGGATCCCTCTTGGACCGAACGCACTGCCGGGAAATTACATCGTTCGTCTCACTGTAGATGGAAAGTCGATGACTGCCCCGCTCGCGGTGAAGATGGATCCTCGCGTGAAGACTTCGCCAGCAGGGCTGAAGAAAAAATTTGAGGCTGAAACGTTACTGGCTTCGTTGATGACGCGCACAAATCAGGCCCTGACCGAGGGAGCATCGATTCGCGCCCAACTCGAAAAGCTGAAGGCCTCGGCGAACAACGAAGTAAAGAATGCGGTCGCAGAGTTTGACAAGAAATTGAATGCTTTGCTCGGCGTTCCTGGTGGGTTCTTTGCTCCACCGTCGCCAGAACCCACACTGAGCCGCGTCAATGGCGAGGCGAGCACTCTTTACCAGCAGATCTGGCAAGTTGACGCTGAACCGACATCCGCACAAAGCGATGCGATCTCAGCGACAGATCACACCGGCAATGAAGTGCTCCAGCGTTGGGAGAGCTTCAGGAATAACGATCTGCCCGTTCTCAATCGCATGCTACGCGAAGCGCAGATACCAGAAGTTCGACCCGAAGAGGACTTTCATCAGCCGGAGATCGATGTCGACGAAGAATGAAGCCTGCGCTTTCTAAGCGCATTCATGGACTTTCGACCCGGAGACTTTTTCCTCCTGTTTGGTGTGCGAGTTTGCAAGATTTTGCAAGTTGTGTGCGCACGGTCTGCAAATTGTTGCCTGTTCTTGTCCGCATTCAAAAAATAATTGCGATTTTCCGCAACATTCCTCTTTCGCTCGAAACGATGCAGGTTATAATCCCCCGACTCTGGGGATTCGATTTTGGACTTGGCATTGGAACTCTCTTCTGTGTCGGGGATCAACAGAAGTCCGCGTGCGAACCCCTTTTCCAAAACCCAATAAGAACACTGCGAGGTCAACGTACATGAAAGTATTCCGTTCGCTCGGAATTGCCCTGCTCGCGCTGGCTTGTTGCACCATCGCGATTGCCCAGGAACCTTTCACCGGCGGCACATGGACAGCTACGAAAACTGCGCCGCCGTCTGCAGTCGCCCACCCGATGTTGCTCAGTGATGGATCCGTTCTGATCAACAGCTTCTTCTTTCAAAACGCCACTGACACCTGGTACCGCCTGGTTCCCGACAAGACGGGCAGCTATATCAATGGAACGTGGGCTAACGCTGGAAGTCTACCGGCTGGTTACAACCCGCTTTACTTCGCCTCACAAGTGATTCCGCAGGCCGGCGCCGTCGCGATCTTCGGTGGCGAGTACAACAATGGCACTCCGGTATGGACGACGTTGGGCGCTCTCTACGTTCCGTTCCTGAACAAGTGGATCACCCTGAATGCTCCTCCGGGATGGTCGACTGTCGGCGATGCACAGAGTGTTGTCCTGCCCACCGGAAAAATGATGCTGGCGAATTGCTGCAGCACGCAGCAAGCGATCATGACGATTTCGTCGAAGGGGGTGGCCAGCTGGACCGCGACTGGAACTGGCAAGTTTGACGAGAACGATGAAGAAGGCTGGACCCTGCTGCCCGGCGGCAAGATGCTTACCGTCGACGCTTACGTGAGTGGTGGCTGCTGCCGGATGGGATATCAGATCTACGATGTCACCACTGGAGCGTGGACCACTCCTTCGAACAACACCGTGGTGAACTTGGTCGATCCTGGGTCCTTTGAACTCGGGCCCATGCCGCTGCTGCCGAACGGAACCGTGTTCGCCGCTGGCGCCACCACCAACAACTCGATCTACACCATTTCGACCGGCACGTGGGCTGCTGGCCCGCAGTTTGGCAGCGGCCTCGACATCGCCGACGGACCGGCTGCTGTTCTGCCTGACGGCAACGCACTGTTCGACACCAGCCCAGGCGTCTTCAACACCGGCAGCAAGTTCTTCGAGTGGGACGGTTCCGCACTGCACGCCGTTGCGGCCCCACCTAACGCTCCGATCGATTCCTCTTATGTCGGGAACATGGTTGTGCTTCCTACGGGACAGGTGCTGTTCACCGATTTCTCCAGCAGCGTTGAAATCTACACGCCGTCTGGAAGCCCGTGCGCGGGTTGCGCTCCCACCGTTACCCAGGTGGCATCGACCCTCACTCACGGCAGCAAGAACAATGGCATCAAAGGGACCAAGTTCAACGGGATGTCCTTCGGTTCGTATTACGGTGACGATAACCAGAGTGCGACGAACTTCCCATTGGTTCGTATCACCGACTCAACCGGAGCCATTGTGTATTGCAGAACGCACAACTGGACGGTTGGCGTTCAGACGGGAAGCGCCCCGACGACGGCTCAGTTCGACATTCCGTCGACGATCGCTACCGGTGCCGGCTCGCTGGTCGTTGTGACCAACGGTATTCCGTCCGCACCAGTCAGCGTAACGATCAACTAATGGTTCGAGCGCAGTTTGGCTCATTGGAGTGAGATAGTCCCCCAGGCGCTGCGTTCTTCGTTAACCGACGGCGAACGTGGCGCTTGGTTCGCTTCAAACTCGTCGAGTGACTCCGCTTGCATTTCCCCCAAACAAGGACCGGTCATGAAGTGTCTTCGTTTTGTGTTAGTCCCCCTGGCATTCATCCCCACGATTACCGTCGCACAGTCCGATTCTGTTCAAAAGCCATCGGCTGTGTCCTACCTTATTGCTAATAATGATCTTCCACCGAAGACCGCGGCGACTTCTGGCACCGTGTTTACGTTCGCTTCGGATGGAACGCCCCAGAATCCATTCCACGTCAGCCTGGGCGGATCCGGCGCTGGCGGTGGATATTTCAATTCCAACCGCGTGAGTGTCCTGCGAAGTTCGGCTTGTGCTTACCTATCTCTTGGCGGGGCGGGTGAAATCGGAGGAGTGGATTTACAGGCACTACGAGACATTGGCAACTTCTCCGGCTCGCCCACTGACATTGGCATCGACAATGGCATCGGCTTGGTAAATAACGGGACGTATCTCTACGCCAGTTACTCTTCTTCCAACACGATCGCTACCTTTGCCATCCTTCCGGGTTGCTCTCTCAATTTCCTCGGGGATATTTCGCCACTTGGAAAAAATTCCGGCAACGTAAAAGGCATGGCCGTACATGGCAACATGCTTGTTGTAACGTACGGCGACGGATCAATCGAGTCGTTCAACGTCTCCGCCGGGATTCCCGTGTCGAATGGCGATCTGCAAAATGCCACAGGATATGTCCACAGCAGTTTCCCGGCTGGGGTTGACATCACAGCTGATGGACACTTCGCCATCTTTGGTGATCAATCCTCGACAACGTCCGTCGAGGTCTCGGATATCTCCTCGGGCAAGCTCACGAAGACTGTGCTGTATAACCTTGGCGCAGCCGGTGACTCGACCAGCATTTATTTGAGTCCCGACGAGACACTTCTGTACATCACAAACACATCGGTGGGAAGGGTCAGTGCCGCATTCTTCAATGCGACAACCGGAAAACTTTCTCATGGATGCATTTCCAAACCCTTGAAGGGCTTCGACAGGAACTGGGTCTTTCTCGCGAATCCAGTCACGGAATTGAACACAGGTACTGGCTCGGTTTTGTACCTCGCGGAATACGGTGCATCAAGCGGAATTGCGGTGTTGAACGTCACCTCCACCGGCGCAACGTGCAGTTTGACAGAGACCGCAGCATCTCCGGTGAGTGATCCTGACAGCACAACTCTGTTATCGATCGGCGTCTATCCGCCTCGGCAGTTCTAAGCGCACAAATTATTGATGAACTCAAGGAGTTGGGGAATGCGCAGTCTTTTTAGGTTCGCAATCGCACTACAAGTGATTTTAGGAGCTTTGCTGACTGCCTCGGCACAGTTGCCGCAATGTCCGCTGCGGCCGACTCCCGGCACGGTGGTTCAAGACGGCCCCAGTCTCACCAGCCAGAATGGCGCCCTCTCGCTCGCACTGACTTTGCGTAACGCCGCCGACTCTTTCGGCTACATGCACTACTGCTTCGACTACTTGTCATCGACAGGAGTGGTCGAAGCGCCAACACTGCGCGTGAATCCGGGAGACACCCTCACGATCGACCTCACCGACAACCTCCATGTTGTATACCCGGATCGCCCGAACAGTCGCTATCCGATGTCGCACATGCAACATGCTGTTGAATCCCCGGCCACGGACCCCTGCAAAAGCCAGATTATGAACTTCAACACCACGAACCTGCATTTTCATGGTCTGAATGTTCCGCCGGTCTGCCATCAGGACGACGTCATCAACACATTGATTCAGCCGAGCAAGACTCCTTTCCAGTACCAGATTCAGATTCCGGCAAACGAACCCCCGGGACTGTATTGGTATCACCCGCATCCGCACGGATTCACCGCGCTGCAAGTAAATGGCGGCGCAGCGGGAGCGATCATCGTCAACGGAATCGAAAAGATGAAGCCGCAGGTAGCGGGTCTTGCCGAGAGAGTCTTCGTAATCCGTCAGCAATTCCTCGATCCGCTCTCATGGATTCCCGGCCCTTACCAACTCACATTGAACTTCCAGCCCGCTATCGCTCCCCAGAGTGCGTCGCCGATCATTCAAATGAAGCCTGGCGAAAAACAGTTCTGGCGCGTGGCCAATGCGTCGACGCAGGCCTTTCTTTCGCTGGCGGTTTTGTTTGGAAACACCGCGCAGACGCTGGAGGTGATTGCACTCGACGGCGTGCCTGTCACGGGTGATCCGATGGTAACGTCGATCGACGTACCTCCCGCCGGCCGAGCCGAGTTCATCGTAACTGGACCCGCTTCCGGCCAATCTGCAACGTTCGTCACCAATGGCTTCGACACCGGGCCGGTCGGCAATGGGAATGCCTCACAAGTACTTGCGGACATCAACACCACCGCAATGCCGGCACGGACGCTTGTAGCGGCCGCCCCCGTGCTGCCAGCGCCTCCAGTGACGCAGCGTTTTTCAGGGCTCCCAGCGATCAAGCCAACAACAACGCGCAAACTCTACTTTTCAGAGGCGCCACTCGGCACCAATCCGCCGGTTAGTTTCTTCATTACGGTCGACGGCCAACAGCCAAAACTCTTCACCAAAGATCAGCCACCGGCCATCGTCACCAAGGTGGGTGCGGTCGAGGACTGGACAATCGAGAATCACACCAGCGAAGAGCACGCCTTCCATATGCACCAGATGCACTTTCTAGTGCTCGAGGTCAACGGCGTGCCTGTTCAGAACCCGACGATGCAGGACACCTTCAACGTTCCCTTCTGGACCGGCCACGGTCCGTATCCCAGTATCAAAGTTCGCATGGATTTCCGCGACCCGAACATCGCCGGTACATTCGTTTATCACTGCCACATTCTCGACCACGAAGACGCAGGAATGATGGCAAAGATCCAAGTCGATCCGTAAGATCGGATCTATAACGATTTGTCTGTGTTCCTCTGTGCCCTCTGTGTGAATTCTTAAGAATCCTTACAGAGTTGCCACAGCGTTCTGCAATTCGGCCGCGATTTGTGAAGCGTCGCTTTCAACAGCGAAGTTCAGAGGCCGTCCGATCCGCACACTGATCTTCCAAGGTGCCGCGAACTTTCTGCCAGCGCGCTTTATCTCAAACAATCCATCAATCCGCATCGGCAAAACAGGAATGCCCAGGTTCTGCGCCAGCAATCCGACACCCGACCGAAATGGACCCAGCTTTCCATCAGTCGTATGACGACCTTCTGGAAAAACAAGGATGCTGTACCCACCATCGACAGCCTCTCCCGCGTAAGCAAAGCTGCGCCGGAACCCTGCTTCGCGCGGCAAGGGAAACAGATTCAGCAGTGAGACACCGAGGAACCACTGAATTCGGTCGTAGACTCTGAAGAACCATCCTCGATCTGTTGAAGGTACGCGCAGGGCTTCCAGCGCTTCTCCTCCAGTAGCGATCGCCAGCCGATGTCGAAGTCGCGCCGGCAGCGCAGTCAGAACAAATCCCGGATCGACATCGCCCAGATGATTGCACACCACCAATAGCGGCCCAGAGACTCCACGCAGATTCTCGCGCCCGACGATTCGCGGCCAGCCTAAAAGCACGATGGCCGGGCGCATCAGCAGGTAGTGCGCAAGCAGTCGCAACCATGTCACTGGCCAACGCAGAACCCAGCCTGGATAGTGATAAGCGGGAGTCTCCGTAGCCTCACCGCGCAGCATTCGCTCAAGTTCGCCAACAGTCTGGATCGTACTGAAGCGCGTTTCGCTGAGATCAACCTGGTATCGATCTTCGAGCGCACTCATCAGTTCGACGCGATCCAGCGAACTAAGCCCCAGGTCAGAGTCCAGCCTTGCGTCTTCGCGTAGGGCAGGAACCTGGCGCCCAGTGATGCGGGAGATCACATCCCCTAACGGTCCCGCAGATGCCGCGCCCGCTGCGTTCGGCGCGGACATTTGCCTCTGCACCGCCTCAGCAATCGCACTTCTCCTCGGCTTCTGTGTATTCGTACGCGGGAAGTCTTCCTGTGGCCATTCAAACCACGTCTGCATCCGCTGATATTCGGCGAGTGATTCATTCGCACGCCGCATCACCCCACTCAGATCAGCCTGGTCGCGCAGAATCACCACGGCGCAGGGTTCAGCGTTGCCCATGCGCTCGATACCGAAGACCACACAGTCCTTCACTTCAGGCTGCTTGCGCAGCGCCGCTTCCAAATCGCCGGGATACACATTCAACCCACCGGGCGTGACGATGACTTCCTTCTTGCGTCCCTTGAAATACAGGTTGCCCGCGTCGTCGAGCGCACCAACATCGCCGGTGCGATACCAGCCTTCATCGTCCGACACCCGATGTTCGCCACTCGAGTCCAGATACCCGGCAGCAACCCCGGCACCCTTGACGAGAATTTCGCCATCCTCAGCCAACTTGACTTCGCGGCCCGGCAGTATCTTGCCGATCGATCCCTTGCCCAGACGAAACGGATGATTCACGCTAATGAGCGAGGTTGTCTCAGTCAGGCCATATCCTTGAATCACTGCGTATCCCAAGTGTCCCCAGAATCCCTCAGTCTCACCGTCGAGAGCGGCACCCCCAGAAATAAATGCCCAGAACTTCCATCCGAACTGTCCACGAATGTCGCGGAAGATCCACCAGCGGCGTAGGAAGTGCTTGTTTTGTGAAGATGCGAAGCGGCGGCGAAATTTGTCCATTCGTCCGCGATCATCAATATCCCTCTCTACCTTTTGTTTCAAAGACTGCAACACCCTCGGCACACTGACCAAAACCGATATGCGTTCGCGCCGAATCGTGCTCACTAATTCCGAGGGGCTCAAATCGTTCTGAAAGACAACCGTGCCGGCGAGCAGTGGAGGCAAAAACATTCCCAGAAACTGCCCGAACACGTGGCTCAAAGGCAGCAAGTTCAGGAACCGGATGGGATGCACCAGTCGCTCATATTTCAGATAACCCTGCATCTCGCGTTCAAGCGGCGCAACATTGGCAAGTACGTTCCCATGAGTAATCACGACGCCTTTGGGATCAGCAGTCGTCCCGGAGGTAAACACGATTTGAAGTATGTCATCGCACCCGACCACAACATCTGACGTTGACGGCTCAGCTTCGGCTGCCTCTAGTTCCCCCAATGGAATGCTCGCAACAGGGAAGCCCTTAAAAGAGGAACCCCGCAAATGCTTCTCGGAAGCCACAACCAACTTAGCCCCAACCTGCCGGAGTACGCGCGCGGCAAAATCGCTGGCGGCGGCGTCATCCATCGGAACCACCACCACTCCCCGCAGTACACATCCGAAGAAGACCGCGACCCACTCGGCACAGTTCTCGCCCCAGATCATCACCCGATCACCTTTGGCGATCCCATGCTCTTCCAGAAACCTCGCAAATCCGCGGGCAAGGCTCAGTATTTCGCCATAGGTGTATGACTCCATGCGATAGCCGCGGCGCTGTCGATAAGCAGTCTCCGCCCGATGATTTCCGAAATTTGTCCGAAAGAATTCAGCGATCGACTCGGCCATGGGCTGTGGAGCACGACTTTAAAACATCGCGGTACCCAGCCAGTCTAGTGGAAACCCTGTCCGGGATGGCGAGATCGGGGTTACCGACAGGGACTTGCACCCGAATTTCAGCTATGCAACATAGAGCAATGCACTCTCGCAAGAACTGGGCTTGTTTCCTTCTGCTGCTCGTCCTGCAACCGATCAGTTTGTTGGCGCAGGAAAAATTCGACACTGCCACCGTCCGCGCACTCGAAATGAAGTGGACCGAATCGTACAAACAGCACAGCATCGACATCCTCTCATCTCTGCTCGCGGACGATTTCACCATCACTGTTGAGGATGGCGATGTCTACAGCAAGGCCGGATACATCAGTCACACCGCGGACTCCAAGGTCCGCGTGCAAATCGCCGAACTTTCCGATCTGAAGGTCCGGCTCCACGGCGATATCGCGATCGTCACCGGCAGCTATCACGAAAAGGGCGAATCCGACGGCAAGGGCTATGAGTACCATGATCGCCTGACCGATGTTTGGGTGAAATCCGCGGGCAAATGGCAGGTGGTGTCTTCTCACTACAGCGTGCCGTTCAAGCCCTAATCGTTTGACAAATCGATGACAATCGCCTGAAATTAGCGGGCTACCATACCGTTCGCGCCCGCTGAGCGTACATCCTTGCGGCGGGTAAATTCTCCAAAGGACTCCGCTCTTATGAGGCCCTTCGTCACCCCGTCTCCTTTTAAGTTTGTTCACCGATTCTGGATCCTGCTACTCGGTATTTCGTGCCTCTTCTCGACAGCGGCAGGCGCACAGTCCCCCCAATCTCCTGCCACTCCTGTCATCGTTAACACTAAGTTCGGCGGACAAATCTTCGGCTTCGATATCGATCAGAACGGCACCGAGGGTATCCTCAGCGAGGCACAGACTCTCTCGAACGGCCAGGTCCTGGCAGCGGTGGAGACTTTCGATCAGAAGACTGGCAAGATTCTCACCGTGTTGGCCAAGACGCAAACGCAGGACGACTTCGTCACTCTGGGTGTAGTGGGGACTTCGGTTGGATTGGTCGAACGCGAGCACGTCATCAAGTTTCTTGACGTGCAGCGCACATTCGGGGTGGTCAACCCTCTGAGTGGCAACAAAGCCACAGGCAAGTGGACACCCCCGATCGGATCAAAGCACCTGATCAACCAGGTAAGCCGCAACCAGGGGACAACTAATAATGCCGTCTTTGCCATCGACAACAGCAGCAATTTTATCCCTATAGTTTTCAGTTCCAATGTCGCCGCGAATACTTTCGGCCCAGTCATCCAGATCACAGACTCGTTTAACTTCGGCAGTGTGCCCCCGCCCATCGCCTACAACCCGCAGACCAACCAGGCAATTCTTGGTGGCGGCAACGGCTGCTTCGGATGCGTTCCGGTGCTGGGCATTGCGGATTTGACTCAGGGCACTTTCACCGAAGAATCCGGATTCGGATTGGGTTTCATCAACGGCATCGCCGTAGATCCCAACGACAATGTTGTCTGCACGACCACGGAAGACGACGCCAGCGTTGAATTCATTGACCTCAACAAACACACGGCCACCATTGTGATCTTGCCGAATTCCGGCAGCCAGCAGTTCTTTAGCGGAGCTGACGTGGAGTTCGACGCCCTGCACCGCGTTTTCTTTGTGGCGCAGCCGAATTCGAGTTCGTCCACCGGAAGCTCAATCTACGTCTACGACATCAAAGGGAATCTCCGAGGAACTCTGAACGGATTCAATTTTTCCAACACGTTTAATGTGATTCCCGCACATATCGCGCTGCACCCGAGCACTAGGACTGGTTTCGTAGACGGTCCGTCGACGACCGTAAGCCAACTACAAGGCTTCAGTTATTAGGATCTTGCAGGATTGGCTCTCCAACAAATGTCATCCTGAGCGAGGAAGTTGCTTCGCGAACAGCGAAGCAACGCCGCAGTCGAAGGATCGCTATCGCCGAGCGCACGGTTGGGGGATCTCCACACGCACGACTGGCATCGTAAAGGCGCTCTTTGACGCGTCGAGGCATTTCAAAAGCGAAACGCTTTACTCCCGCCCAACCCCCAGCGAATCCGCTACGCGATTGATGTAGTTGAACCACGATGCGATCAACGTAATCTGCAGAATCCCGCGATCATCGAATCCAACCGACCGCAGCCGCTCGATGTCGTCCTTCCAGACCTTGGTCGCGTCCTTCGTCAACTTGACCACGTAATCGAGCATCACACGGTCCTGTGACGAGATCGGCGCCGTTGTGTAGTCCTTCTCAAGCGCCTCGACCAGCCCTTTATCCAACGTGACCCTACGCAGAAACTCTGCGTGTGACTCGATTCAATACACGCACCGGTTGGTCACCGAGACCATGGTGGCAATCATCTCGTGCTGCGCCCGGCTGAGCGGCAATTCGGGAGACATCAGAGCGCCGAACGTACTAAACGCGTGATACAACGCATCCGGAATCAACGTATGCGAGCCCACAATCGACGACGCGCCTGACGGATCGGGATGCACCGGTTCGGCATACTCCTTGGGGTAAAACATTTTCTCGCCTTCAATTGCTTTGCGGAGCTTTTCGTCGGCCTCAGCCAGCGAAACCGTTCGAATCCAAGTCATAGCTATTTGTCATCCCCAGTTGGTTGATACACAGTCCGCGAAGAATACACTTTCCCTCGGGCGCGACCCTATAGTTACTTCATATTAGGACCGAGATTCGCGAACTCAGCGCGCCGTCATAAACATGGACCGCGTTATACCATGATCGAAATGAACCTACCGGTCAATCCGCCGTTGTTGCCCATGCTCGCCAAGCGTGTCGATGAACTTCCCCCTGGCGCCGATTGGATCTTCGAGCCCAAGTGGGACGGATTCCGCGCTCTGATCTTTCGCGACAACGATGAGATCTTCATCCAAAGTCGCGACGAGAAACCGCTGAATCGCTATTTCCCTGAGGTCGAAGAGGCGCTGCGCTCGGCGTTGCCTGCTCACTGCGTTCTCGATGGCGAAATCGTCATCGTCAAAGACGGCGAACTCGACTTCGATTCCTTGCAGCTTCGCTTGCATCCCGCCGCCTCGCGCGTAAAGCTGTTGTCAAAGCAGATTCCGGCCTCTGTGGTTTTCTTCGATCTGCTTTGCGAAGGAAACCACGATTTCAGAAACGAGCCGTTTGAGACTCGACGCCGCCAACTGGAATCGCTGCTATCTGCCGCCGCACCGCCGGTGCATCTCACTCCTGCCACCCAGGATCGCACGCTGGCTGCAGACTGGTTCCGTCGCTTTGAGGGTGCGGGCTTCGACGGAGTAGTAGCGAAGCAGGTCTCCGGCGTCTATGAACCCAACAAGCGCGTAATGCTCAAGGTGAAGCACGAGCGCGACTGCGATTGTGTAGTCGCGGGTTTCCGCTGGCACAAGAAAGGCGACCGTACTCTCGTTGGCTCGCTTTTGCTCGGTCTGTTCGATGACGCCGGCGCTCTGCAACACGTTGGCGTATGCGCGAGTTTCAGCACGGCGAAGCGTAAAGAACTCGTTGATTTTCTAGCCCCTTACCGTGAGAACGCGCTCGCGTCTCATCCATGGAAAGCATGGGCGGATCTAGGAGGCGACGGGGAGGTTAAGCGCATGCCCGGTGGCCAAAGCCGCTGGAGTCAAGGCAAGGACCTGTCCTGGGAACCTCTGCGACCGGAATTAGTAGTCGAGGTTGCCTACGACCACATGCAAGGCGATCGCTTCCGCCACACAGCACAATTTCGCCGATGGCGCTCGGACAAGAGACCGAAGGATTGCACCTACGCACAGCTCGAAGTCGTTCCACCACAAGAACTAGCGGAAATTTTCCCGCAAGGCCGCTGAGCTTACTGGCAAATGCAGAATATAGTGACACCTCGGCACCGACGGCCAACATTAGGTGGCGCTGACTTTCTCCGCGACCTCTGCGGCCTTTCTCTGCGATCTTAACGGTGAAAAGCTTTTGACTACAGAGCGCAAAGGATGCGCAAAGTCCGCAGAGAAGTTCCAGGTTGTCACTATATTGTGCAAAGATGACTATAAATGCGGCCTCAGGAGCCTACTCGTTGTTTTGTTCGTCTTTCTCCTTCTGACGGAACTCCCGCCATTCCCGCGTGGGATCGTCATCCGGATCGGGCATCTCTTGTTTCGGACGAATGTCTTCCGGGACATTCCGCAAATTGACGCGAATTCGCGTCCAAGTGGACGACCGTCCTCGCATCGAGTCGACCAGCACATCATCGACGGCAAGGTGGCTGGCAGCTTCCGCATACTTCGCCTTCCATCTCCCAAGCCCTGTCAACGCGGCCGCCTTGTCCCGCGAATTTGCCACGGTAATGAGCGGCATCTTGACGCGCGTCTTCTTCGCCCCCGACTTCGCGCGTGACGGAGCGACTCGCGGCGCCTCTGACTCCATCTTTCGAAAGTGAGGAGGCCACGGAGCATCCCCAAGCCCCGCAGCTTCATCTCTGTCCGCCAGCTCAAGCAACTTTTCCAACGATCCCGCCGCAGAATTCATTTCAGCGTGCGGATCACCGATCTTCGCAAAGCGCTCCGGCATCGTGAACATCGTAAACTCTGCTGGATTCGAGTCCGGGACCTCGTCCCAGCTCACCGGAGCCGACACACGCGCATCCGGCAGCGGACGCACCGAATAGGCTGAACACGTCGTCCGGTCTTTCGCATTCTGGTTGTAATCGAGGAACACTCCTTGACGCTCCTCTTTCCACCATTTCGATGTCGCCAGCCCAGGCATGCGACGCTCGACCGCTCGCGACAACGCGACCGCTGCCCGGCGAACTTCTGAGAACGTCCAGCGAGGCTCGATCCGCACATTCACGTGCATGCCCCGGGATCCGCTCGTCTTCGGCCATCCGCGAAGTCCGACTTCCTCGAGAAAAGCCTTCACCTCGAGAGCTACTTGGCGAACCTGATTCCACTCGACACCCGGAATCGGGTCAAGATCGATGCGCAATTCATCGGGATGATCCAGGTCCCCCGACCGAACGGGATGCGGATGTAGTTCGATACATCCCAGGTTCACGATCCAAGCGAGCCCCGCAGCATCATCAACCACAATTTCTTCAGCAGTGCGCCCTGACGGGAATGACAGCGTCACGGTGCGCAGCCACAAAGGCCGCTGCTCAGGGGCCCGCTTCTGATAGAAAGCCTCTCCCTCGGCTCCATTCACGAATCGCTTAAGAACAATCGGCCGATCCCGAATTCCAGCTAGTGCTCCACCCGCGACCGACAGGTAGTAGCGAACCAGATCGAGCTTCGAGACTTTCGCCTGCGCAGAGAAATAGGGCTTGTCGGGATGGGTGATCTGCACTTCACGTCCATCCAGTACAAGTACTTCGCTGGCGGCTTTGTTGGCCATCGAAACAGGCTACCACCGTATTCGCCACTGCATGATGACACCCCGGCCCGACGCAATGCTGGGATCCCCGTCCCTTTATGGCTACTAAGTTCCTTCGGTAACCCTTCGGTACACTCCCTTTCGGTAACCCTTGGTAACCATGCGGTTCATGACTTCCAGACGTACAATTGGCCTTGTCCGGACGGCCATCTGCCGATATGTGGGATGAACGCCCGCGACCCGTACCCGGGGAGCAGCCCCCAGCGTTCAGCGGGTTCTGTCGCAGCACGATGTCGGAATTCGCGGTGAGGATTCGTTGATCAAATTGCGTTGTCGGTAACACCAGGGTCTGGAGTTCGACGCTCTTATGGCATTGTTCGGCTTCAACAAGCAGAAGGTTCTCGCCAGCGCGGAGAAGTATGTCCAGCAAGGCAAGCTCACAAATGCCATCTCTGAGTACGAAAAAATCCTCAAGAACGATCCCAAGGACCTGACGGTCACCAACACCGTCGGCGACCTCTACTCGCGCATCGGCGAGAGCGACAAAGCTACCGATTGCTTCAAGAGCGTGGGCGATGCCTATGCCGGCCAGGGTTTCACGGTCAAGGCCATCGCGATGTACAAGAAGATCTGCAAGCTCAAACCATCGCTCGAGAGCTTGCTCAAGTTGGCCGAACTCTATACCCAGCAGGGCCTGTTCAACGATGCCCGCGCGCAGTATCTGCAAGTCGCGGAAGAATTCCTGAAAGCTGGAGAACTCGACAATGCTGTCCGGATCTTCCAGAAGATTCTGGAAATGGATCCCGAGAACAGCCAGATGCGGGTCAAGCTGGCAGAGGTTTACGTACGCCTTGGCAAGAAGCAGGATGCCTGGCAGATTTTCTCGGCCGCCGCCGAGAGCATGCGTTCCAAAGGGTCGCTCAGCGGTGCGGAAGAAGTTCTGCAGCGCATGCTCACGCTTGACCCCGGCAATGCGCACGCGCTGGTCATGCAGGGCAAGAACCTGCTCGAGTCCGGCGATGCCGCCGGAGCGGTCGCCGCGTTCCAGAAAATCCCGGATATCGATTCCAAGCCGGACGCGCTGCGCGACCTGCTCAAAGCGTATCTGTTAACCGGCCAACTGTCGGAAGCTGGAACGCTCGCGAACAAGCTGCTGACGGTCCACAACGACCTGTCTGCCATCGCGAACTTTGCCGATGCGCTGATGCAGGCCGGTCACTACGAGAATGCCCTGCAAGTCTTCGATCAGCACGCCGAGCGGCTGCTGGCAGAAAATTCCGAAAAAGTCCTGAAGAGCCTGCACCAGATCATCGGCCATGTGCGGGATAATCCCGACTCGCTGCAGAAGCTGCTTGACCTGTTCAACAAGGCCGGCGAGAACACGCATATCACCGAGGTCACCGAATTACTGGCGCACGCCAGTGTGCAGGCCGGGGAACTTAGCCGCGCCGGCGACCTTTACCAGAAACTCGCCCAGCTCGAACCGCAGAATCCGCTGCACATGCAGAATTATCAGCAGGTGGCCAGTCAGCTCGGTGGAGCTTCGGGCAACAAGCTCATTACTCCGGAAGAGGCCGTCGTTCTAATCGACGACCTCGAATCGACTGCTCCTTCGATTCATCAGCATTACTCCGATGAAGTTTCGCTGGCGGTCCGCTCCGCGTTGACCGACGCGGAACTGTTCATTTCCTACAACATGCCGGCCAAGGCACTCGGACCGTTGACCTCCGTGCTGCCGATGGCCCCAGAGGATCTGCGCCTGAATCAGCGTCTGGCGGCGCTGCATACCCGTGCCGGACGCTTTGCCGAGGCCGGTGTTTGCTGCCGCACGCTCCAGCGGATTTATTCCGAGGCCGAGCACCCGGATGAAGCGTCGCGTTACGCCGAACTTGCCGAGCGCTACGAAGAGCGTTCCTCGACGCCCGCTCTTCACATCGCAACTGCCGAGGAAGAACATATTTTCCTCGATGCTGCCACGCCCGCAACCCAAGTTCCGGAAACAAAGTCGGAAGTCGCCGAATTTTCGGTCGGCGAATCTCCTTCCGAGATCACGATCGAAGAGCCCGAAGTCGCTGTTGCTCCTGAAGAAGCGACCGCAGAAGCCGCATCCCCGTGGCCCACCGCTACAGAGACGCCGGTCGAGCCTGCGGCTGAACCTGAGTTTGCTGTTGTTGATGAGTCCGCTGCACCTGCCCCCGAAGCTGCTGCCGAGGCCGCGGAAGAAATTGATCTATCTTCGGAGTGGGATGACGCCATCACCATCGAGGGCGATGACGCCGCTCCAGCTGCCGCCGAAGAACCGGCCCAGTCCGAACCCGAGCCCGCGGTCGCGGCCGCAAAGCCCGCAGCCGATCCCCGCGTCGAAGAGACCGTCGAAGAGATCCGATTCTATGTGGGGCATGGCATGCCCGAGCAGGCGCTCGCGGCGCTTGCCAAGCTGCAGACCCTGACGCGCGACCAGGCTAAGATCGACGAGCTTCGCGCCGAAGTTGATGCAGCCATGCAACCGGCCGAGGAAGTCGCAGTTGAGGCCGAACCAGCAGTTGAAGAGATCACCGCCGAAGACGTTCCGTCATTTGAAGTCGCTGACGAAACTCCGGTTGCCGTTGAAGAAGCGTCTGCCGCTGTCGAATCTGAGCCCGAGGCTGCGGTTGAAGAGATTCCGGTCGAAGAATCCGTCACGCCGGAACCTGCGCCTGTCGTTCACACGCCTCCGGTCATTCACACCCCGAGGGTTCGCAAACCTGAAGTTAAGCAGCCCCCGCTTAAGCAGCCTGAAATCCAGCAGCCCGCAGCGGCTGCGCAAGTGCCCGAACCAGCGGCGCAACCCGAAGCTCTCAAAGAGTTCGTTTCCGATCTAGAGTCTTCGCTCGGCGATGGTTTCCTGCCCGGCACGATGCCGCAGGCGCCTCCGCCTACGCCACAACCTGCTCCCGCGGCCCAGGCGAAACCCGCTCCAGTCCAGCCTGCGCCGGTCCTGGGTGAGTTTGTGGCCGATATCGAAGCCTCGCTGGGAGAGGATTTCCTGACGGCTGCTCCAGTCACGGGAGCACAAGCTCCGGTCACTGCGAAGCCTGCCGCACCACCCGTGAAGCCTGTCGCTCCGGTTGAGACAAAGATTGAGACGAAGAAGCCCGCTCCGCTGGCAGCGAGTGCAGCGGCATCGGCCGCGCCTTCAGCTCCGTCCGCTCCACCAGTGGCACGTCCGGTACAAGCTCCTACTGCGCCCGTTGCATCGACGGTTCCGGTTGCTCCCGTTGCAGCTCCCAAGTCGCAAGCAGCTGCTCCCGTGCTTCCTCCATCAGTTCCGGCTGCCGCTGCCAAGTCATCGCCATTCGGTGAGGATGCAGGCGTCGACCTGGCCGATATGTTTGGCGAGCTGAAAAAGGATCTCGAGGCCGACGTCGCTTCCACTGACGAAGATCCAGAAACCCACTACAACCTCGGCATCGCATTCCGCGAAATGGGATTGCTTGATGAAGCCATCGGTGAACTCCAGAAGGCCTGCCAGTCCTTCGATCGCGGACATCCATTCCCGCAGATCATGCAGACCTACACCTGGCTGGCGCAATGCTTCCTGGAAAAAGGAGTGCCGGAAGCAGCCGTTCGCTGGTATGACAGAGCTTTGAAGGTTCCTACCATCGATGGCGAAACCCGCACCGCCCTGAACTACGAACTCGCCTCGGCTTACGAAACCGCTGGCGACAAAACCTCTGCTCTCAAGCACTTCATGGACGTCTACGGATCAAACATCGATTATCGCGACGTCTCCGAGCGCATTAAGGCCCTGAAGTCGTAAAATAGCGCGATGGCTGTTTTCAGACCCTTATTGCTGCAAATCAACTTGCACTCAAACCTTCGGCCATCGAGCCGGAGCATTCCTGAATGACCGATCCCACTCTTTCCAGCGCGCCGGGAAAGGCACCAGAACCAGCGCCCCCGACCGAAATCCATACCACTCTTCTCAACCCAGGCGAGGATGCTCCTCCGCCCGCGCTCCAGCTTTGGATGCACCGCATCTCCGTCTTCCTATTCGTCTTGATTAGTGCGGTGGCGGGCGTGCTGCTGATCATTCTCCCGTGGACACCGGAGTGGACGGATAACTATCTCCTGCTATCATTTCCGTCGCTGCGCACCTTGGTCGCGAATGGGTTCTTCCGCGGGATTTGCAGCGGCTTGGGCCTGCTCGATATTTGGATCGGATTCTGGGAGGCACTTCACTACCACGAGCATCACTAGAACGTCACTGCAGGTCGCATCTGCCGAAATTCTCCAGGAACGCGAGTAATCATGACTGATCCGAAATCCGCGCCAGTCGCTTACCAGAATGAACCTTTTCTAAGCAGCCCCGACGGCCGCATTTTGCGCATTCTGGCGGAATACCAGGAACCGCTGGCCCGCTTCCGCCGTGAGCAAATTCAGGACACCGTCGTCTTCTTCGGCTCGGCCCGCTTTCAGGGAGAAAAGGATGCGGCCCAGGCCCTTGCGGATCTTCAAAGGAATCCTGACTCGGTCGCCTCAGCCGCTCAACTCGAACAGGACTTAAAACGCGCCCGCGCCAGTGTCGACATGGCCCGGTATTACGAAGACGCCCGCAAGCTGGCACACATGCTTACGAAGTGGTCGGTCACGATTCCGGCTCGGCGTCATCGTTTTGTGGTCACCACCGGCGGAGGTCCCGGCATCATGGAAGCGGCTAACCGCGGCGCGCTTGACGCCGGTGGCAGAAGCATTGGGCTGAACATACAGCTCCCGTTCGAGCAACACCCCAACCAATACATCACACCGTCACTCAGCTTCCAGTTTCACTACTTCTTCATGCGGAAATTCTGGTTCGCTTATCTGGCCAAGGCACTCGTCATCTTCCCGGGCGGCTTCGGCACCATGGACGAACTCTTCGAGATACTCACCCTCGCCCAAACCGAGAAACTGGCCAAAAAAATTCTGGTGATCATTTATGGCAGTGAATACTGGAACAAGATCATGAACTTCCAGGCCTTCGTCGACGCCGGCGCCGTCTCGCCGCAGGACCTCGAATTATTCAAGATCGTCGACAATCCCGAAGAAGCCTTCGACTTCCTCCGTGTCGGCCTCACGCAACATCACCTCGGCGGCGCGACCAGAAAGCAAGGCGACATTTTGCCGGAAATCGCAAAGACCAGGCCGTAGGAGAAGCGCCACTAGCCGATTTGGATGGTAAGCCGCGAAGCGGCGAAAGAATGCAGCCCACGGCGCAAGCCGTGGGTACGCAAAAGAATCTTGGCCAGCCCCAACGGGGCGAGAGAAACACCTGCTAGTGGTCAAGCTCGACATGCCCGAACGTTGCCGTCTCTACTACATCACCGACCGCACCGCATTCGCCGCAGACGAACCCACCCGCCGTCGTCGTCTGCTCAAAAAAATCGCCGAAGCCGCCCACGCCGGAGTCGACTACATCCAACTCCGCGAAAGAGATCTGACAACGGGCGAACTGGAACTCTTGGCCGGCGAAGCTGTTCGCTCAATCCATGAGACTCGCACCTTAGCCACAGCTCTCCTTATTAACTCGCGCTCCGATGTCGCGCTAGCGGTAGGAGCCGAAGGCGTCCACCTGCGCTCCGACGACCTCTCACCGCGAAGCGTCACGGATATCTGGAAGAAGTGTGGCGCGGGCACCCCGGCCCGCGAAAACGAACCACAAAATCCGCTGATAGGAGTGTCTTGTCACCGACCAGAAGATGTCCTCCAAGCGAAATCAGACGGAGCGACCTTCGCGGTCTTCGCCCCTGTTTTTGAAAAGAAAATCTTACCCACCGCGCAGCCTGCGGGTCTCACCCAACTCCGCCAAGCATGCAAAGGAGATATCCCAGTCCTGGCTCTTGGCGGCATTACGCTTGAGAACGCAAAATCCTGTCTCGAAGCAGGAGCCGCAGGCATCGCCGCCATTCGCCTGTTCCAGGAAAACGACGTCGCGGGGGTCGTGGAGTCTCTGCATCAGCTTGGGTGAGAAGAGTTGTGGTCAGTGGTCTGAGGTCCGAGGGCAGTGGTCACACGCTCTTGTCTCGTATAGGTCCTTTTTCTACTGGCCACTGATCACTGACCACTGAACTGTCTACCCGGTCCACTTCGCTCCTGTCTTCAGCACCTGCATCACCTTCGCCAGCCGCCGCTTTCTCGTCTCCTCTTGCTTCGCGCCGGTGATCGAGTTCGCCATTTCCTTCTTGTGTGTGAAAGAAAGTTTCTCCCACCTCTCTTGTGCTTTCTTATTCTTGGCCAACTCTTTCTGAAGCGACGGAGGAGTCTCAACCGTGCGCTCCTCGACATCGCGTTCCATCACGACATCGACGATGTCCCCAGCCTTCACTGCCGCTCCATCGCACAAAGCCTTGTTCACGGGCATCATGTGGCAGCCGCCCATCGGCATCAGCGACGAACGGAATGGGAATCCGTTCATCGTCCCACGTACCGGGACTCGCCCTCGCGTACCAAATGTTTCTTCCACATCAATCGGCGGCGTAATCGCCGACACCACACCCGCCTCTTTCCCTTGGATCTTCAATCGAAATCGAAATTTCTTCTCAGCCATTCCATCCTCGCGGTACCGAAGAAACGATGGGCGCCCCATTTCTCGCGCGCCTTTTGCGCGAGAAGTGGGGATTTTAATCCCTCGCAGATCAAGACCGAGTCACCCTAATTCCCCGAGGCCCGGCGTCCAAGGTCGGCAGTCTGAGGTCTGACGTCCGAGGTCTACTGTCCTCTACTCCATCCCCAGCGAAGCCTTCACCGATTTCCCATACTCGCGAGCCTTCTCGAGCACCTTCGGCTCATCAACTGTCAACAACCGATGATCTCGCATCACCACCTTGCCGCCGATGATCACCGTCTCGACGTCGCTACCTTTGAGCGAATACGCAATCTGCGCATAGATGTCGTACATCGGCAACGTGTTCGCCTCATTCAAACTGATCAAAATGATGTCTGCCTTCTTCCCCGGTTCAATCGACCCAATTTCCTTCTCCATATGGATGGCTCTCGCCCCGTCGATCGTCGCCATCTCCACCACACTCTTCGCATTCAGTGCCAGCGGATTCATCTTCGAAATCTTCGCAAGCTTCGCCGCAAGATCGATCTCTTCCATCAAGTCGAGATCGTTGTTGCTCCCTGCCGGACCATCCGTCCCAAGTCCGACCGCTACGCCGACAGCCCGCATCTCGGGCACGGGAGACACCCCGCTCGCAATCATCATGTTGCTCGAAGGATTGTGCACGCACCCCACGCCACGCTCAGCGAGCAGCTTGCGATCCGCCTCGTCGACAAAGATGCAATGCGCCGCCACAATATCAGGCCCGAGCACCCCAATCTTCTCCAGATATTGCACAGGGGACATTCCATTCGCCTTCTCGCTGTCTTCCCATTCCTTCTTCATCTCGGCCACGTGAATCAAAATCGGCGCATGGTACTTCCTCGCGAGTTCTGCCGCATCCTGCAACGTCTTCTTCGAGCACGTATAAATCGAGTGCGGAGCCGGGGCCGCATGGATCAGCGGATCGCCCTGCCACCGCTTCAGGAACTTCTCCGTGTAAGCCAGCATCTCGGCTTCACTCTTGTTGTCAGGAGCAGGAAAATCGATAAACGTCTCCCCGAGCACGCCGCGCATTCCAGCAGCCTTTGTCTCCTCCGCAATCGCATCCTCGAAGTAATACATGTCAGCGAAGGTCGTCACGCCCGCACGAATCTGCTCCGCTGCCGCAAGCCGCGTACCCCAGCGCACGAATTCTTCATTCACGTTCTTCGCTTCCGCCGGAAAAATATACTTGTAGAGCCAGTCGTTCAAAGTGACGTCATCGTGCAGCCCGCGAAACAGCGTCATCGGAACATGCGTATGCCCATTGATAAATCCGGGCAATACCAACCCGCCGCGCGCGTCAATTGCCTGCGCAGCCTGGAATCGCGACTCCACCTCCTCACGCGGACCAACCGCAACAATGGAATCCCCACGCACGGCAACAGCCCCGTCCTGATAAATGGCCCGTGTCCCATCCATCGTCACGACAATTCCATGTGTAACGATCAAGTCGGCATTCTGCTTCTGCTGCGCAAAAACAGACACGCAAAATAAGCTGATAACACCTAAGCAAAGACCGATCTTCTCTCTCATCATGAGGATCCTAACCACAATGGGTGGCCCATTTCTCGCGCGTTTTGTGCACGAGAAGTGGGAATTTTGGTGTTGCATAAAGTCGTCCAATAGTCGACTAGATCTCCCGCTTCTCGACAGCTCCCAACTCCGTATCCGGCACGGGCCGACTCCGATAAACGCTAAAGCCCTTCACATCGCGAAGCACAAACGTCGGTACTCCGGCATCCGTAGCGGCCTTGATCCGGCCAAACTCGGCGTTCACCGCATCCTCAAGCACAAACGCCGGCCGTGCATCGGCACTCGCATGCTCGATCTTGATGGCGTGTACCTCCAGCCCCTTCACGTGCCGCATAAGAAATCCATGCGACGGGGTCACTCCAAACATGTTCGGCTCCGGATAGTCTTTCTCCTTTTCCGGCAGACTCCTCTGAGCGTCGGCGGAAGTCCCGCCGCCCGCGTGGATAAACATCATGTCGCTGATCTTCACATCTTCAATCGGATGCCCTGGAATCCCGGCCAGAATCGAACTGATCCGCGGTGACGCAGCCGCACTCATGCAAGTGAAATTGCTCAAGATCACGCGGCGTATCGTTCCTACAGGGACGCCAGCCGGCCCTCGCATGCGCGCTGCAAGCCGTACGAAGATCGGTGCTTCAAAGACCTCCCGCATTGTGATGTTCGTGACAGTCACATCTTCAATCACCGCGCCGTCCACGCTCTCAATCGCCAAACCGCGACATCCATCGAACACACAATTCGAAATCGTGATGTTCTTGAATCCACCAATCGATTCCGTTCCAAACTTGATGCGTCCGGTTCGCGGAACCTTCTCGACGTCTGAAAACTTCTTGAACGTCCCATCCAGCAGTGCGCCTTCCTGGTAGCTGCCTGCAAGCAGGCAATTGGTGATCGTCACCATCTCGGTAGCGCGAGCATAGCCAAGCGCGAACGAACTCTTCAGGCAGATGCCATCGTCCCAAGGAGAATTCACAGAGCAATTCGACACGCGCACGTTCCG
>DATFQQ010000076.1:0-23321 GCA_035264195.1 Candidatus Sulfotelmatobacter sp. | reverse complement strand
CTCCGCCTCCGCTCTGCATGACATTCTGGGTCGGGGTGAGCTTGCGGCGCGGCTGGAAGCCGCGCGCTTTCAAATCGCACTTCTTCGGATCAGCTATTTACCGCTGCTGTCTGGTGCGGGAGCTGCGGTTACAGGCGCCGTGGCCGCCGGTGTTGCGAGAGCTGGCACTGTCATCGCCAGTGGGCGATTCAATTCCAGCGTTAACTGAGTTCCGGCGGGAAGCGTCGCGGAGCGATGCTTGCTCAGCCAATGTCCGGTCGTCGAGCCTGCGCCGATCGCGCCGCCGACCAGGAGTCCGACTGGACCGCCAACTAATCCGCCAATCAGCATGCCACCTGCGGTGCCTCCGCCTTCCTCGAGCGTGTCGCGGCGGTCGTGGCCTGATCCTTTGAACTGTCCTTCATTGTTGACATCACTGCCGGGAATGTTTGTGTCAGTCAGAGTTGCGTCGAGATAGTAGCGCTCGCCGCTGGGTAGGATGACTGCTTCGGGCAAGATGCCGATCGTGGGCTTGCCTGAGATGCGGCGCGGTTCATTGAGCTTGATGACGCGGCCTTCGACCACGGCTCCAGCAGGAAGAAGGGTCTTGCCATCAACGACGACTGGCTGCGTAAGGCTTCCGCGGAATGGATCTCCGACGTGGTTGCTGAACGTGGCCAGTGTTGTTTCGAGGCGAACCATCAAGGCTGTGCCGGCGGGAACAGGTGCGTTGGTTTGAGCGGCGAGCAAGGTCGCCAGGAATAGGCAGGGTAGGAACATCCAGCGTTTCATCGGTACCTCCGGGATCCCTTTGTTCTTCTAACTCTAGATTAGGCGGAAAGTAGCACACAAGCGGCGGACAGTACATGGGGAACCAATGGAGATAAGAGGGGTTGCCGGGTGGCCGAATGGACAGTCCCAAAAATGAAAATCGAGCACGTTCGTGTGCCGGGCGTCACTAAGCGCGTGTGTCCATCCGATATAATCGAGGGTTTCGTAACGCGCAGCGTGAAGGTTGATGTTGTTCCCCCCTGTCGTGGACGCATCGGCGCGAGGTTGAAGATCAGTCTGCGCACGTGAACCGCGGTTGAACTCATCCCAGTAAAGGATAACTATGTCGAATATTGCAGGAATTCATGCCCGAGAAGTTCTGGACTCACGCGGAAACCCGACGGTAGAAGCTGAAGTATTTCTGGCAGACGGCTCGATGGGCCGGGCCATTGTGCCGAGCGGCGCCTCGACCGGTGAGCACGAGGCAGTCGAATTGCGCGACGGGGATACAAACCGGTATGTCGGCAAGGGTGTATCGAAGGCTGTTGAGAACGTAAACCACGAGATCGCCGAAGCGTTGGCGAATTGGGACGGATTCGATCAGCGGGGACTCGATGCCCGCATGATCGAGCTGGATGGAACGGAGAACAAGGGGCGTTTGGGCGCGAACGCGATCCTGGCAGTCTCGATGGCGGCCGCGCGGGCGTCGGCGCAGAGTATAGACATTCCTTTGTATCGCTATCTGGGTGGAGCGGGAGCGAATACGTTGCCTACGCCGATGATGAATATTTTGAACGGCGGAGCGCACGCGGACAACAACGTCGACTTTCAGGAATTTATGGTGATGCCGGTGGGAGCGCCGAGCTTTTCCGAGGCGCTGCGCTGGGGCGTGGAAGTGTTTCATACGCTCAAAGGGGTGCTGAAGAAGCGCGGCTATAACACTGCGGTCGGCGATGAGGGTGGATTTGCGCCGTCGGTGAAGTCGAACGTGGAAGCGATCGAAGTCGTGCTGGAAGCGATCACGAAGGCTGGTTATAAGCCCGGCGAGGAGATCGCGATTGCGCTTGACCCGGCCGCGAGCGAGTTCTTCCAGGATGGAAAATACGTTTTCAAGAAATCGGACAAGTCGTCGAAGAGCTCCGACGAAATGGTGAAATTCTGGGCAAAGTGGGTGAGTGATTATCCGATCGTTTCGCTTGAAGACGGTTTGGCGGAGAATGATTGGGAAGGCTGGTCGAGTCTCACGAAGGAAGTGGGCCGCAAGATTCAGCTAGTTGGGGACGACTTGTTCGTCACGAACGTGCAATTCCTGCAGAAGGGAATTGACAAGAACGTTGCCAATTCGATCCTCATCAAGGTCAATCAGATCGGCACCGTGAGCGAGACGCTCGATGCGATTGATCTGGCACGTCGCAACGGATATACGTCGGTGATTTCGCACCGCTCTGGTGAGACGGAAGATACGTTCATCGCCGATCTGGCTGTGGCGACCGGCGCAGGACAGATCAAGACCGGATCGGCTTCGCGCACGGACCGCATCGCGAAGTACAACCAGTTGCTGCGCATCCAAGAGGAATTGGGGAGCACGGCGCGGTTCCTCGGTCTGAAGGCGCTGAATTATCACGCCTAATTGAAATCGCCCGCATTCTGGAGGCTTTTTATGAAACTGAAAGTCTGGCTCTGTGCTTGCGTGATCTCGGTGTCCGCGTCTGCGTGTGCGCAGACAACTGTGTCGATTGCGCCTGACGCGGCTTCGAAAGAGGATGTCCAGAAGTTGTTCGACGTGATGGCGAGCCGGGACCAGGTGCGGCAGCTCATGCAGCAGATGTTTGCTCAGGTGCGGGCGATCAACCGGCAGGAGATGAAGAAGAAGTATCCGGATATTACAGAAGAAGAAATCGCCCGCGCAGAGCGTGGTTCCGAAGAACTGATCCGGAATTTTCCCATCGATGGAATGCTGAGCGATATGGTGCCGGTCTATCAGCGGCACTTCACGAAGACGGAAATCGATGGGTTGACGGCGTTCTATTCGTCTCCGGTTGGGCAGAAGTTCTTGCACGAGATGCCGTCCGTGACTGCTGAGACGATGCAAGCTGCGATGCCGCGCATTCAGGCGACGGTGGATGCCGCGCTGAAGCGCGTGGACCAAAAGCCAGAGTCGAATAAGAAGTAGTGTGGCCGATTATGCAAGTGAGCGTTCGAGAGGCGAAAGCCAACCTTTCCAAGCTGCTAAAGCGAGTGGCGCTTGGGGAAGAAGTTGTGATCGCGAAGGCGGGAAAACCTATCGCAAAGCTCATCGCCATGCCTGATGCACGATCACGTTTTAGACTGGGCTCCGCCAAGGGCGAATTCGTGGTCCCGGATGACTTCAACGACCCGCTTCCGAAGGACATCGAGGATCTGTTCTACAAATGAAGGCTCAACTCCCTACGTTGTTTATAGCCGGTCTGCTCGCCAGCGTGAGTGCGCATAGTCAAGCCGTTCTTGCAAAGGAATCATTAGCACAAAAGAAAAAGGTTCACCATAGCTGCCGCGCTTTACATCGCACAAATTTCCCGAACTGCCAGAGGGGATCTGGCAAGCTAGACGCTAGGAGCTAGAAGCTTATTTATGTCTCGTCCTAAACCACTTATTCTGATCATTCTTGACGGCTGGGGATATCGGGCCGAAACCAAAGCCAACGCAATCGCACTCGCGCACAAACCGACGTATGACCGGTTGCTGCGTGAATATCCGAACACGCTCATTCACACGAGCGGGCCCTTCGTTGGGCTTCCCGAAGGGCAGATGGGGAACAGTGAAGTTGGGCATCTGAACATCGGCGCGGGGCGCATCGTGCACATGGATATCACGCGCATCGATCTGATGATTCAGAATGGCGAGTTGTTTTCGCACCCCGTACTGCTGAACGCAATGAAGCATGCGCGCACCGGAGAACGACGGTTGCATCTATTCGGGCTTGTTTCTGACGGAGGAGTGCATTCGCAGCAGGCGCATTTGTATGCGTTGCTGAAGATGGCAAAGCAGAATGGGCTGGAGCGCGTATTCGTGCACGCATTCATGGACGGGCGCGACACATTGCCCACGAACGGCGCGGGGTATCTTGAGCAATTGCAGCAGAAGATGCGCGAGTACAACTGCGGCAAGATCGCGACGGTCAACGGTCGCTACTACGCGATGGACCGCGACCGGCGCTGGGAACGCATTGCCAAGGCTTATAACGCCATGGTCTTCGCCGATGCCGAAGGTGGCAAGCAGGCTGATCCCGTGCAGGGAATGAAGGAGTCGTACAACAAAGGCGTGACGGATGAGTTCGTCGTTCCATTTGTTTGTACTGACAGCAAAGGCCAGGCACTGGCGACGATTCGGGACGATGATTCCTGCATCTGCTTTAACTTTCGTGCGGATCGTGTCCGGCAAATTACCCGGGCTCTTACGCGCAATAGCGGCCTCAACGACAAGGGCGGAAGCGATCTGCCGGGTGCGGCCGATCTTGATGTTACGATTCCACGCGACCGCGTTCCGAAGAATCTGCACTACGTTTGCATGACGCAGTACGACAAGAATTTCAGCCTGCCGGTGGTGATTCCGGCGGAGTCGATGGCGAACATTCTCGCGAATGTCATGGGTGGGTTGAATATGCGGAACCTGCGCGTCGCGGAGACCGAGAAGTATGCGCACGTGACTTACTTCTTTAATGGTGGAGTGGAGCAGCCGTTTCCGGGAGAAGACCGCGTGCTGGTGCAATCGCCCAAAGTTGCGACCTACGACTTGAAGCCGGAGATGAGCGCCAGCGGGATCGCCGACGCTGTGGTCAAAGCCACGGAAGACGGAACGTTTGACGTGATGATCGTGAACTTCGCCAATGCCGACATGGTAGGGCATTCGGGCAAGATCGAGCCGACGGTGAAGGCGGTCGAGACTGTTGACGGATGTCTTGCGCGGATTGAAGCCGCCGTGAAAGCGAAGGGTGGTGCGATGCTGATCACGGCCGATCACGGCAACGCGGAGATGATGATCGATCCGGCGACGGGCGGTCCGCATACGGCGCATACCACGAATCCGGTGCCATTCATTGTGATCTCCGAGAATGCCAAGCAGTTCACGTTGAAGTCCGGAGGCTCGCTGCGGGACATTTCGCCGACGGTCCTCGGTATGCTTGGAGTCGATGAGCCGAAGGAGATGACTGGGATGGATTTGCGAGTGTTCGGAAAGATGTGAGGGGTTACAAGAACTGCTGGGCCCTCGAAGCATCCCTACCCGAACGTACTGCTCGAGGTAGGGATTCCTCGCTACGCTCGGAATGACAACCCAAGTGCGATGGGTGTGGAACGGTGCTTCGTAGACTTGTTCTAACTCCGCTTAATTCGACATCAATGCAGGGGCCGTTGCTAACAGTCCCGCGGCAAGCTCGAGATCGTGCAGGTCTTCGCGGCTGAAATCTTGCGCGAACTTCGGATCCAGGCCTTTGCGCGAAATCTGAATTACGCCTACAACAGCAGAATCGCGGTCCATGATGGGGACTGACATCAGCTTCTGAATCGGCGCCGGCGCGGCAACATCTTCTCCATCATCCGCCTTGATCGTTTCAAAGATGCTGGCATGTTTGACGCGCGCGAAATTGTTGAAGATCTCGGCCTTCTTGCTGAGGGCGGTGTGCGCAGCGACTGCTTTACTGGAGAGCGGAATTGCACCCGTTGTGCGCAGATGCTCCGGAAAAATGAAGCGCAGCAATCCACCTTCTAGGCGCAGCAGGGCGACTTCGGTGTACTGCACGCGGAAAATCTTGGCCAGAACCATGCAAAGGTCCAGCGCAGAAACTCCCTGGCCCAGAACAGATCCCAAGGGGAGAAGATGCTCAGGAAGAACGACTTCTTCCATCATTGCGGGGTCGTTATTTTGAGTCATAGGTAATCCCACAGCCCCTTTTTCTTAAGGGGCACACCGACTGTATCGCATTTTCGACGCCATAAGATACTTCCCAAAGTAACGGAGTGCGCCTAAATAAGCCCTTTGTTTTCAAAGAAAATGGTGCACTGAGGGCTGGGAATGCACAGGGGTCGACGATTGGTTACCCGCCGCAAACAATCACGAATGACAGTTTTTGTCAGTGAGTTTGGGCTGCGCCACACCTCGGCCGCTAAGAGTCGGTTACACTTTGTGCCATGAATAATCCGATGCAGCCTAATGTGAAGTTAACGAATGATTCGAACTATCGCGAGAACTACGCAAACAGCGTGCAGATGCGGGTCAATATCTGGGACTTTTTTCTTGTTTTCGGCACATTGCAGCAGCAGAGCGAGACGAACGTCGAGATCCGGAATTTCCAAGGTATCTATCTGAGCCCTCAGCAGGCGAAGGCATTGCTGGGACTGCTTCAACAGAATGTGTCGAGCTACGAGGGAGCGTTTGGGGAAATCAAACTGGATCCGCGGATGAGTCCAACAGGGCCGGTACATTAGCCCGAAATCACTCTGCCGTATTATCGTGTGCTTCCTGCATAGACTGAATTCTTCATGCGATCGAAACCTCACCCGGCAGTCGTGTTTGCGGTGATCTTTGTTGTCATTTTTCTGCTGCATGTAGCGCTGCTTTCGTTGCCGTATTTCTGGGACGAAGCGGGCTATTACGTGCCGGCAGCGCGCGATCTGCTGCTTACCGGAAGCCTGATCCCCCATACGACGGTTTCGAATGCACATCCGCCGCTGGTCCTGGCCTGGATTGCGCTGTGGTGGAAGTCTTTCGGATATGCGCCGGTGGTGGCGCGTTCGGCGATGATCGTGGTTGCCGCGTTTTCGCTGCTAGGCGTATTCCGCCTGGCGGAACGAGTTGCCAATACTGAGGTTGCGATCGCGGCGACGGCGTGCACTGTGGTTTACCCAGTATTTTTCTCACAGAGTTCTCTGGCGCAAGTGGATCTGGCGGCGGCAGGGTTCATCTTCTGGGGATTGCGGGCGTATTTCGATCAGCGTTGGGTATCGGTCGCGATTTGGTTCTCCTTGGCCGCGTTGGCGAAGGAGACGGCGATTATCGCGCCGCTCGCGTTGGCCGGGTGCGAGGTCGTGCGCAGAATTCCGAGCGTGAAGCGGGTCATTCAGCAATGGAGTGCTGGTACAGAACTCAGTCGCGAGACTGGATGGGGTGTTGCCGCACTGCTGGTTCCGATCGTGCCACTGGTGCTTTGGTACGGCTATCACTACTCGCGGACGGGATATGTATTCGGCAATCCGGAATTTTTCCGCTATAACGTTGCCGCCACGTTGAATCCTCTGCGGTTCGTGCTGGCTCTCGCTCTGCGGCTTTGGCAAAGCTTCGGCTATATGCACCTCTGGGTTTTGACCGGGGCCATGGCGCTGGCGATGACGGATCCTCCAGTGAGCGATGAAGGCGTGGAGCGCGCGCGCATTGCGATTCCGGTGCAGATTGTCTTTTATGTGATCATCGCTGCGTATGTGGTTGCAATGGCCGTGATCGGCGGCGCGGTGCTGGCGCGTTATTTGCTGCCGGTGGTTCCGTTGGTGATCATTCTTGCAGTTTCGACACTACGACGACGAATGCGCCACTGGAAGATTGTGATTGCGTTTGTTGTCGTCGCGTTTATGGCGGCTTGGTTCTGGAATCCGCCGTACGGGTTTTCTCCAGAGGACAATCTTGCTTACCGTGACTACGTTGTGCTGCATGAGGACGCGGAGCGTTTTCTGGAGGCGCGATATCCGATGGCGAAGGTGCTGACGGCGTGGCCAGCGTCCGATGAATTGACGCGTCCGTGGCTCGGGTATACGACGCGACCGCTGAAGGTCGTTCGCATCGAAGACTTTTCGCTGGAGCAGGTGCTTTCAGCGGCTGAATTTCGATCGCATTTCGACGTCGCGTTCGTGTTCTCGACCAAGTATGAGCCCAGGCATCCGCTGCTTGATCGCTGGGATATGTGGATACAACTCAAAAAGCGGTTTTTTGGATACGAACGGGATTTGCCGTCAGCGGCGGCTGCACAGGTGCTGGGTGGGCGCATTGTGTTTGCTGAGGAACGGCATGGGCAGCGAGTGGCCGTAATTGAGATGGAACAGGCGCAGGTGTTTAACGCGAAGAATTCAATCGAATGAGATGGCGCGGCTGACCATTTTAGCTTTTGATGTGATCCGCCGCGGTGTCATCCTGATGGCCTACGCTTTTTGGCAGGCCGGGACCTATGCAGTCTCCGACCTAATGAGCACCTGCAGGCAGAGTTGCATAGGTCCTCCGGCGCCAAAAAACGGCGCCATCAGGATGACAGAGCGGAATGGTATCCAGCAATTCCTCAACCGATCTAACGCCGCATCAGATGGCATGAGTGGGTTTTGATTACCAGCCACACTTCCTTGCCCGGTTTCAATTCGAGTGAGTCACGGGCGGCCAGGGTTAGGTGAACTTCCACTTCGACTCTGCATTTCACACGCGCGGAGACGATCACATCGTGCTGTTCTATGGATTGAATACGTCCTGGAATCAGGTTGCGTGCGCTGAGGCCGGTTGGCGGCGAGGTGGCCAACAGGATGTCCCCGGCACGGATTCCTACCTTTAGGGCGGAACCTACGCCCCCCCGCACTAGCGGAGTTTCGAGAACGATTCCGCCTGCTTCTCCGGCGATGCGGCAGGTCATCGTGCCGCGCTCCGGACGCACTGTTTCTACGACAGCGTCGAAGATGTTTTCGAATCCGGCCAATTGGGCGATGGTCTCCATCTGGGGAGCGCTCAACACCTCGTGCGGGATGCCTTGGTCTAGGATGCGTCCGGAGTCGAGAACCAGGACTCTTTCGCCTAGGGCAAAGACTTCTTCGCGGCTGTGCGTTACGTAGAGAATCGGGACACGGTGCGTTCGGTTCCATTCGCGAAGGTCATCGATGATTTGCGACTTTGTGGGAAAGTCGATCGCGGCCAGCGGCTCATCGAGCAGAAGTACCTCGGGTTCGGTCACGAGAGTTCGGGCCAGTGCCACGCGCTGTGCTTCACCACCGGAGATTTCTCGGGCGCTGCGCCGGGCAAGGTGCGCGATGTGAAAGGTCTCAAGAATCGATGTGGTGCGTTGCTTCCGTTCTGTGTCTGAAAAATGCGCAAGCCCGTAGGCAACATTCTGGGTCACCGTCATGTGAGGGAATAGGGCGAGACTCTGGAGGACATATCCGATGCGACGACGGGAAAGAGGGATGTTGATACCTGGCGATGAATCGAATAGTGCTCGGTCGCCGATCGCGATTCTTCCGGAGTCTGGCGCGGTCAGTCCGGCGATGCAGTCGAGCAGCGTCGTCTTTCCCGCTCCGGAAGCGCCAAAAAGAATTGTGAATCCCGCTGATGCCTCGAAAGCGACATCCAGAAGAAAATCGTTTGCCTTGGCGCTATAAAGTTTGCGAACGCTGCATCCGAGGCGGAGATTGCGGTCAGACTGCGTAGTTAAGGTGGCTGATTCTTCAGCAGCAGTCCGCGTCTGGTTCATCACACGCTATTTTATGGGATTGACCATCCACGTACGGCGATTTAGCCCGTAAACTACCATCAGTAACAGGAAACAAAGCGCTAGCAGGACCAAAGCCGTCTGGTTGGCCCCCACGTAGTCTGAGGACTGCACGCGATCGTAGATGTCGATGGAAACTGTGCGCGTGACGCCCGGGATATTGCCTCCGACCATGAGAACGACGCCGAACTCGCCCATGGTATGGGCGAAGGACAGAACCGTGCCGGTGATCAGGCCTGCGGAAGATAGCGGCGCGATCACGCGAACGAAGGTGCGGAGCGGAGACGCGCCCAGTGTGGCCGATGCCGCGATCAGTTTGGAGTCCACCGAAGAGAATGAAGCGGCGAACGGCTGCACAGCGAAAGGAAGGCCGTACAGAATCGACCCGATCACCAGGCCCCAGAATGTGAAGGCAAGAGTGTGGCCTGTAAGCGAAATCCACCAACGACCGAGCGGGCTGCGCGGACCGAGTGCAACCAGAACGTAGAATCCCAGCACCGTTGGAGGGAGCACGATCGGCAAGGCTACCAAGGCCTCAATCAGAAACTTCCATCGCCAGTGAGAGAAGGCGATCCAATACGCGATCGGGAGGCCGAGGAGGAAGAGGGTGGCCGATACGGTGACTGCCAGCTCCAATGTCAGGCGAAAGGTTTGCCAGTCGATGGCCATAGGGCCGATAGTTCAGCGCGGGTGCTACATTTTGCTAGCTGGTGGAATGATCCCATTCATGCGGACGTATACCACCATTTGGCCGTAATGGTCATAGCCGTGCCAGGCGATTGATGTGGCCAGGCCCATGCGCGAGACCCACCCTTCGCCGAAAGGGCTTCGTACCGTGCCCGTCAGGTTGCTTTCATTGATGGTGGCAATAGCTTTGTGAGTGTACGCAAATGAATCTTTCAAGTATTTCAGAATGTCGGCTTTGGACGTTACGGAGGCTGGACCGGATTCATCACCAATGTCTACGGGAGGTTTCTGCTCGAGGATCGCGGCGCCGAGTTCATAGTTCACGGCGGCCACGTGCTTGATTTGCTGGGCGTAGGTGCGGACATTTTTGAATTCGCCATTGGTGGGAGCGAATCCGTATTTATCTTCGGGCATGGCTTCCGCGAGGGGGACAAATTCATTTTCGAGATTGCTAACCGTGCGATCCAAAATCATTGTGACGGTGCGGCGTTCCTCTTTCGGTTTTGGCATTTGCGCCGCCGCAAAAGTTGTTAATAGCAGCAGTGCAATCGCACCCGCCTTCTTCATCATAGATCCCCCGTGATTCATTTAATCCCTGACTACGGCTGGGGCCATCTCCAATTCTGTCGCCGTCAAACGGTGCCGACGGATCGTGGCCAATCCTAATACCATTGCCAGGGCCGACCATGCAAGAGCTTCCGGCACTCCTTGGTGTGATGCGACTTCGCCCCAAATTGCGCTTCCGATTGCCATGCCACCCTGAAGAACGAGCAGGTACATAGAAAGCGCGCGTGCCCGCATCCACGAGGGGCACATGGTTTGTGCCACCACGTTGAAGCAGGCGAGGATTCCGATCCACGCGGCGCCCGCGGTAAACAATACCAGACACAGCCATTCAAAGATATGAACTTGTCCGGCTGCGAAAGTCATGAGTGCAAACAGGACCGTCGCGCCTGCTACAAGTCCGTCCACGGAATACTGAATGCGAAGCCGCGGAAGAACGGCTGCTCCGGCGAGGGCGCCCAGTCCGAAACACGTCAGCAAAAAGCCGTAGCCCTGAGCCCCATGCGGTTGGCAAACGACTGGCAGAAGAGCGAGGAGAGAGGCCGCTCCTAAGCTGAATGCTCCAGTACGAATTAACACGGATCGCACTTGTGGAGCGCCACGGACGTAGCGAAATCCTTCGAAGATAGCGTCGCGGACGGTGCAGGTAGGACGCGGATCGCTGGGAGATTGCTTCCATGTATACAGAAAAACAATCACGCCAAAGAACGAGGCGGCATTTAGCAGGAACGACCATCCTGCTCCGGCTGCTGCGACCACTAAGCCACCAACCGCCGGGCCGACCGCGCGAGCGACATTAAATCCTGCGGAATTCAGCGCGACCGCGGACGCATGCCGCTCGGGGGAAACAACGTCGGGCGTGATCGCTTGCCACGCTGGATCGTTCATCACCGCGCCGACTCCCATGAGGAAGGTAAAGACCAGAAGCATCCAGGGATTGACAGCACCCAACTGAGTGAGAATCCCGAGCGCGGCAGCGGCTACTACCATCCAACTTTGGGTGAACAGCAAAAGGCGCCGGCGGTCTACCATGTCGGCGAGCGCGCCTGCGGGAAGAACGACGAGGAAGACGGGGATGGCCGAGGCTGCCTGCACCAGGCTGACGATCAGTGGAGAGGTCGTGAGCTCCGTCATCAGCCAGCCCGCGCCGACATTCTGCATCCACGTGCCAGTATAGGAAAGGACAGCGGCGATCCATAACGAGCGGAACAACGGTTCTCGTAAAGGAGCCCAGGCGGAGTCTGCGCGGCGGCTGCTCGCGCTGGTTACCGATGGAACTGTGATGTGATCCGCCATTCTTCTTTCTCTTGTCTTTAGGGCTTGGTAAGAATCGGTTCGGGCACAGTTTTGAATGGCCACTCGGAATGCTTCCAGGAGCGCACCATGAAGATGATCACTCCAGTCAGCAAAATCACGGCGGCATACCGGATTTCCTTTTGCCAGTTCGCGCGGCCGAAAAGAATGTAAAGAAATCCTGCGCTGGCCAGCAGAACCGGCACAGGATAGAGCCACATGCGAAATGGCCGAGGTAGTTCTGGATGTCTAATCCGCAGCACGATCAAGCCGACTGCTTGCACCAGAAACTGCAGGATCAAGCGGATCACGACGAGAGCGGCGATTGCGTCTTTCAGTCGAAGAAAGCAAAAAGCAGCAGCGACAACTCCAAGGGCCAGTAGCGAGACGTGAGGGAAGCGGTACACCGGATGGACTTTTGCAAACGCCTTGAAGTAGTTGCCGTCTTTGGCCGCGGCGTAGGGAACCCGCGAGTATCCCAGCATTAAAGAGAAGACTGAAGCAAAGGCAGTTGCGATCACTAATCCAGTGACCAGCCGTGCCGCCCAGGCGCCATAGAGTCTTTCCATAAACAGCGAAACAACGTACAACCCTGTGTTGTTCTGGCTGATTTTCAACATCTCGCGCCAGGGGATCACGGCCAGAATGCACAGATTCATCAGTAGATATAGACAGGCGACAAGCAGAATGGAAAGCAGCAGGGCTCGAGGAATATTCTTTTCCGGTTCTTTGATCTCGTCGCCGAGAAAGGCGACGTTGTAGTAACCCCAGTAATCGTAAGTGGCTACGAGCATTGCTCCGCCCAGTCCCGTCCAGAAGGAGGGAGAAAGGCTGAACGCGCCGGGGGGGAAGTCGAAGACCTGCGCACGGTTGAAATGGGTCAGGCCGGCGAAGATAATCCAGCCGATTGTTCCCATCACTCCGAACCAGAGAATCTTTGAAAGACGCCCGATCGCCGTAATACGCCGATAAAGTAACAGGACGGTAAAAAAGCAGATGACAACGGCAAGAGCGGTTCCCGGAGTGACAATCCAGCTGACCTGGAGTGTTCCTGCCCCTGGAATATGGAACCCGGCTTCGTGGTGGGCGTACACGGTTTCGAGTTCGGGCCAGTAGTAAGCGGCGTAGCCCGCCAGACCGATGCAACCGCTTGCAATCGAGAGCGGGGCACTGAATGACACCTGCCAGATAAAGAGAAACGAGATCAGGCGGCCCCATTTTTGCGAGCCGTAGCTTTCGCGGAGGTAGCGGTAGGACCCGCCCGATCCCGGCAGGCTGGCACTCAGTTCAGCGGTTACGAGACCGTCGCAGACAGCGAGCATTGCGCCGAGTACCCAACCCAGCAGCGCTTGAGGACCGCCCATTGCGCCCAACACGAGAGGCATGGTGATGAACGGGCCCACGCCGATCATGTCGATCATGTTGAGCGCGGTGGCACTGCCGAGGCCCATGCCACGGATGAGTGTCGGTGAGCCTGATTTGGAATCGTCAGAGGCTGGCATTCGTCTGTAGGCTCAGTAACCGCTCATTGCTTCTCATGTCCCGCACTCAACAGATTCACGTAAAGCCGAACGGCGCCCGGGACCCCTGCGGGTAACTGACGGAAGAAGGCGTAGGCAGCATAGATGTAAGTGCCTTTGCCATGCTTCGCCATCAACAAGCCGCCCTTCTGGGGATCTTCTCCCGGGTCGTGGGAAGCCAGCAACGGAGTGAAGCGGTCGTCCCATTTGCTCATGAAGTACAAGCCGCGCTCCTGCACCCAGCCGTCGAAGTCTGCTTGGGTGATGGTGTTGGGAAAGTGGAAGATTGGATTTTGAGGCGCCAGAATCTCGACCGGAGCTTCTTCCACCGATACGCGCGCACGACTCAGGTCTGCGGAGTACGGCGTGAACTTGCCGCTGTTGAAATCGCCCACGCCGGTGTCGTATTGGACGACGAGCGTTCCGCCTGCATAGACAAAATCGAGAAGCTTCTTGTTGTTGGAGACAACGTCTTTTTGCGTATCGTAAGCGCGGATGCCGAGGACGATGGTTCCGAACTTGCTGAGATCGGTGCTCGCTAGCTGCTCGGCTGGAATCAGGGTGACGTCCATGCCAACTTGCTTCAGGATGGTTGGGATGTCGTCGCCGGCGCCCATGATGTAGCCGACCTTGAGAGCATGCGGGACTTTGACGTCGACGATGCTGACGCGTTGCCGCGCCGGCTGGTAGTAGTAGATGCTGCCCAGGTCATCTCGCGTGACCAGTGTGTAGCCTTCGCTGTACTTGACGCCTTCGGAATCGAGAACGGCACGGATCGTAGTGCGCTTCTGCTGGAATTCAGCAGGGAATACCTTGAACTGAAAGTCCTGTTTCTCTCCGCGATGCTGGAGACGAACGGGAATCTGAGCTGGCTCTGAGCGCCAGCCTTGCGGCAATTCCAGACGCAAAGTTCCAGAGACCGCATGGCTGAGATTGCTGGTGACGCCAACGGTGACCGTGGAAAATGCGCCGTTGTGTGTGGAGATCACTTGTGTGCCGGGTTCCAGAGCAACAGAGAAGTCGGGCACGATCGCCAGAGTCCGCGAGTGTTCTTTGCCCGAAGCATCCAGATAAGGAGTTACTACCGGGACGGTGATGCCGTTTCGCGTCGCGGTTCCGTTTGCCTCTTTGGCCGTGTACTCGATGCGGGCACGCAATGCCGGAGGAGAGAACGGCAACGTTGCAAATTTCTCGTTGTCGATATGATGAATGCTCTCCGTATCCGGGTCGTCACGGTGCCAGTACGGGCGCGTGTAGGGCGTATTTCTGGGCACACGCAAGCGAAAATCCGCATGCAGGTCCTTGCCCGGTTGAACGGTCTCGGACCGCGTTTTCCCGTTGATGGTGTTCCAGCCCGCCGGGACTTCAAGCTTGATCTGATCGACGGTCAAAGGCAGCTTCGAGCCGTTATGGAATGTGACGGCAATAACGAATTCCTCACCCGGCGAAACCGCGGTGAGAGCGTCGGCTTCTTTCGGGAGTTCCTTGATGCGGCCATCGTTTGAGTTGACGTTGGCTGTCAAGCTCACTCCGAGAGCAAGATTCAGTGCTGTCTCGGCTTGCTGTTGTTTTTCTGCAATACGCGTGAGCAGATCGAGTTTCGTCTGACCGCTTAGGTTGCTGGAGCGAATCTGTGCAGAGATCCGGTTCAATCCGGCGGCCACTTTCATTAAGGGAGCAATTGCGGCAGATCCGTCGCTCCCTTTTACGGCGTTGGAGGCCTCGGCAACGAGATTCCCCATCTCCGTGAACTGGGATTTCAGTTCCGGAAGCTTTGATTGTGCTTCATCGAATCGTGCGGCGAGACCAGGCCATGTGGTGTCGATTCCGTCGAAAAAGCTAGTTTCGTGCTTGCCCCTCTCGACCTTTAGGGGAGGAATGGCCTCTTCCAAGCGGTAGAACGTGAAGCGGTCGCCATCATCCACGGTCCAGTTGGCGGCGCCTTGGGACATCTGGTGACGAAGTCCTTCCATGGCGAACTGGACGTAGGACATTCCCAGACTCGAATCATGCTGGCCAGTATTGAACTTGACGGTCCAGTCATTATCGGGGCAAGTCATCGATCCCCAAGGGCAAACGTTACCGATGTAAAACTTTTTTGGCTGCCAGGGCTCTAGACCTTGTGCGATCTGCTCCGGGAAGCGCTTGGGATCGGCAGCGGCGTGGAACGCCTCGCGGGTGAGAATGCTCGACGCCTGGTGGTTTCCGTGGCCGTCGCGGTCCGTGCCAGAAAAGCGCGCCACGAGAACATCGGGACGGAAGGTGCGGATGACCCTCACCATGTCGGCGAGGGCTACATCGTGCCCTCCCCACTTTTGGAACGTCTCAGGTGCATTCTTTGAAAATCCGAAATCGGCGACGCGCGAAAAACGGTCCTGCACCCCGTAATGTTGATCGGAGGCAAGCAGTTCTTCCGTACGCAGAACGCCGAGTACATCCGACAAGTTGCTGCCGATTTTGTTTTGGCCCCCTTCGCCGCGGTTGAGGGTCATGAGCAACGTGCTGACGCCGTGGCCGCGCGCCTCGAGAGTCAGCAGGCCGCCGTCTTCGTCATCGGGATGAGCGACTACTTGCATCAGGCGCGCCGTGGTGCCGAGGCGGAGCAGTTCGAGGTGCAACCCGGCGAGGCCTTCGTCCTGCGGAATTGCCGCTGGAACGCCTTGATACAGCAGTCCGGGCGGATCTGCATTAGGCTGGAACGAGGTGGCCGGCGAGGCTTGGCTGTGGCTGACCTGGTCCGCTTTAGACGGAGTCTGCGCTGGCGCAACTAGGGAGCAAATCACTAGCAAAGCGGCAAACTTCAGCCCAAAGCGATAGAGGCTGTAGATAAACTTTAGGAGGCCGCGGTCGACGGGACGCGGCAGGCTAACGGGTCCGGGATGTCTCACGCTACAAGGATGGGGCTTAACCCCTCTCCGACGCAAATTCTTTCCGCATGTGTCCATTAGGACCGCGTCTTTACACTGGATGTGAACCGTGCTGAAAGGGCACTTCAGCGATGCCGAGGGAGGAAGGGAATGAGCGGCGTCTGCCGGTTGAGGGATGGTCTCGCAATGCCGAAGTCCATGACCGACGAACATGAGCTTGTGAAAAAGATTGTCATCCTGATGGCGCCGTTTTCTTGGCGCCGGAGGACCTATGCAACTCTGCCTGCAGCGTTCGTGCAGGCCGGGGGGCTGCATAGGTCCTCCGGCCTGCAAAAAGCGCAGGCCATCAGGATGACAAGCGGCGCTGTACTGCTTCTTGGTTCAAACGGATGGCGCAGCCGACGGGCTCAGACATCACATAAATCGACGGCGCTGCGCAGTGAAGTGAGCGGGTCGCCTTTCGGGATGAATTCGTGAGCGACGTATCCGCGAAACCCGGCGTCGGCGATGGCTCGCATCACCGCGTCCCATTGGATCTCCTGAGTGTTGTCGAGCTCATGCCGGCCGGGAACGCCGCCGGTATGGAAATGGCCGATCCACTGGATGTTCTGACGAATGGTTTCGATCAGGTCGCCTTCCATGATCTGCATGTGGTAGATGTCGTAGAGCAATTTGACGTTGGGCGAGTTCACTTCCTGCACGACGCGCACGCCCCACGTGGTGTGGTCGCACATGTAGTCGTGATGATCGCGTTTGCTGTTGAGCAATTCCAGGCAGATGGTTACGCCGTTGTCTTCACCGATCTTCTTGACACGATTCAGGCCGACGATGGTATTTCGCGCGCCTTCCTCGTCGGACATCCCGGCGCGGTTTCCAGAGAACGTGATGACATTCGGCACGCCTGCCTTGGCGGCGCGGGGAATATTGGTGCGAAAGGCCTGCTCAATGGCAGCGTGATTCTCCACGCGGTTCAGGGCGCTCTTGATGTCCCCGCCTCCGGAATAGCCCATAGTGCATATCAGGCCATATTGGCGCACAAGTTCGTACTGATCCGGCTGAAGGAGATCGATTCCCTTGAGACCCATCTTTGCAGCGGCTTCTGCCAACTGCTCAAGTGGAATCTTCGAGTAGCACCATTGGCAGACGGACTGCTGAATCCGTCCTTTGCGAGCAGTTGCCGACGTTGCGGCAGCCGGAAGTTGGGAGACGAGTGCTCCTGCAATGGAGGCCTTCAGTAAATCGCGGCGGGTGGGATTAGGCATGTGAAATCTTACATCGAAAGACCTATTGACGCCCCTCTTTGAATACAGCCTGGCAGTTGCTGGCCGCGGTCAGGACTTCGCTGAAAGCCGTTTCTTTCCGCAAATCCTTCAGCAGTGGATCATCTAGCAGGGCAGAGTAGGCGCAGTAATTCTGCTGAACTGCGGCTTTCAACAGGCGCATCGCTGGTTGAGTCTGTCCGCAAGCGGCCATTAATGCGCCGACGTGGTACCAGGCTTCGGCGTCGAGTTCCATCATGACCGAGGACTCCGCCTCGCGCACGATCTTGTCGAAATCAGCGGGCTTCTGCGCAGCCGTGCAGGCTTCCATCAGTTCACGATGATAGGACGAGGCCTTGCCCATACTCTTCGCGGCTTCACGTGCCTCTGCCAGATTGCCTTCCGCCAAGTAGATATAAGGAGTCACCCACGCGGCCCACTCGGAACCGGCATCGAGGTGGACGAAATCCATGGCGCGATCGGTCTTGCCCATTTCGAGGAAGGACCACGCACAGGAGCGGAAGGTGAAATTCCCGGGATCGAGATGACGTGCGGCATTGCACTCCTGCGTAGATTGATCGAGCATGCCCGCGTAACGAAGCACGTAGGCCAGTGCGAAGTGAGCGTCGGCGCTTTGCGGGCGTCGTTTTACGAGGTCGGTGGCAGAATCGTAGGCGCGGCCCAACTCACCCCGCTCCACGCGGTTTGTGATCAGGCTACTGGCGGCCATGACGCGGTTGGGGTCGAGCGAAACAGCACGTTCATAGGCGGCGTTCGAACGCTGGAACATTTCTTCTCCGCCGCCTCCATAGAGGGAGTCGAAGTAGTAGCGTTGCCCGAGAGCCTCCCATGCCGGCGCATAGGTTGAGTCGATGCCGACAGCCCACTCCAGCATCTTGATGGCTTCTTTGTTGGGCGCCGGGTCGTGTGGAACTGCGACGCTTCGCAAGTAGAAATCGTAGGCCTGCTGATTTTTTGGGCGAGAGGCGGAAGCGTCGACGCTTCCCGCCCCTCCGGAGAGAATCGGCAGCAGGCCGTGCTGGACCTGCGTCGTCAACTGTTCTTGCAGGCCGATAAAGTTGTCGGCCCGTTCCGCAACGGTGGTTTGCCACAGAAGACGATTGGTGGGAACGTCAATCGCTTCCAGTGTGACCAGCAATTGATTTCCCTGCTTGTTGACAGAGCCGGTGAGGATGCGCCCGACGCGTAGTTCGCGTCCAATCTTTGTCGGCTCGGAATCATCCGCAGACTTGCGAATGGCCGAAGACGGGCGTACCTCCAATGTACGCGAGTAGGTCAGGACGCTGGTCAACTCGTCGGCCAAGGCAAAACGAAGATAATCGATGCTGGAATCGCCACTAATGTTCCGCAGGGGAAGTACGGCGATGGCATTCCGCTGCTCGGCGTTGGCGATAGCTCGATGCTTGTACCACCATGCGCCGACGGCCGAGAGCACCGTTACCAGAAGAGCGGCAGTGCCAATGAGCAGGTATGTCTGTATCCGGGTTGGATGCCCGAAGGTCTTGCTCCCCGCGCGCAGCTTGGCCGTGTGGCTTCCGCTCTTGAGTTGGCCGGATTCATTCTCACGCTTGAGCAATGCCAGGTCCGACTTGATCTCAGCGGCGCTTTGATAGCGATGGTTCCGGTCCTTCTCCATCGCCTTTCCGATGATGCCCTGCAGTTCCACCGGAATCTTCGGATTAATCTCCTTTGGAGGAATCGGCTTCGAATGCAGAACGGCCTCCAGGGTGACCAGCGAATTGGCTCCGGTGAACGGCTTCTTGCCTGTGGCCATCTCGTATAAGACGACGCCGAAGGAGAACAGATCGCTGCGGGCGTCGACCACTTCACTGCGTGCCTGCTCGGGAGACATGTACACAGCGGTACCGGGGATGACACCGAGGGCGGTCAGCGAATTGTCGGCGCCTGCATCATCTTCGGTGCCCAGGTTGTGGACGAGTTTTGCGAGCCCGAAGTCGAGAACTTTGACCTGTCCGCTGGGAGTGATGAAAATGTTGGCCGGCTTGATGTCGCGGTGGACGATATTCTTGGCGTGCGACGCCACCAGAGCGTCTGCCACTTGCACGCCAATGTCGAGGATCTTCTCGATCTCCATGGGGTGGCCGGCGATCGCCTGTTTGAGGCTTTCGCCTTCGAGGCGCTCCATCACGATGAAGGGATGGCCGTTGTTGTCCTCAATGCCGTGAATCGTACAGATATTGGAATGATTCAGGAGCGAGGCGGCCCGAGCTTCGCGGGTAAAACGCTCCAGAGACTTGGGATCGCCGGCCAGGTTTTCCGGGATGAACTTCAGGGCGACGTGGCGGCCTAGCTTGAGGTCCTCAGCTTCGTAGACCACGCCCATACCACCGCCTCCCAACTTGCCGAGGATGCGGTAATGGGAAACTTGCTGGCCGATCATAAGGAACCGAGACGCTTCCAGGCGGTAGTCGCGGTAATGTTAGGCCGCTCGCCGACTCCGGTCAACTGCTTTGGGACCAACAACAAACGCGAATTCGCAGAGTTTAGCAACACCACCTGAGTTCCGGTTTGAAATCGCGGAAATGTTCTTCCTGAAACAGTATCCGGTACGTCCGTCAGTGTGATGCAGGCATCTCATCTGTGGTTTGGAGAGGACTAACATTGGGGTAACGGGTGCTTTGGTGATCACTCGATCGCCAGGAGGGAGCCCTCATGCATAGTGAGCAAGGTGCGATTTTGGCGGGTTCGTCGGACGTTGATGTGCACGAATTGACCCGGCGACGCGCGGAAGAAATCTACATACGAAATGGGCGAATTCCGGGGCGTGACATCGAGAATTGGACACGGGCAGAACAGGAAATTCGAGCGGAGATGGAACAGGCATCGCGCCGCACAGCCATCATTGTCCGAGTCAGCGGGGTGCAGTACGTGGGCGAATACAGTTGTGACGATGCTGATGGGTATACTCCCGGAGAATTCACGCCGGGAGTGCCCGTTCCCGTGCGCTTGCGCGGCGACAGAATGTTTATCAGACGGCCAAACGGCAAGATACTGGAAACCAGGATCGTGAAGCAGATCGAGTGAGTGGCGCGCCGGCCGAGGAATTAGGCGCGCGGCGGTGTTGATATATTGCAGAGATGTTCGACCTGCTCGCTCCGAAGCCGAAGCCGAGACCGCGACCGACTGGCCACGAGACGCTGTTTACAACCCTTCGGCACCTGGGCGCCGCCGGCCTGTTTTTTCTTGCCATTCTTGATAGCTCTCCGATTCCAACCTTTGGTGGTCCCGATGTCCTCACCGCGATTCTTGCAGCGAGCCATCGGCCGCTATGGTACGAGTATGCTGCTGCGGCAACTGCCGGATCGGTCGTGGGTGCCTACCTCACGTTTCATGTCGCGCGAAGAGCTGGCTCGGCATATCTAGATCGGAAATTCAAGAAGGGGAAGTTGTCGAAGTTCCTGACGGTATTTCGTCACTGGGCGACCGGAACATTGATTGCCTCGACGGCGATTCCCATTCCGTCACCGACAAGTATGTTCTTTGCGGCGGCGGGCGCTGGTGATTATCCTCAGGGGAGATTTCTGGTTATTGTAGGTGCGTCTCGGGCTGCTCGCTATTTCGGCATCGCGTATCTCGCGAGTCATTACGGGCGGCGTTTCATGCGGGTGCTAAGGCATCCACTGCAGCATTGGGGATGGTTGGCGCTGTTCATTGGCCTGACGATTGTTCTGATCGTTGGGGGAATTTTGGCCAGCCGGCGATTGGAATCGGTGCCCGCGGAGGCAGTTCTCAAACGGGAATAGAAATTGGTTCAGTTCGAGGTTCATACCTCGCAATTGTCATTCCGAGCGGAGCGAGGAATCCCTACCCGCGGCAGTCGTTATAGGGGTAGAGATGCTTCGACTCCGCCGGAGTTCCGCTTCGCTGCACTCCGGCTGCGCTCAGCATGACAGCTCTGAGTGGTGGTCAGAAGATAGTTCGCACTATTCGGTGAGCGCTTTACTTTTCGCCGAGATAAAGACCTGCTGAGGCGCCTACCCACTCCATGTTCTTGTTGTGATCCACGCCCATCATGAGGCCGCGACCGGTGCGGATGATCGTGAGCACCGGCTTTAGCTCGTCGAGCCAGATGTACATCACGCGAATCTCGGCTTTCGTGCCGCCGAAGGGAGTTTCGATTACAGGCTCGAAGTTCAGACGCTCTTGCAGGATGTAGCAAGGCCGTTTTTCCGTGGGAATGGCGGTGATTTCTTCTTTCTTTGGCGCAATGACTACGCCGAGTCCGGCGAAGGAATAAAGCGGCTTCAGCGCATAGTTTTCGAGATCGCGAGGAATCTCTGAGAGTTGGTCGAGGAACCAGGTTTTGGGCACCGACTCGTGTTTGAGATAGGGAATCGAAAATTTGCTGATGCGGAAATACCAGTTGGGGTGTCCGGCCCATTCGACGTCGAGATCGTCTCGCCAGTCGAAGGCGAGTTTGATGTTCTTGCGCTCGAGTTCGTCGACGATGGCGCGGTTGTAGATGCGGTGGATCGGGATGCGCTTACCATCACGCTGGTAATAAAGACCAGAGCCTTCCTTTTTGATTTCGGCGATGTCGACCGCGCTGACGCCGAGCATCTTCTCGGTCATCAGAAAGTCTGGGAGCGTCTTCTGATGCGACGGATCGATTTCCATCAGGATTACGTTCTCTGGGTCGTGCGAGCCGACGATCGCCTGGTGAAGGAGATCCCGATACGAAGTTGAATCGAGCCCACTGAGCAGATACTTCAAGTGCGAGTTCGCGGCTGAGGTTTGAGGTCCGAGGTCTGAGGTCAGTTGTTGGAGTCCGTATACGTCGATGTAAGCCTGTGCCAGCGGCCCCTGGTAGGCGTAGAGAGAAGGGAAGGCCTGCAGTTCGACCAGCTTGGGCTGCAATTCTCCTTGGGCATCGCGAACGAGTCCAAAGTCAACCTGCACGAACATCGGGTGCGGCGATTCGTTTTGAACTTTGAACTCTGCGGGAACTGCCTCGTCGGATTTTGCCCGATATTCCGGATTGTCCACGAGCTGGCGAATGAGTTCCTCGCCCGCGCGGGACATGCGGTCGATCAGTTCTTTCGGGAAGAAGCACGGAGTTTCCGACAGGCGGAACTGGACGTGAGTTCCGCTGACCTCATCAATTCGACGCAGAAACTTTTGATATTTATCGGCCGTGAAACTCGCGTTGAACTGCCTGCGCAGCGACGGAATCATAGTCAGGCAGTATGAAGCGGCTACTCGCGGATGTCCATGGTCTGGATCAATCCGTGTTTGAGTGTATAGACGTGCTCGACCATGCGATCGAGCAGGACTTTGCCCGAGGGTTCGCGAACTACCTGGTGAACTCCGACAACGATCCGGCCGGAAGAATCGGGGGTAAACGTTTTTGGCTCGACGTGTGGGTCGATCATGCCCCACTGGCGAGTCCAATAGGCGCGGACACCCTCGTGGCCATGGACCACGCCGCCTTCCATGCCATTGGGCCAGACCACATCAGGCTGCATGGTTGCCAATGCGCCGTCGAGGTCGCGGGCGTTGAAGGCAGCGTAGGCGCGCTTGAGCAATTCAGTTGAGGCTGAAGCCATCGCATTCATGATCTGCCCCCTATCGGCGCACCGAAACCATCGAGATTTCCACCAAGGCCTCGGTACTTATTTTGTGCCCGGCCGATTCCCCACCTTCTGTAACCCGCGACGGAGAGTGACGAGCACGATCGTATTGATGAAGATTCCTACCACGACGACGGTGACAATCGCTCCCCACAACGGGAACAGGTGGTCATACCAGTACATTTTGGTGGTGGTTCCCAATAGCGCAACATTTGCAAGCACGAGAGGAAATATCTTCGCAGCCTTCATTCTAGTGGCTCCAAGCGGTAGGGATTCAGTTC
>DATFQQ010000075.1:0-5924 GCA_035264195.1 Candidatus Sulfotelmatobacter sp. | reverse complement strand
TAGTGCGCAACACACTGGAGACCAAGCCCAAAGACGGCACGCATTGGAGTGTGCGGCAAATCGCATCCCAGAGCCGCATGTCCAAATCGACGGTGCACCGTATCTGGCACGCCTTTGGCTTGCAGCCGCACCGGCAAAAACATTTCAAGCTATCGACCGATCCATTTTTCGTAGAAAAAGTACGCGATATTGTAGGGCTGTACTTAAATCCTCCGGAAAACGCTGTCGTTTTGTGCGTGGATGAAAAAAGCCAAATTCAGGCGCTGGAACGCAGCCAGCCGATTTTGCCGATCGGCTTAGGCTATGTCGAAGGAGTGACCCACGATTACTTGCGCCACGGGACCACGACACTGTTTGCTGCGTTGGACACGGCGCAAGGCAAAGTCATCACGCAATGCAGAAAGCGCCACCGGCATCAGGAGTACCTGGGGTTCTTGCGAGAGATCGAGAAGAATGTGCCCAAGACCTTGGATGTACACATCATTGTAGACAACTACGCTACGCACAAACATCCCCGAGTCAAACGTTGGTTCGCAGCACGGCCGCGATTTCACGTGCACTACACTCCCACGTATGCTTCGTGGTTGAACCAAGTGGAGATCTGGTTCAATCGCATCACCCAGCAGGCCATTCGTCGTGGTACGTTTCGCAGCGTCAAGGAACTGGTCGAGAAAATCGATCGCTATGTCCAGAGTTCCAACGCACACGCGCAGCCCTTCGTCTGGACTGCCACTGCGGATTCGATTCTCGCTAAAGTCCAGCGACTATGTGAACGTATTTCCGGGACAGAACACTAGATGGTCTCAACGCCTGCGTCGAAACCTGCCTAAAGTGGCCTGTTGATAGCGATACTCCGACTCCGCTGCATACTGCGCGTAGCGGATCACAGCGGAAGTCAGGTCTCCCTGTTCCGCCAACCGCAACGATCCGTCGCCGTTATCTAACATTTGGCACGCTGTCGGTATGGGACCAAGTCCCAGGTAGTGGTGCAGCAGTCAACACTACCGACACCACCCATCGGCAAAGGCTTGACAGTGGTCCAAGAAACATGGTAAAGCACCGCTCCATATGCTTGCATCTGCCTGACGCCCCTGCATTCTTTCACTTAAGGCGCCTCTGCGGTGAAGGGAGTTAGCCGTGTTGAGAAAAATCGAAATCGAGTCTCGAGGACATTTGTTTAAGCCCCTGTTTCTGCTGTCATCTGTGCTGCTGATGACTGCTATCGGAGTGGGGCAGATCGGAACTGGCAGCGTGACCGGTCTGGTCTTCGATCCGAGCGGCGCCGTAATTGCCAATGCCGACGTGACCGTTACCAATGTGGACCGCAACACTTCACGGAATACACACACAACTGCCACCGGCTCGTACGTGGTCACTGACCTGCTACCTGGCCATTACTCCGTGACGATAAAGCACGCAGGTTTTCAAACTACGCTAGTCCCTCCGTTTGAGCTGCAGGTCGACCAGAGCGCCCGAGTGGATGTTAACCTGCGCGTGGGCCAGGTGAGCGACATCGTTACGACCGTCGCCCAGGCACCGCTGCTCGACACCGAATCGAGCACCGTAGGCCAAGTCATCGACAGCAAAAGTGTCGTCGACCTACCTCTAAACGGCCGCAATTTTCTTGATCTGGCCACCTTAGGCCCGGGCGTTATCTTCACCAAGGATGGCAACACCGCCTTCCAGGAGGTGCGGGACGTAGGGCGCCGAGTTGACAGCCAATACTCGCTGGGTGGCGCGCGAGCTCAGGACACGGATTTTCTCCTGGACGGTGCGAATAACACCTCGCCGGACTTCAACACATTTGGAGCCGTGCCTTCGATTGATGAAATTCAGGAATTCAAAGTGCAGACGAATTCATACACTGCCGAGTTCGGCCGAGGGGCCGCGCAGTTGAACGCGGTGACCAAGGGCGGGACAAACACATTTCATGGCACGGCCTACGATTTTCTCAGAAATGACGTGCTCGATGCGAAGGATTTCTTCAACGACATCAACGCCGGGATTCCCAACGCGCCTAAGCCACCGTTCAAGCGCAACCAGTTTGGTGGAACGGCGGGCGGGAAGGTGTTGGCCAACAAAATGTTCTTCTTCGGCAGTTACGAGGGACTCCGCGACCGAACCAGTTCCAACGAGATCTCTACTGTACCGACTTCGAATGCCCGCAACGGGATATTTACGGATTATGGCATTTCGATCTTCATGCCACACACGACAAATTTCTTGCCGGGCAATACCCCGCCGGCCGGGTGCTTTAATTCAGGTACGTCAAGTGACGTCCCGTGGCCCAATATGTCCATCCCACAGCAGTGCTGGAATGGGCCTGTGGCGAAGTTTCTTTCTAATCCTCAATACGTGCCAGTTCCGAACCTGCCCGGTGTGCAGGACAATCTAACCGGCGTTGTAAGCAATCCAACCAATGACGATCAGTTCGCGGGGCGCCTTGATTACGTTCTGACTCCCAATACCAATTTGTATGGCAGATATTCCTGGTCGCGGGAAGATGTTACTAACAACGATGTGCAACCCGTCAAAAAGCTAGTCGAGGCCGTGAAGACGCAGACCATTACTCTTCACTATTCCTGGACGATCAGTGCCACCAAGATCAATGAGGCCAGGGTGAATTGGTTGCGCGTTAATTCGCACCGGTTTGGTCCACTGGCAGATACAACCAATGTTGACGCGTCGCTTGGGATTCCTGGCACTTCTCCTGATCCGCTTGATTTCGGCACGCCAAACTTTCTCGGTGATGACGCCTTCCTAAGCAGCCTGGGCGAGGACGCATTCGGCCATCCCCTCCGCAAAATACAAGCCACCTACGAATATGCGGACGATTTCTCCGTAGCCAGCGGTCGCCATACGTTTAGGGTGGGGGCGGATGTCCGTCGTGAAAATCTGAACCTGCTGTCGCACAACATTGCCCGCGGATCGTTTCTATTTCCCGCGGTCGCTACCGCGGACTTGAACGGGAATAACGGGCTGTCGGTAGCCTCCATGTTGCTGGGGATCAGCAACGATTCGGAAGTGGCTAGTGGCGATTCCCATGTTCATCTATTCCGTTGGGCACAAGCCTACTATGCGCAGGACGACTTTAAACTGAGTCACAATTTGACCTTGAATTTTGGGGTGCGCTATGATCTGGCGCCCTTCTGGCACGATCTTACCGACGCGATGGTGAATGTGGATTTCAGCGGCCCCATCCCAGTCGTGATACGGCCCGGAAGCGGCGATCCCTACGCCGGCTTCCCCCCGGTACGATTTGATTCCGATCCCAATTCAGCTACCTACTTGCCCTATGTCCGAGACAATCACCTGGGACACAATCTTGTGTTCACTGACTACACTAATGTAGCGCCGCGCTTCGGATTCTCGTGGTCGCCGGGTTTCGGCGATGGTAAAACGGTGGTCCGCGGCGGCGCGGGGATTTTCTATTCGCCTATGAATGCCGACCCCTGGTTTGATTTTGCGCGTAATGCTCCGCGCGCAGCAAAGTTCATACGTAAAACGGAATTTTCCATCGTCGATCAGATCTTCACTAACACCTCTCAAACGATTCTCCAGCCGTCAATGTTCACTGTCGATCCGCACCTGAAAACTCCGCGTATTCAACAATGGAGCCTCGGTGTCCAGCAGGAGCTGGCAAAAGACACCGTCCTTGAAATCGGTTACGTGGGTTCGGCCTCCACTCACCTGCCGCACCTGCTTGATCTCAACCAGACCTACCCCGCGATGCAGGGTGACAAAGTTGTGCAACCGGTCACGTATCTTCCGCAGCGCTACACCTCGCTGGCAAATTTTTACAACCTCTTTGCGAACGAAACGTCCGCGAATTACAACGCGCTGCAGACGAAGGTCGAAAAGCGCTTCTCGAGAGGGTTCTCATTTCTGAGTTCCTTCACCTGGTCCAAGAGCCTGGATACGGCTTCAGGAACCCGAGACGGCGGCAATGGATTTTCCACTCCCCACATCTACGACTTCAAGCTGGATTACGGACCCTCAGCTTTCGATGCCAAGCTTAACTGGGTCAATAGCGCACTCTACGAGCTTCCCTTCGGAAAAGGACGACACTGGGGCGCCGATTGGTCAGGTCCAATAGAAAAGCTGCTTGGGGGATGGCAGATCGGCGGTATCAGTTTCGTCCGTAGTGGTTTTTCCGCCTCCTGCCTTACCGCCAGTGATGCTGCCGTTAACAATGTTGGCTTTGAGCAGGACTACTGCGACCTGATTGGCGATCCGAATAGCGGACCCAAGTCCATCCTTAACTGGTGGAATCTTTCGGCTTTCGCATTGCCGACCGACGCCGAGGTCTTTGGCAGTGCACATCGCGGTGTTCTGCGTGGCCCGCGATTCGTGAGCATGGATTTTAGCGCGATGAAGACCACAGCCATTAGCGAGCGCCTGAACCTGCAGTTTCGGTTTGAGACCTTTAATCTGTTGAACCACCCGCTTCTTTCCATGCCTAACCCGTTCGTGGACACTTACCCCAACTACGATCCCACCGGGAGATTCCCTGTCGGGCCACTCACCGTCAATCAGATCGGCTCGTTCAACTCGATTAACAATACTGCAGCCGCCAACCGCCAGCTCCAGTTTGCCCTTAAGTTCATTTGGTAGGCATCGGCTCGGCCTGGGGCAGGACCACCTTATTGAGATACATTAACTCTCTGCTGCGTGGTCCTGAATCATTTCTGCAGCAGCATTCCAATATTGCTTCTTGCCCGACCAATAGGCCTCGGCCGACATTATGCAAGCTACGGAATGGGAAAAACCGATGTCCACTGTGCAATGAGGCTGCTGGCGGGAGCGCATGCACTCGAACCAGTTGGCGGTATGTTCCAGCGTCAAATCACCCTGGCCCATTGGTGGGAGCTTGGTTTCACCGGGCAGAAGAATGTCTTTCGACGGCCTCACCTTGTCGACATCGGGATTGTCTTCGTGGTTCCCCTTCTCCTCCACCAGGCTGTAGCGCGGGCTGCCCTCGCCACCGTGATTGATGAGTGTTGCCTTTTTGCCCATGTAACGCGTGAAAGAGGGCGCATCGTTACCAAAGCTGGTCGAGTAACTCACCAGGAAGCCTTTCGGATATTCCAGCAGCGCCTGGAACGTATCGGCGTTCTCCCGGCCATCGTGCCAAGCATAAATGCCACCATGGGCCACAACGGATCTTGGAAAATTGTCATCCATAAACCAATGCACCAGGTCTGAGGCATGACTCATCCACTGGTCAGGAATTCCGCTGGAGAACTCTCTATACAAGCGGAATTCGCAGTAGACCTGCGGGTCGAAAGGACGATAGGGTTTGGTCATCAGCCATTTGCGCCAATCGGTATCTTGCTCCCGCACCTTTCTGGATTCCGGCCGCCCGCGCCACCTGGGTCCGTGATAATTCCAAACGATTTCCACTTTTGTTATTTCTCCGAGAGCCCCAGTTTGAACCAGGTCATAAGCCAAGCGGGGGTAAGGTTCGCTGCGATGTTGTGTGCCAACCTGCACAATCCGGTTGTGTTGCTTTACCGCATCACGTGCCGCCTTGGCCTCGGCGAGAACATTTCCCATCGGCTTTTCCACATAAGCATCTTTGCCGGATTGTGCAGCCATTTTCAAGATGGGCGAGTGCGAATGCTCCGGGGTGGAAATGACGACCGCATCAACATCGGTGAGTGCAAGGACATCCTCTAGACACTGGAAGGCACGGGGGGCGCGGCCGTAGTAATTCGTATTTTGCTTAACAGCTCGTTCGCGGTGGACGCTCCACAAATCGCACACAGCGGTCATCTCCACGTTATGAGCGGCCTTATGTTGGGAAATAATCCAAGCCAGTTCTTGGCCTCGGTCCCCCGGGCCAATGTGGGCAAGCGAAATTCGATCGTTTGCCCCAAGAATCTTCGCGTATGAAACCGCGTTAGGGACGACCGCAGCCCCGA
>DATFQQ010000074.1:0-4120 GCA_035264195.1 Candidatus Sulfotelmatobacter sp. | reverse complement strand
TTCCCGATGGTCTGATGTGCTTCCGTGGGGTTCATGGTTGTCCCATGAATGTTCTGGCATTTTTTTTCTGTTTGGCTTATATCGCGTTTAGCCGAAAAACCGCAATCGCAAGGCTGAAGAAAGGAACAAAATCATGAATGCCAAGATCAGACATTGTGCGATTTGGAGCGATGAGTGTGAGAGGTCGGCGAGATTCTATGAGACGATCTTCGGAATGCGATTTTTTACCAGCGTGGGAGTCACCGAGCGTGATCCCTCGAACCGGTCGCGGGGCCAGCTCAGCGATGGAGTCATCGGGTTGGCACTGAATCCCAGACCGGCAGGATACCGGTCGGGACTGGACCACTTCGGATTTCAGCTACAAAACTTGGATCAAGTCAGAAAGCGGATAGAACGCGACTACCCCGATACCATATTCACAAAGGCTCTCGAGGGAGTCGCTTTTGCTGGTTTTAGAATTACCGATCCTGTGGGTACTCACATTGATATCGCCCAAGAAGGCGGTGCCAACCTCAGAGGTGGCTACAGCCGGAACGAAGGCTGGGAACAGCCGCGCCACTTGCACCATATTGCGCTTCGGGCGCTGAAACCTGCTCTGCTGGCTGAGTTCTATCAGAAAATTTTTGACCTCACGGTGGTCAAAAACCTTTCCGGCGAAGGAAAAGTTTGTCTCACCGATGGAAAGACCTACGTTCTCATACGCCCGTGCGAGAACTATTCTTACAGGGCGATGACTCAGGGACTGGATCATGTCGGCTTCAAGGTCGAAGATATAGAGGCAGTGAAAAAGGATGTCGATGACCTCGGAAAATCATTCCCCGAGTCGGCGGCGCGGAAAATATTTGTCGGCAGAAACGGTGCGTTCCTGCAGAGGGATATAGACTCTTGCAGCTTAGGACAATACGCGATTGCCGATCCTGATGGGGTTTTGATAGATCTTACGACATGAAAATTTATGCGTGGCATTTTATGCTCGCAATCAACGATAAACAGATGTTATTGCGCCAACCATCCGGGGAAACAAATTCGAAATTCGAATATCGAAATCCGAAACAAACTTAGAGACAAATAAATCTCAATCGGGAAAACACAAGACAGCGAGTCCGAAGAACGCTTGTTTGGAATTTTTTTATATTTTGGTCATTTGAAATTGTTTCGAATTTCGAGTTTCGTGCTTCGAATTTTTTATTATCGAGTACGCAGGTCAGATGATGGATAAGTCGAATGTCATTTTCCAGGGCGTTAAGATCGGAGTGGGATGGGCCGGTTCATACAGGATGACCTATGTGTTCGCGCGCGCCATTGAAGGTGTTGCTCCCGTTGCGATCATCGCTCCCGCTCTCAACCGTCTCGATTGGGTGTGCGGTGGAGAACTGGATTTGGGGTGGGTGTTCCCGGCGGTGCGGGCGCGGTGGGCGCACGAAGGAAAGCGCTCCTGGGCGGGGAAACCGTTGATTAATCTCCGTTCCGTCGCACGGTTTCCCAGATTGGATCGGCAGTTGTTTGCTTTGGCTCCCTGGTGCCCTGTTAAGGACCTTGCACAGATCGGCCGTGAGAAGCGAGCGGTCCGATTGGCCCTCCGCTCCGACGAGTTGTACGAGCATGAGAACGCGATCTTGCGGCAGTACGGCTACACACTGACCGACCTCGAAGCCTGGGGAGGCCGGTGGTGGCACGTGAGTGTAGGCCCGACGGTACTCGATGACGAGATCCATAAACGAGAAGTTGATGTAGTTATTGGTCATGCCTCCACAGAAGGAGCCTGGCAGACCCTCGCTGCTGACGGCTTTCGATTCATAGGGCTCGATGAGCAGGTGATGACAGGCTTGGAGCGCGAAGGGTATTCGCGCAACATTATTCCCGCCGGATTTCTACCGGCTATTCAAGAGCCGCTGCTGACCATTGATCTATCTGACAATCTCCTGATCACCCGCGCAGAAGTGGACGAGAGCATCATCTATACGATAGCGAAGACCATTGACCGCAACAAAAAGCGCATAGAAGAAGCGTCGATCACCGTGAGCTATACCTACAACCAACCACTGCCCATACCTTTTCTCACGTATTCGTCAACATTGACGCAACCAATCACAAGGCAGTGGGAGACGAACATTCCGCTTCATCCCGGCGCTTCGCGTTACTATCGAGAGGCGGGCTATTTGACATGAATTAGACACGAAGTGATTCATGAGATCACGCTCCCCTACAGACAATGAAATCGCCCTCACCCTGACCCTCTCCCATCGGAATGGGCGAGGGAATTTTTCGATCAAAGAGTATATTCTTACCCTCGCCCGCTTCAGCCCAAGGCTGATCCGTCCTCTGGCGGATGCGGGAGAGGGAAGGGTGAGGGTCCGTCTTCGCCCGCACTCTAATTTCAAAGGAGCATTTTCAGTAAGCAGGACTCGACCCATTTGAATGTAAGAGAGGGACGAGACGATGGCGCAGCTGATCAAGGAGCCGTTCAGCGGCTACTACCATAGAGAAGTCCCCGCGCATGACAGGGAACTGACCGAAGTAGGGCCCGGAACGCCGTGCGGTGAGTATCTGCGCCGATTCTGGCATCCCGTCGGGATGAGCTCGGAACTAAAAGACCTGCCGAAGCGTGTCCGGATCATGGGTGAGGACCTCGTACTATTTCGTGACGGCCGCAGAAAAATCGGACTGCTTGAGCTTCACTGCAGCCACCGCGGCACGTCGCTAGAATTTGGCATGGTCGAGCGCTGCGGAATTCGCTGCTGTTATCACGGCTGGCTCTACGACGTGGACGGCCGAGTGCTGGAGACGCCGGGGGAGCCTCCCGAGAGCACTTTCAAGGACCGATTTTTTCACGGAGCCTACCCGACGATCGAATACAAGGGTCTGATCTTCGCCTACATAGGACCGCCGGAGCAGCGACCCGAATTTCCCATCTACGATTCATTCGAACTGCCCGGTTACCGGATGGTGCCCGGCGGAGAAACGGACCAGAGGTACATCTATAATTGCAATTGGTTGCAGTTGGCGGAAAATAACGCGGACCAAGTGCACTTTGTATTTCTCCATGACCCGGAAGAGGCGCGCGCCAAACTGGATCGTTACCGTCCGAGCGTGAACGGGGCGCCTTTGGAGGATTACTTCAACGTTGGGCTCAAAGAATTTGACGCGGATCTCACGGCGATTCGGGAGAACTTTCAGTCAAGGGTGCTCGAATGGCAGGAAAGCCCGCTCGGCGTACTTGGTATCCACACTCGGCGAGTCGGTGATCTAGTTTGGGTACGGCTAGGCGACTACATCATGCCCAACGTCGACCAGTTTCCGCCGAGCCGCTTTCGGCCCACGGAAGAACTGGAGTTCGGGCCGCCATACATGACCGCCTGGACGGTTCCGGTTGATGACACCCACACGGTCGCATACCAGTTCCGCTATGCTCCGGAGAACACGGAGCAGCGCTCTGTCGCGCGGGCGTTGAGGAGCTCGCAGTCTCTCACTCGAACCTACGAAGACCGTCAACGCCAGCCGGGCGACTACGAAGCGCAAGAAAGCCAGCGGCCTATCGCCGTCCACGCACTGGAACACTTGGCCTCCACGGATCGGGGTGTGACCCTCGTTCGGAAACTGTTGCGGGAGGGAATTCGTGCGCTGCAGAGAGGTCAAAACCCAAAGCGAGCAGCCTCGTCTGTTGGGAATGTCATCAAGACCTATTGCAGAAACACGGTGCTTAGGATTCCTCCAGCGGAAAGCCCCGAGGCGGACAGAGAGTTACTGCGGAACACAGGCCGAAAGGTTGCGGCTGCTGTTCTAGCTGGGCAATCTGTCTCTAATGCGAAGTGATTCATGAGCCTACGCTCACCTACAGAATACGAAAAAACACAGTTCGTGATGCTGGCATGGATAGCCGGCATCCAGGTTCGCAAGGAAGCGTCCGGAGACATCCGTGTCAGCCTGGATTCCAGCACTCCATGCTGGAATGACGCAATGGACGGACTCTGCTTAAACTTACCGAACCCGTCCACCCGTATTTCGTGGGGAATAGTTTCAGAGCGAAGAATGGGACTCTACAAGTGGCGAGCGAGGGTCACAAACAGTGAAGGAGGCATGAAATGAGCGGACGCCGGATGGCTCGTACAAAATCCAAAGA
>DATFQQ010000073.1:0-5727 GCA_035264195.1 Candidatus Sulfotelmatobacter sp. | reverse complement strand
ACTCCGGCATCGCGGAGGTCAGCGGCTGCCAACCCAACGAGGCCTCGAATTGGTAATGCTTGTGGTTGGGATCGCTGTACGCTGCCAGTGAGTCCTCAACACCTTCCATCCCCGAAGCCATGTCGGCAATGTCGCGTACATGGGTGCCTGCCCATGCGGTGCTGGTTAGCTCCGGAAGATACTGCTCGATCGGCTTGTCCATGTCGATCTTGCCTTGCGTTTCCAGAATTCCGAGCGCGGTTCCGACGAAGGCCTTGGTCACCGAGAACAACAGGTGCTGTTGGGAGGCCGTCATGTGCGGATATTCCTCATACACGATGTTGCCCTTGTGCAGGATGATGAACCCGTCCATGCCTTGGCCGGTCACAAGTTCGTGCAGTGTGATGTCTTTGCCTGCTTGCTGGTCGACGATGAAGTTGCCAATCTCAGGACGGAGATGGACAGGTAGATCCCTGACCGTACCGGCTCGGGGGACGGTAGCAGCGGGAAATATCTCGGTCGCATTCAAATACACGAACCGCGACAGTTCGCTGCCGTTATCCCAGTTCTGAAGCGTGACTTGGGCGCGGAGGCTTCGCTCACGCTGGACCGGCATCTGGGGTGTCGCCTGAATCTGGGCAGCAACGGAGAGAGAAAAAAGAAAGACAAAGTATGGGGTGCGGGCGTGGACCATTGGTTCCCCCGTGAAGAGAAGAGGCGCACATTGTACGTCAGACCAGCGACTGGGGGGCACGAGCGTAGAACGCTAGCTGGCCGCTCAGGTCAATTGGTGAAACATCCTCATGGCGTCAATTGACATCAGGCAGCAGGCGGTCGTCACGAAACCGATGCTTGCCTGTTCGCTTCCGAACATATCAGGCCGCCAGTGGACATCTTCAAATCCTTCTGATTCGACCGCGGTATCCCTTGTGTCGTGCCATCAAGGAGTTACACTTTGCACTAGATTGGTTACGGTTTTGCACAGAAAAGGAAATCGTGATCGTTGGGCTTTGATATTGGTTCTCGCACTTTGGTGCTGCTTTAGGAAAAGAACAGGAACCTGAGATGCCGGCCTCGCACAAGACGTTCGCTACGCACTGCGTCAGTTGCGCAAGAGCCCGAGTTTCACCGCCAGCGCGGTAGTTGCGCTCGCACTAGGAATTGGCGGGACGACAGTTATCTTCAGTGTCGTTTACGCTGCGCTACTTCGGCCACTCCCTTACGTGGACAGCCAGCGGCTGGTCACGTTGCACGTTGATGACGCCCACCAGCGTGGAGTAAAGGGAAGAAACTATTTTCTGACTGCAGATTTTTTGGAAATTCAGCGCGAGAACCGTGTTTTTGACGAGGTCATTGGGGTTCACCCCCATAAGCGCTAACTTAAGGAATAGGTCTTAGCACTGCTTTGGGCTTGGGGCGAGTTCGTTTCGAGGTAGGCTTCCGTAACATCGTCGCGGTCCTCCTTAACCGCGCTACGATGGTCTGCCTATCTCAGTCACATACGATTTGCTCGTGATTCGGGAGAAGTCGGTTCGAGGCTGTGCAATGGTTCGGGCCGGCGCACGGTGAAAAGAATTCAGGGTTTCCTTGAAATCGCGAGCGCCTTCGCTTTGCGTATAGGATTGGAATCGTACGATTCCTTTCCCGACGCTTGCGAACGAGCAACCTCTTTCGCCCCGGCAGCGCCACCGATCGTCAAGTCTGAGATGCCACCGCCAGTACAGACCGGCGGATCTTCTGGACTTCTTTTGCGCGCGGGGTCGAGAAGCACATCAGCGACGGCAATACCCTCCTTATCGTCCATGAGACGCTTTACCGTACCATCGGAATCGACAATCGCGGATCGACCCGGAAAGAAAGCGTTCATCTCGTTTGGAGGTGGCGGGCTGGCAGAGCCGACTTTATTGACCATTGCCACCGGAATGCCGAGCTTCTTCGCATACCAGTTCGCAAGGTGGGTTCCGGGCGGTGATGGCAGACCCCCGGCCCTTGACATGTCGGGCGAGGAGTGAGGCATGAGGATTACATCGGCGGAGTCTCTTATGAGGCGAGTGGGAAGCGCGCAATAATAGTTCTCCGCGCAGATGCCTATGCCGATTCTGCCAATCTCGGTGCTTATGACGTGCGGATTTTCATAACCTCGAAAAAAATAGGCCTCACCTTCTGCCGGCAGGGCCTTTCTTACCCTCCCAGCCTCGTCACCTCCGGGAGTGGTTAGGACGAACGTATCGTAGAAGTCCTCACCATCTGCTTCGAAGAAACCCGCGCCAATCCAAATATGCAACCGGCTAGAAGTCGTTTTCAACCACTGCACGGTCCTACCGTTGCTCGGTTCGGCGGAATCCCACGTGTCAGAGGCAAGATAAGAACCTGTAGGCATAAGTTCGGGAAAAAGAACAAGCTTTGCGCCGTGCGCTGCCGCTTGCTCGGAAAAGCGAGTGGCTTTTTTCAAATTGCCTTCGATGTCGTGGTTGAGAGATTTCATTTGTACGATCGCAATTCTCAACGGCTTGGCGCCGGATTTCGGTATTCTCCCGAGGTCTCGATCTTGTCCGCTCAGCGGAATCCCAAGACAAGCTGATCCTCCGACCAGAAAAAGGGCGATCAAGCACTGGAACAGTCTCATGGGTGCAAACCCCATTTCGAACGGACGCGTGGTCCGGCGATTGGTGAGCAGATAGTCGACAACTCTTCCGGTTATCCGATTACGGAAGATTTTCTCGTTACTCGTCAACTCAGCGCAAGGGTGTCGATGGTCGCGAAAAATCCCCTGCCTCGACCCAATGTGCGTTCCCGGCTGCCGATTTCCATCTCGATTTCTCGACGAACACCGAATCACCAAATTCATGTGTGCGATAACGATGGTGCTGCAGCATATGGTCCATTTTGAGCAATGTTGACTCGTCCACGAATGCGCCCAGTAGCTTGTGGTGGCTAGTCCCTTGCTCATGGGTTCCAGATAAAACGGCATCGACCAGGCGCAGTTCTGTGGCCGGGCCAATCTTATTGTCCGCTATACCTGTCGATTCGCGTACCGATCCATGCACAAACGCAGCGTGCTCCAACGCCCTCACGACAGTTGTTCCAATTGCAACTACGCGTCCACCAACTGCCCGAGCGGCCTGGATCGACCTCGCGGTGGATTCGAGAATGCGATACGGCTCGTCGAAAGGAAGACGCGCGTCCAGTTCCTCGTCTCCTGTGGAGGAGATTCCCGCAGAGTGTGTAATGGGGGAAAAGAGGACGCCGCGCCGACGAATAGCATCGATCGTGCGCCAGTCCAGGATGAAGCTTGCCGACGGTGCCTCAAACGCTACTGGTGGACCTGCTATGGACGTCCATGTGTCCCAAACCGCGAGGGGAGCTGGAATGTGGGAATACTGAATGGGTCGGCCGTAGCGAGCTAAGCCCTCCCAAATGGCAGAGGCGGGGCCTTCAAAACGAATGCTCACCAGTCGAGGGTGACCGAGCAATCGAAGCACTGTTGCTTTCAGAGGTCCCAGCTGAAGCGTATCGCCAGGGTGCAGTTCAGGTGCGCTGGGCCGACGCTCGGTAGGGGTGTGATAGTCCCCCTCACCGAAGACAACAGCAGAAAACCGCTTTACGTCATCCGGGCGGACCGATTCACTGCCGGCCAGCCGTACTTCGATAGACCGGCCTGAGCGATTATGGATTCCAAACAGACTGGCGGGTAAAGTCGCTGCGTCATTTGCGACAACGACGTCGCCGGAGTGGAGCAAGTTTGGAAAAATCGATCTCGATGCATCTGCAATTTGCCCCCGGGAATCGACTATCAGCAATCGTGCATCACCTGGACGTTGGATGGGAACCGTGGCCGCAATCATTGAATAACCTCCTGTACTGCACCCGCCAAGCGTATTGGCCCTCGAGAAACAACATCTGCGATCTTGGAGATCACTTCTTGAGCTGCGTCCTCCGGTCGCTTGAGTTCTGACTGGTCGGCGTCTAGCACGGCGACCGCATGCAGTGGTGTGTCCATGTCACCTGGATCCAAGGAAACGACCCGGATACCTTGCGATACTAGTTCCTCATTCCAGATTCGGCTGAGGTGATGGAGCGCCGCTTTACTCGCGCCGTATGCGCCCCAGTTTGGATAGGCGTTAATCGCAGCATCGCTGGATATGTTCAGGACCAGAGGATGACCTCCGTCGCGTGCGGAAGCAGCCAGGGCTCCAAGCAACGCTTTGGTCAGTCGAAAGGGACCGAGCACATTGGTTTGGAGTGCGAGTTCGAAATCCTCGCAGTTCGTGTCGGCGAGAGGTGCGAGCGGGATCGGGCCAAGAGCCGACGCATTATTGATGAGCACGTCCAGTCCCCCGAGCGCTCCGAGTATTTGGATTGCGATCGGGTAGATATCGTCCTTTTTCGACACATCTCCTGTGATCCCGCGTCCTTGTGGCTTTTCGCGCACTAGACGTTCTACTCCGTCGCGGTTGCGGGCAACGAAAGCCACCTCTGCTCCGCGGTCGAGCAGCATTCGAACCAGCGCCAGCCCCAAGCCAGACGTTCCTCCCGTAATTGCCACTCGCATGCCTTTCCAAGTGTTTTGTAGCTGAGCCTTGTTCATTTCCGAAACCTCGGGTTTGAGTTTTCTTGCCACGTAACCTCCCACAACAGCACATCGTTCAGTTGACATACCCTCAAGATGCAACTTAAAGTTTACTTTAGGTTCAAGTTATTTTGGATCGATGGGGGAGAGAAGCTAAATGGACGATTTGCTCGCGATTTCCGAGATCTCGCGTCGCAGCGGGGTGGCCTCCTCTGCACTCCGTTTCTATGAAGACAAAGGACTTGTCACGTCGGAACGGTCGGGGCGCGGCCATCGGCGCTACCCTCGCGCGGTTCTCCGCCGGGTCGCGTTCATCGTATTTGCTCAGAAGGTCGGGCTGTCGCTTGAGGAAATTCGGGAGGAGTTGTCCAAGCTGCCGAGCAACCGCGTTCCAGAGCGCGCTGATTGGGCCAAGCTTTCCGGGAATTGGAGCAGCCGCATTAATGAGCGCATTGCCGAACTTGAACGCCTTAAGCAGGGACTCACCCAATGCATAGGGTGCGGGTGTCTGTCGTTGGAACGCTGCCAACTCGCCAATCCCGGCGATCGCGTTGCCAGGTTTGGCTCCGGGCCTCGATATTGGATCGGAAAACCAAAGGCGTAGTCCATCGCAGCTGCATCTTGAACCGTCGTGCGACCCACTCGAGCTCGATGCTGCACGTGACATGACGTTGAACATTCAGAGGACCAGCGTGGCACGGACTGGGTCGTAGTGCGCGTAGGCGGCGTCTTTGCCTTCGCAGCAGCACATGAGCGCGAAAATCCTTGTGGTTCCAGAACACCAGTACATGTCATATGTCTGTTGTTGAGAATCGCAGTGTCTTGTAAGGAGTCCCTGCGGCTATTTTTGTGTTCGGGTTCGACTGAGTCCTTTTAGATTGCCTCAATGGCCTCGTGAAACCTTTTTAATTGGTGGGTCGGCACACTAGAAACTGAAAATGCGCTTGGATAACTTCAGGGTTGCTCATCAAGCGTCCATGATAGCTCTCAACGGCGACGAGATAGGCGGCTTGCCAAGCACCCAGGATTTGCCGTTCGCCGAGTTCCTTGCAGGCCTGACTCGCACTAGGGGAAGCGTTCTTTTTTTTCCCAGCAGGGACACGAGAACCCTTTGTCAGGTCGCCTACAAGAAAGTGAGACTTTCGGGGATGGGTTCTGAGGGGTTCAGCCATCTTGAT
>DATFQQ010000072.1:0-5401 GCA_035264195.1 Candidatus Sulfotelmatobacter sp. | reverse complement strand
AGAACAGGCAGATCTTGAAGAAATAGTCTAGCTTGCACTGGCTTTGCGATGTCGAGCTCCTGGGCAACACGGCGCTCCGCTTCGTCTCGTTCTGCCGCGGCGCGACGCTGCGCCTGGATCTCATGTGTTACTTCGTCAAAGCTCACGAGTGAAAATGAATTGCCGTAGCTTGCCCTCCAACGCTCCCAACTGACAGATGCGTTATCCTTACCACTATGGATCATCTTGAAGTTCTTCGGGGAAAGATTGCTCGTCTTCGGTCGGAAATTGCTGACATTCAAGAGTTGAACGAACAGAATCGATTTCGAGGCCAGAAGGGAGCAGAAGCCGACATCGCTCACAGCCACAGGCAGGAACGACTGCAACAGATTCAGGAAGAACTTGTCCAACTCTGGCAACTCGGTCACAAAACTCTTTCGATTGAGCAGATGAGGGAAAAGCATCGCTCCCGGCTGCATCTCGTCAAGAACGCCTCATAAACCTCACATTCCCTCGTAGTCCAAGCACGCCAGAGCGAAATTGTGCGCAGTTCCAGGCGATTAGACTCAAAACCTGTGTCCGGGGACATTGAGTGAAATCGCGATGTTTCGCCAACTCGTGATCGAGATAGGTTAAGTGCACTCTCTTGTGTAACGTTTTGCGGTTTCTCTTCACTATTGTGTTCAGATATCGACCGTGACCAATCTTTATCTTTACTAAACTGGCAATCCTGATGTGCCGCAGATGCGATAGATTCTTGGAGAGAAGGCGAATTAACTCGCCCTACGAGTACCGCGATTTGGTCCGCCAGATTCTGGAAACAGTTGGACAAGGAACGCTTCGACTACTGAGCGGCACTTGTCCGCTGGAGCAAGTCCTCACCGCAAGGCCGTTGACAAGCGACCTCATCGTTCACATTGTGGGATGCACAACTTGTTCACGCCGGTTTCGATTGAGGGTTGAAACGCACCACGGTAGTGGTGGAGCGTGGGAGGTAATGACATCCCCTGCGCCTTCACATACACAATAGTCAGTAAGTGAAAAGGCGATTTTTCGCCAATCATCAACCGTAAGAGGGACCGCAACCGCTGCAGCCGCTTTCTTCTTGCCTTGCCACACTCGTCTCGTGCCGCAGCGGTAGCAGACCAGAAACTTGTTTTATTGACGCTCCGCAGTTCTGGCACGAGTGCTTATGCCTGCCGCCGCTGGCCGTCTTTTGGATGCGTTCACCGCATATGGGACATGCCTTTTGATCGTGTTTCATGGGTTCCGAGAGATGATGAGTGTAATGGCGATGTTATGCCAATCATCTTCCGAGGTTCCTCCTCACTGCACTGCGATTGTCCACTCAGCTTTTCGACACAGAGGACATTCCCTTGACCACGAAGTGAAACCGCCCGGCATATGGACCATAACGGCCACCTGCGCTTTTCGAATGTGCCAGTAAGCCTCAAATGGGGCCTGCTTACCACTCGTTAGAAACATTCGAAGCTGCTTCCCGCTACTTAAGGATTCCCAACCGCTCGGCAGTACAGTCTGCAACGTCCGGGACCGCTTTGTAGCTCTTATGTCCGTCTCGGAACCTTTCGCTCGCCAAATATGCTGCCTGATCCATACGCTTGGGTCATGAAGACACTTATTAACTGGGTCATGAAGACACTTATTAACAAAGATACCTTGATCAAGATGGCGCTCTTCGTATGCTTCCTGTCAGCACCTCTGATTGCCCACGGCGCGGAAACGATCACGATCACCATGACAGCTGACCACTGGGAAACCAAGGAGAACGCTGAGTTCCTCCGGGAGCTAGGTTTTTATCGCGGCTTGATGCGACTGAACAGCGGCGATGCGGTACTCAAAGGCATCACGTTCAGCGACGGAACGATCGAGTTCGACGTCAATACGATCGGGCGGGGTGCACCCGGAATCGCCTTTCGTCAGCAAGACGAAGGTAATTTCGAGCTTTTATACCTTAGGCCCGATCCGGCGTGTCCGGCCTTCCGGGCATGCATACAGTATGCGCCGCAGACTCATGGTGTCCTGCTATGGGACCTCTTTCCGCAATATCAAACGCGGGCACCGCTCCGGGAGAATGGGTGGAACCACATCAAGATGGTCGTATCCGGCCGACGGATGAATGTTTTCGTGAACGATGCAGCATCGCCCACACTGGAGGTCGGCAGGTTAGAGGGGGATACGATGAAAGGCGCCCTGCGACTGCAGGGACCAGGCACTTTCGCAAATATGGTGATAACTCCCGATGCAGTGGACGGTCTTTCTCCGGAACCGGCCAGAGACCCGCTGGATGGGGACCGCGGCCTGGTCCGAAATTGGCGTCTTTCGACCTTTTCCACGCTGCCGAACCCTAAGGACCCCATGTATAACGAAATGCCGGGTGCTTCGCAGGAATGGAAAACCATCAGCACGGAACGGAACGGGCTGGTAAATCTGAGCCGCGAGTACGGCCGGCCTCTACCCGAGCCGAACCGAGCCGTAGCATGGTTGAAAACGACAATAACTTCGGACAGGAAGCAGACGAAGAAGGTAGATATTGGGTGGACGCGCGAACTGTGGGTATTCGTGAACGGGAAACTGGTGTATGCCGACAAAAATCTATTTGAGTCGGAAGAAGCGAGAAAAGCTCCCGACGGGAGATGTTCGCTGGAGAATGGCGCCTTCACGTTGCCTCTGGAAGCGGGCGATAATGTAGTCGCGGTGGCACTCGCGAACAACTTCTTCGGATGGGGACTGATGCTGCGCCTGACTGATCCGGAAGGGGTTCATCTGGCAGCAAAGTGACAAACCCGATGGCTGGCAAACAATGGATGAAGACCCGTCCAGGCCACGTTGCTCTTGCGGCTCTGGCATGGACGATTCTCGGCTGTGTGTTTGCTTTGCCGGATCTCTCTGCCGGCACTGACTGGCGCCATGCTCTGCTTCTTTCCCTTGCGATATGGTGGTCCTGGGGTATGGTCACACCCCTCATTCTTTGGGCGGACCGGCAGATCCCCGTTTCCAGCAGGCAATTTGCCCGACGAGTTCTGGCGCATTTCCTTCCGAGTCTGCTGGTGACGTCTGTGTACGTTTATCTTTTGGGGGCGCTTCGCGCCGCGTTCGGGATTGGTGAATGGAATGGCTTGCCTAGTATCAGGTTTCTTGTCGATTCATTGCGAGGGATGTTCCTCTGGAACTGGCTCAACTATTGGCTGATTCTGGGAGCTTGGCAAGCATATCGCTATTACGATCACTACGTTGCCGGTGAGTTGCGTCTGGAGCGTTTGGAAAAGAACTTCTCCGAGGCTCGTCTGAATGCGCTTCGAATGCAATTGGATCCGCATTTTCTTTTCAATGCGCTGAACACGATCTCATCTCAGGTGGAACGGGACCCGAAGCTTGCGCGTGGGATGATCGAGCATCTTGGCGACCTTCTCCGACTGTCGCTGGAATCGAAAGACAGGCAGGAAGTCCCGCTCGCGGAAGAACTGGCCTTTCTTGAACACTATGTGGCGATCCAGAAGATCCGTTTCGGAGACCACTTGCGGATCGAGACACAAATTGCGCCGGAGGTGAAGCATGCTTCCGTACCCTGCCTTTTCGTTCAGCCACTCGTGGAGAATGCAGTCCGGCACGGGATTTCAAGGCGGGCTTCGGGCGGAACGGTGATCGTTTCGGCAAATCGGGTAGGAAATCGACTTGACATTCGGGTGGTCGACGACGGCGTGGGGCTTCCGGTGGGTTGGACGCTTGAGACCTCCGGCGGCCTAGGGCTTTCCGTGACGCAGCAGCGTTTGGCAGGGCTTTATCCCGATGGAGAAAGCTGTTTTGCGGTGAACCGTCGCGCCGGTGGTGGAACCGAGGTTGAAATATCGCTGCCTCTGCGATGGATTGGAAAGGACGCCCATGCCGCTGTCCGCGCCTGAAAGCCTCTGCGTTATGGTGGCCGATGACGAAGCGCCGGCGAGGCAACGGATCATCGATCTGTTGCGCCGCGATTCTCAGGTGGCGGCAATCATAGAGGTCGCCGACGGACTTTCCGCAGTGGAGATCATTCAGAACCGCAAGCCCGATCTGGTATTTCTCGATGTGCAGATGCCGGAACTGAATGGACTGCAGGTCATCGCTGAAGTGGGAACCGAACGCATGCCGCTAACGGTCTTTGTGACCGCTTACGATGAGCATGCAATCCGCGCTTTCGAAGCAAATGCACTTGACTATCTCCTCAAGCCGTTCAGCGACGAGCGCTTTGAGGTGACCATGGCTCGCGTCAGCTCTCGGATGGATGAGCGAAGCATGCAGGAGTTTGGACAGCGCATTCTTCGCATTGTTTCCGCGGCGCCTGCGCGCGATCTGCCACTGGACCGTCTGGTCGTGAAATCCGGAGGTTCAACCCGCTTCGTACGGGTGGCCGATATCGACTGGATCGAAGCTGCTGGTGTTTATGCGAACCTGCACATCGGAGGGAAGGAGTTGTTGTACCGGGCCGCGCTGAGCGAACTTGCCGAAAGGCTCGATTCCGTTCGTTTTGTGCGCGTCCATCGTTCGGCTATCGTCAATATAGAAAGCATCCTGCGCTTGGAGCCGATCTCCCATGGCGAATTTGAAGTGATCCTGAAAGACGGTTCGAGATCCAGAATCAGCAGAACCTATCGCAGGCAGCTGGAAAAGAGATTGGGTCAATCGCTGTAATCCCATCCGTCAACTAATGTAACCAGGCGTTAACACTCAAGTTCCGACTGCTTACGATTCGCTTCACATCCGCACGTTCGGATGATGAGTGCAATGGCGATTTAACATCAACCACCCGAAAATGGCTCGGTATTATTACAAACATGCTGAGGCTCCTTGCTTGGTTTCTAGCCGCCCTCATCGTGATCGTGTCGTTAGCGGTTGTCTCAGTCATCAGGTCCACGTTCGACTGGACCTTGTGGCCTGCAATCAGACGTGCAAAACGAAACATTAAAGCGGTCGCTCGAAGGAGAGTTGCGACTGCGGAGGTAGCCAGTCATCAGGGAGCCACAAGAATAAATCCGGGGTACTTGAGTTTTTGCATCAAGACGCAGACTGACAGAGAGCGGGATATTCTTTGCCACGACCCGGACATTTACGTCCAATTTCGTGAGGCGCTTGTCAAGGCTGGCTATCCGGCTGATACTCGCCCAGTCGTACATTTTGGTATTCAGTCCCAGGAAACAGTCGACCGCGATTACGGAGGCAACTGGTACGCGGCGTTAGGAATGCTCTGAGCCATGCTGCTGAAAGTCACTAACGGCTGCAATCGAGGGGTTTTGAGCGTAATGGCGATGTTACATCAATTGACGTGAGCTTCGGGGACGACCATAATGGCCATGCTCGGGCCACAACCCCTCGCTGCACGAGCCCGACTCCCTTTCTTGTTTCTTGGCAAATTCTTGATCTAAGAGCG
>DATFQQ010000071.1:0-8940 GCA_035264195.1 Candidatus Sulfotelmatobacter sp. | reverse complement strand
ATCGAACGACTTCTTGGCCTGCTCGAAGGCTGCCTGCAAATCTCGCGGCAACTGTCTCGCCGCAATCTCCTTGTGTAAACTTTCAGGTCCCTCGAATACATCTGTAATCGCCAATCCGTGCTTCTCAAGCAACCGTTGCGTTTTGGGTTCAATCATCGTGGCGGAGAAGCGCGGAACGATCGGCGTGACGCGCCCAAGCAACGCTTCATATACGACTCCCGCCTGCCCGAAGTAAGCAGCCTCTGCAGCGCCGCCCGTATACGCGAGCGTCGGCAGGAGATAATCTTCTACGATCGGCCTCAACAAAACGTTCGGGCTGAAATGTTCTGGGTGCTCATTGATCTCGGCAATCAGCTCCGATTGAGTTAGCTTCTCAGCCGCGGCCTCTCCGTCGATTACAAACTCCTCCGTCGCGCCCACCTCCCGGCGCGAAATCGGCGTGCGAACTCCGTCCCGGGTTGTGAACAGTAGCACAGACGACTCTGTGACTTTTACCTGCTGGTGATAGCCCGCGTTCTCCAATGCCTTCCCTCTGTCAAGAAGGGCAGTCGCCAACTCGCTGGATCGTTCGACCGCGGCACGATAGATGGGAAGTGCAATGCGGGAAAGTTCCGGATCGGAAGGATCAAGGACGATCACTCCCCACTCCGCAAAAATCCTCGCATAAAGACGCGCAAAGGCGGTCCCAAGTGTCTCGCCAACTCGATAACAATCGCGGATAAATTGTGCTGCCTCGGTCTCGCCAAGCAAAGCGACGGCCTGCTCGACAACCGCCGTGATTTCCTCTCCGAAGTGAACGGTGCCTACTTGTGCTCCGGCGACCCCGTGGCTTGGGGTACTCAGAACCTGCATCGTGCCATCGCTAGATGGAAGCGAAACGTGATTCACCTCCGCCAGATCGTGGTCGTAAGTGGCCAACCAGAAGACAGGCACTGCATCGATTCCCGCCGAGGTAGCCTCGTCCGCCAACTTAACTGCGGTGAGTGCCTTGTAAATCGCGAACATGGGCCCGCCGAACAGTCCAACTTGCTGCCCCGTCACCACTGCGAATGCACCTTTGCGCAGCCGATCAATGTTGCTCAGAGTCTTCGCCGAAGCGCTCCACCCTCGATTCTGTCGTTCCAGGATGCTCGCCACTTCTTCCCGGCGTGATGGTTCGAAACGGACTTTTTCAGCCTGGGTTTTCATCCACTCGTGAAAGATGGGCGACCGGGGATAAAAGGGCTGGATGTTCGGCGAGTAAGCCAGCAGATCGGTGAAAAGGCGCATGGTATGAGGGATTTGCGAGAACGGAAGACAGTGCGCCTTCACTGACAATGCTCCTGACATGCTGGAATCGCCACGCTTACCTGATATTGGACGTTCAGAATCATAGTTCGTGAGATCATCGCACAATTGCGAATGTTTGCAGAAGGCTGTGCTGTTGTTCAGATGCGGTAGATGGTAGCAAGATGCAAGATTATCAATGGATTGGGCGGAAACTAGTCAGCGCGATTATTCGCTACTTTTCGCAGGACAACTGCTAATTTTGCCGCTGCGGTTATCTACGCATGAAGCATCCGAATGCGGCTCGACAGACAAGTTGATTCGATGCGATTACAGCGTGCGCGGCGGTAAATGACAATCGCAATTGTGCAAGATTTCTCATCAACCCAACGCGTAATCGTTCGGCTACCTGGTTTCGATATGAATGAGACATTGTTTTTACAATGGAATGACAACTCCCCTATCTCCCGCTGAGCAACATACTCAGCGCACGGTGGCCAAACCAAGGTGATGTCACCTTCCAGTCACGTCCACCGGATCAGGAGACATTATGAAAAGCGTACGTTTGTTTCGCGTGCTTAGCCCAAGCTCCGTATGTCTGTTGCTGCTCGTCGGTCTTTTCCTCGGCACGGCTGAGGCGGGCACCATCAAGGTCGTAGCCTCAACCGTCCCGAGTAACGGCGATGTCAATCCGTACGGGATCGTCGTCGTTCCGGTGACGATGGGTTCGCTCACCGCGGGAAACCTGCTAATCAGCAACTTTAATAACAGCTCGAATTTCCAGGGCACAGGTACCACCATCGTTCAGATTACGCCGAGTGGCACGATGAGCCTGTTTGCGCAGATTGACGCGAACAACCTGCCCGGACCCTGCCCCGGCGGAGTCGGCCTTACAACTGCGCTGGTCGCGTTAAAGAGCGGCTGGGTTGTAGTCGGTAGTTTGCCTACGACGGACGGCACCTCCGCGACGGCCAGTGCGGGATGCCTGCTCGTTCTCGACAGCAAGGGTAACGTTGCTGAGACGTTCTATGGATCCTTGATCAATGGACCGTGGGATATGACAGCGTCCGACAACGGCAGCACCGCCTCTCTTTTCTTCACCAACGTTCTGAACGGTACCGTCGCTGGCGGCGGCAATGTTGTTCATGGCGGCACCGTCGTGAGAATGGATCTGAACATCTCCAAAGGTTCGCAACCGAGTATTCAGTCGATGACCGTCATTGGTTCTGGTTTCGCGGAGAAGACTGACCCTGCCGCTTTGGTGATCGGACCCACCGGCGTTGGCCTCAGCATGGGGGATCGGGGCGATGACAATGGACAAGTCCTGTATGTCGCCGACAGTATCAACAACCGGATTGCTTCGATCTCGAAGGCCACGACACGCACCACATCCGCCGGAACTGGCGACACGGTAACCAAAGGCGGCTCACTCAATGACCCGCTCGGATTAACGGTCCTGGCAAATGGCAACATCGTCACCGCGAACGGAAACAATGGCTTGGCGGTGGAGACTACTCCATCGGGACACCAGATCGCGAAGGTGTTTCTGGATAAATCAGGAAATCCACCGGGAGCGGGCGCTCTGTTCGGATTGACAACTGTACCCGGTATGGGACTCTTCTACGTCGACGACGCCACGAACACCCTCAACCTGTTCCACTGATTTGTCGCACACTCACCCGACTGGTGGGCCGCCCCGGCCCGCCAGTTGCCTTCTGTCGTCGCGAGATGAGCGCACTCCTGGTTACTTGTATTCATAGTTGGACTACGCGTTGGTAAGTAGATAACCCCCGTGTCTGCGAGCAAGCGACGCTGCATGACTTCATGAACGTAATAAGGCACACCCGCGTTAATGGCTCGTTACACGGGCCGCGATACTCTAGAGCCCTGCGCCTCCCAACAAAGAGCTCCGTTGACTCTCGGTCAGAAGGCACCGCATAATCAACCAACCACCTTGCGAAGGGCCGTACGAACAATTAGTGAACATCTCCGGGAATAGTAACGAGAGTTGCTGAGCTTCGTCCGTCGCTATGCGCTCGAAAGAAACTCACCCGTCGTGGAACCCGAACAAGCCGGGTTCCCTGTTCCTCATCGCAATCCTGTTGTGCGTCGTAGCTGCGCTTTCGTACCTATCTGCCGTCTTCGCAGGCGCACTGACGCTACCCGGTACTTTGTCCCCGCTTTGGCCGGGTTGCGCATTCCTCGTGGGAGTCTTGCTCTGCGTACCCAAGAAACTGTGGCCAGTATTCTTAGCAGCAGGACTTACAGCATTCTTCGTCCATGACATTCAAAGCGGCCTGTCGGTACCAACGACGCTCTTGCTGTCTGTAGCAGATACCGTAGAAATTCTGGTCGCGGCGTTCGCCGTCAGTTACTTCTTGGGCAGCATTCCCCACCTGAACAGCATTAAGCGCCTGACCCGCTATTCTCTTTTTGCTGTGCTTCTTGCTCCAGCGTCGGGCGCTTTCTTGGGCGCCATCGCCCTAGGAACTGACTATTGGGCAATGTGGAGGATCAGTTTCTTCTCGGAGGCGATAGCGTTGCTGACCCTACCTCCGGCAATCTGGGGCGCCCTGAACGTAGCAATCGCAGAGAAGCGGAAGTCGATTGCGTATTACCTCGAAGCAGCCTTGTTGCTCGGTGGTCTTGTGAGCCTGGGATACTTCGCTTTCGTGGCTTCGAACGGTCAGAGCCATCCGGCGCTTCTCTATTCACTAGTATCGCTTCTCTTGTGGTCAGCCTTGCGCTTTGGAAGCGTGGGTGTCTCGAGTTCGATACTGGTGGTTGCCCTTCTCTCGATTTGGGGCGCTGTTCACGGACGCGGCCCCTTCATCGGGGCAGCGTCTCTCAGCAACGTCTTATCGTTGCAACTCTTCTTATTGGTCGCCGCAATACCGTTTACCACCTTGGCAGCGATCGTAGAAGAAAGGAAGGAAGCCGAACAGGCATTACGAGAGAGTGAAGCCCGCGAACGGACCAAGGCAAAAGAACTAGAGACAATACTCGACGCCGTGCCTATCGCGGTCCTCATTTCTACCGATGCGAAGTGTGAGCGTATCAGGCCAAATCGTAGTGCGTGCGAACTCTTCCGTCTCGACCATGGTGCGAATGCTTCTTTGAGCGCCCCCTTGGACCAGCGGCCGAAATTTAAGGTGCTCGCGAATGGAATCGAGATTCCATCGGAACAGTTGCCCATCCAACGAGCCGCAGCCGGGGCAACCGCAGCATTTGATGTATCCGAGTCAGTCGTTTTCGATGATGGAACGGAACGCAACCTAATCGCGAATGCTGTCCCCTTGATTGGAGACGATGGCAAGGCTTACGGTGCTGTCGCCGCGATGTTGGACGTGACCGAACGCAATCGTGCAGAGAAGGCATTGCGCGAGAGCGAGGAGCGATTTCGTTTGGCCGCATTCGCGGGAAAAATGTTCGCCTATGAGTGGGATGTCGCGACCGACGTTATCGTTCGTTCCGGCAGCGTTTCCGCCGTACTTGGCCCCAAAGCCAAGACGTTGCTTATGCGCCGGAGCTTAGTGGCCGACGTGCACCCCGATGATCGAGAGCCCATGGCAGATTCGATCCGCGAGCGGACTCCTGAGAGTCCCGATGTCCAGATTAGCTACCGCATGTTGCGCCCCGATGGCTCCGTCGTGTGGCTGGAAAAGACAGCTCATGCTTTCTTCGATGAATCCGGCAAATTGGTGCGTATGGTCGGCATGGTGGCAGACATCACGCAGCGCAAGCAGGCAGAAGAGGTGCTCTCCGGCATGAGCGGAAAGCTGATTGAGGCACAAGAGCGGGAGCGTGTGCGGATTGCCAGGGACCTGCATGACGACGTTGCTCAACGACTCGCGCTCTTGACAGTTGGGCTCGAACAACTTCAACAAGATATTCCCGCGTCGCCCTCCGAACTTCGCGCTCGGGTAATTGCCTTGCGAGACCAGACTTCTCAGATCGCAACCGATGTCCAGGCGATGTCGCACGAGTTGCATTCTTCCAAGCTCGAGTACTTGGGTTTGGTTGCAGCAATGAGAAGCTTCTGCGCTGAATTCAGCAAGCAGCAGAAAGCTGAAATTGACTTCAGAAGCAACAATGTTCCGGCTCCCTTGCCGTCGAATCTGTCCCTCTGCCTGTTACGAGTCCTGCAGGAGTCGCTGCACAATGCCATCAAACATAGTGGCGTGCGGCACTTCGAGGTGCAACTGGAAGGAGCGGCCTCTGAAATTCAGCTCACGGTCCGCGACATAGGCATTGGCTTCGACACTGACGCCGCTCTTAAGTCTCAGGGGCTTGGCCTCATCAGCATGGAGGAACGGCTGAAACTCGTAAATGGAGCGCTCGTGGTCGACTCAGGACCGAAGCGTGGTACCACGATTCACGCGCGCGTGCCTCTTAGTTCGGCGAATGATTCCATGCGTATCGCTGGTTAGAAATCGGCAGCCCGCGTTTTCGTGAGCGCCCGCCTCCCAAAACTGATTCCTGCTATCGTTGTTACTCCCTACTTTTATGAATGCGATCATTACTCCCCTTAATATCACGCTGCCTTTGACCCTTCACGGCTCCGTTGTTCGGCTTGAGCCAATCCGCCGCGAGCATGCGGATCTTTTCTGGGACGTCGCGAAGAACGATCTGGAGGACATCTTTCGCTGGATTCCTTACGCGATGAAAACGCGGGAGGATTTTGAGAAGCTCATGGATAAGGCGTTCGCCGAACAGGAGGGCGGCGAGTCGGTGGTGTTCGCCACCGTCGAGCACAGTTCGGGCCGAACAATCGGCAGCACACGATTCATGAATATCGATCGGGTGAACAAGCGCGTCGAAATCGGATCCACTTGGGTCGCTCCGGCTTGGCAGCGCACTGCCGTGAACACGGAAGCGAAATATCTGATGCTGCGGCACGCGTTTGAAGTGTGGGGATGCATCCGGGTGGAACTCAAGACGGACGCGCTCAATCAGAAATCGCGCAATGCCATTCTTCGAATTGGCGCAAAGGAAGAAGGAACACTGCGTCGGCACTTGGTGACGTGGACCGGCCGCGTAAGAGACACGATGTACTTCAGCATTTTGGACAGCGAATGGGTGGATGTGAAGACGCGGTTAGAAGCCAGGATGTCAGCCGCAAACAGTCATCGGCACTAAACCGTTTCGCTGTGTCGCGGAATCGCTTTCGCGATACTTCGAATTCCTGTAGACAGAATGACGGAGCCCTTCATCGATCGCACGTTCGGCCGCCAGGCCTTCGGCCTTGATCCCGCCGGCTATGACGCCGCACGACCCGCGTATCCCGATTGGGTATTTGATTTTTTGCACGAGCGATGTGGTCTCGTTTCCAATGCGGTCACTTTCGAGATTGGAGCCGGAACAGGAACGGCCACTCGTCAGCTGCTGGAGCTTGGGGCCAACCCATTGGTGGCCATAGAGCCAGATGAACGCCTCGCGGCTTTCCTGCGGAAGACCATCCTGGATCAAGCCCTCTCAGTCGTCGTTGCCCCGTTTGAAGAAGCCGTGCTGCGAGAGGCCAACTTTGATCTCGGTCTCGGCGCCACCTCGTTCCATTGGCTAAACGAGGATGTCGCTTTGACCAAGGTGGCGAAATTGCTCCGTCCGGGTGGCTGGTGGGCGATGCTCTGGAATGTGTTCGGCGACTCCGGTCGCCCCGATCCCTTTCACGAAGCAACAAAATCCATTCTCAACAAGCCGTTGAGCCCTTCCGCAGGGAATGGCAACGTGCCTTTCGCTCTCGACACCGATGCCAGGCTCGCGGCTTTGGAACGGACCGACGCCTTCGATAGCCTCGAGCACCGAACCAGCACTTGGTCTCTGGTTCTGGACGCGGATCAAACCGTTGCCCTCTACGCGACCTATTCCAATATCAATATCCGCCCTGATCGGGAGGACGTCCTCACAGAGTTGCATCGTATTGCTCGCGATGACTTCCAAGGCTGTGTGACGCGCAACATGACTACAAGCCTATACATTGCGCGACGTCGGCCTTCATCCTTGCCCATCACTGCATGATCGCAGTATCAGCGAGACCGCTAATCGCCGACCGTCCCCTCAATACGCTCTTTGTGTCAGATCACTGGTATCTATCGCGTTACCGAAAATCAGCGCTATTCGCAGAAGACTCGCACTTTCACTTTCGCGTACTGATCTTTCTGATCAACGTCGACCGTTAAGTCGTTCAGCTGCTCGACGAGCTCCTCGAGATTTTCCGGCTTGATCTGGGTCAAGTCGATGGGAACGCCCTTCGCATGCATGGCATCATTAGCGCGGTGAAGCGCCGGCGCCGGAATCAAGCCGGCCAAGCGTACTCCCGCACGCAGCAACTGCATGGGAACGCGCACATTCACTTTCGTTGGCCCTTCATGACCGCCGTCGTCCTCTGAATCCACAACGACGCGCAGATACTTCGGTCGCGGCTTGGAAGTCGCGGACGAGCCAGAGTCCGCCGACGAAAAAGACGAGGTTGGCTGCTCCACAGCCGCGATGAGCCGTTCCGCCTCATCAGCATTAATCTTCCCTTCCGACAACATCTGCAGAATTTGACGACGATGTTCATTCATAACGGCTCCTAAAGAATGTGGAATGACACCCCGGCGCTGCGGTGCTCCACTTCGATATTTGTATCGGTGAGAGCGTTCAAGATCTGCCACATGACAGCGACTCCGCTGAACGGATTCACACGGCAAAACAGGCACCCGATAAAGACGAAAGGCGACAGCAATATCGCGAGCGGCAGTAGCAAAAGCCAAATCAAGAAGAGCGGAATCCAAAGCCGAAACGTGCGGCTCTTCTCGTCGCGCAGGCTGACGACGGCCACGAACGGGATCATTTCAGTTCCTCCATCTCGCGGATCGCATCTTCCGCACTAATTTCTCCCTGCTGCAAACGGGCGAGGATCTCGGCCTTCGACGGGGTGGGGTTGGTTTCGACGAATTGCAGACCGTTCGCTATGCGAGTCAGTCGCGACTTGATCGTCGGATAGCTAACGCCGAAAATCCGCTCCATCTCCTTGATCGACCCATGAGAGCGGACAAAGGCAGTAATGAAGATCTGTTCGTCCATGGCGAGCCGCGCAAGCTGAGGGAGTTCGAATCGACCTTCAATGGCGATGTCTTTCTCGACGAACCGTACGCGCTCGACGATGATTGGCTGGCCTTGGGTGAGGTGCGTCAGCTCCTGCCAATCCTTCGAAGACTTGATTTCCTCGGCCATAATTCCTCAAACTCCATTAAAGCTAATTAATAAATTTAATATTGTCAAGCGTATTATTGATAAAAATTAGCCACAAGTCTTTGCATTTATTAATAACACCAACCTCGACATCAACTTTAATGTAAGTCCTTATTGTTGAAGATTTTGCAATTAAGTTCTTATCTGCCAATATTTTGCGGACAAAAATGCACCCGCGCGCATAACTCCAATTTACGCAATAATTTACGACGCTAAGCTGAAAAATGAAATTGGAGCGGGAAGTCTGGCACCGTCATCTAACGAATTGACTTCCGACCCAGCGGAACCTAGATTGGAAGTGGATCTTTCCAAGGCCAATCCCACCAGTGGGGGCGTCACGGCTTCGACGGAGATGCTTGCGGCCAAGAGGCATGCCGGGGTGCACACACCCGTAATCGTGGGCAAAATGATAATTGCCAATCAACAGATGGCATACGC
>DATFQQ010000070.1:0-16000 GCA_035264195.1 Candidatus Sulfotelmatobacter sp. | reverse complement strand
TCGAGGTCTGCGAGGAAGTTCTGAACTACATCGCGGACTCCTTGTTCGCCGGCTACTGCTAATCCCCAGAGATAGAGGCGTCCAAGCAGAACGGCTTTTGCTCCGAGAGCCAAGGCTTTGATGGCGTCGGCACCGTAACGGATGCCGCTGTCGAAGAGAATTGGAATCTTGCCCTGAATTGCGTCGACGATGGGGGGCAGGGCATCGAGTGCCGCAACGGCTCCATCGACCTGGCGGCCTCCGTGGTTGGAGACGATGATGGCGTCGGAACCGTGGTCCAGCGCGAGTCGTGCGTCTTCGGGATGGAGAATACCCTTGAGCACGATCGGCAAACGCGTTTGATTTCGAAGCCAGGAAAGGTCCTTCCATGTGAGGGCAGTGTTCGAGTAGAGACTTGCCCACAGTCGAATTGCTGCGGCAGGATCGGCTTCGGGTGGCTTTTCGAGCCGCGAGCAGAACACCGGGTCGGTGAAATAGTTGGCGAGTCCGTCGCCGAGAATAAAGGGAAGATAGGGATGCTGCAGATCGCGTTCGCGCCAGCCGAGCATCGAGGTATCCAGAGTTACGACTAACGCGCTGTAACCCGAGTCTTCTGCTCGCTTCAGGAAGTTCGCAGTCAGCTCGTGATCCTTTCCCCAATACAGCTGAAACCAGCGCTGGGCCGGGCCCATGGACCGGGCAACCTCTTCGATGGGCCGCGAGGAGACTGTGCTCAAGACAAACGGGACGCCAAGCGATGCGGCCGCGCGGGCGGCGGCGAATTCGGCCTCCTGGTGAATGATGCTTTGCACTCCGACGGGGCCAAGCAAAACGGGAACTGGCAGCCTCGCGCCGAGTAATTCGACCGAGAGGTCGCGATGGGAAACGTCGCGTAGCATTCTTGGAACGATGCGCCAGTGGTCGAAAGCTTCGAGATTGGCACGAGCGGTACGCTCGCCGGAGGCGCTGCCGGAGATGTAGTCATAGGCCTGCGGGGTAAGAGTCTCAGCAGCTTTTTTCTCGAGTTGCGAAACCGGAATGGGAACCGAGAGTTTCTTACCGGCTAAACCGAGTTGATAGATTTCGAGTTGACGCTGCATCCCGGAGCTGATGGCAGATGCGTCCGGAATGGAATGCGGGGAATCTGGCATAGTCTGGGCCGGAACATTATAGGGGCATGAGGCCAATGGTGCGGGAAGACTCGATGCAACGGCAGAGTCCCTTTTCTCAGAAGAGTCTTATCTCGACAAGGGCTCATACTTTCGAATTTCACCCTTTGCGCTTTGTCGCCGATATTAGATTCTGTGGGAAATGTCTCTTCAGGGCTAGGTGTTGCGGGTGCGAGGGGCGCACCTTCGTTGCGCTATGTGGCGCGGCAGCCGATCTTCGACCGCGACGAGAAGGTCTTCGGGTACGAGTTGCTGTTCCGCAACGGAATTGAGAATTGCTTCAGCGGAGACAGGGATGAGGCTTCTCGATCGACCCTGGACAGCTCTCTACTCCTGGGACTGGACGTGTTGTGTGACGGCCGGCATGCGTTTGTGAACTGCACGCGCGATACGCTGATCAAAGGTCTGGTGACACTGCTGCCGCCGAACCTGACAATCGTAGAAATTCTAGAGTCGGTTCCGGCTGATCCGGACGTTCTTGAGGCTTGCCAGAAGCTCAAACAACAGGGATACATGATCGCGGTTGATGACTATGTTGCCGGCGATCCGCGGGAGCCGCTGGCGAAGATCGCCGACATCATCAAGGTCGAAATGCAGCTGACGACCGAAGAGCAGCAAGCGGAGCTGATCGAACAATTTGCATCGCGCCATTGCCGGATGCTGGCGGAGAAAATCGAGACTCACGCGGAATTTTTGCGGGCGCGCGATCAGGGGTTCGTGTATTTTCAGGGCTATTTTTTCCGGCGGCCGGAGATGTTGAGCACGCGCGATATGCCCGCGCACCGGCTGCACTATCTCAGAATGCTGCAGGAAGTATCGCGCCCGGAACTCGATATCCCCGAACTGGAAAAGCTTATCAAGGCGGAAGCGTCAGTGTGTTATCGGCTGTTGCGGTACTTGAACTCGGCCATGTTCAGTTTCAGCCGTGAGATTCACTCGGTGAAACATGCTCTTTCGCTCCTGGGCGAGCACGATGTGCGGCGGTGGGTACGGCTGGTTGCTGCGGTCGGCGCAGGCCAGGATAAGACCAGCGATCTCGTGCTCTCGGCGCTGGTGCGGGGACGCTTCGGAGAGTTGCTCGCCCCGAGCGTAGAGCACGAGAGTCCGATTTGTTTCTGCTGGGGTTATTATCTTTAATCGATGTAATGCTCGAGATGCCGATGGAATCGGTGCTGGAGCGGATCTCGCTCGATCATGAGACCAAAGCGGTGCTGTTGGGTAAACCGAGCGCTTTGCGTCCGGTGTATCAGTTGATGCTGGCGCATGAGAGTGGAGAATGGAAGCCTGCCGCCGAGCTGAGCGCCGGCTTGCATCTGGATGTGGACCAGGTTGCCGGATACTACTGGCAGGCTCAGCAATGGGGCCGAGAGATTTCGGCGGGGGAGTAGGGCTCTGGCGGGCTGTTTCTGTTGTGCATGGCCTACTGTGCAAAAGCCGCCGGAACGGGCCTTGCGCTGCGGGACAAGGACGAGTACCATAAAGGTGTTCTCATTTAGGCATCGTTCCCGCGAGAGCCTTCTGCGCCAGCCATTCCGAGGCGGCGCCTTACGGATCCGATACACGGAAAATTGAAGCTGAATAGTTTTTTCATACGCGAAGAGCAGTTCGTTTCAGAGTTGGGGTTCGTTCCATAGTGGTGTTCCGTAGCAACCCGCACGGCGCAGAGACTCAGTGGAGTGTGTGAGCCAGGAGTGTGCCTTGTGCGCATGGGGTTTGTGCTTCGTGAGCATTTAGAGATTTTGTAAAAGTTTTGCAGTTTGTGTGCACGATTTGAGAGGACTATGAACGCAGGACCAGGAAAAAACTCCGGTGGCGGAGGAAGAAGGCGGCGGCGCGGTCGCCGGCAACATCATCAGCGCGGTCATCGCCCGGGACAAGGGATGAGCCGCGAAAACAAAGACGGCATTTACACAGCGCCAATGGATCACAGTTACCGGGCGGCGCTCGGGGGCAACAATAATGGCCACAAGGGTGGACGTCCCCGGCCGGGGTTCTCGACGCAGTATCCGCAGCCCGAACCGGAGCCGCTTCCGGCGACTGAAGATGCGAATTCCCGTATCTTCGCGTTTATCGAAGACCTTTTCTTCATGGCGAAGATTCAGGAAACTGCGCGCAAACTCAACGTCAAGGTTGAGTTCGTGAAGAGCGATAAGGATTTGATGGAGAAGATGCAGCAGAATGGCGAAGAGAAGCCGTCGCTGATAATCTTCGACCTGAACAATGCGGGCGTGAAACCACTGACGCTGATCCCGAAGCTCAAGAGCAAGCTGAAGAAGGGAACGTCGATCATCGGATTCTTATCGCATGTGCAGGGCGACCTGAAGCAGAAGGCACATGAAGTCGGGTGCGATATGGTGCTGCCGCGATCGGCGTTCTCGCAGAACCTGCCGCAGTTGCTGCGGCGGCATGGGGCTCCGGAGGACGCGGAGCCGATGGTGCAGTAGAGACAAGTCAGATTTGAGCTAACGGCGGACAAAATGTCCGCCCTTTGCTTTTGGGCTGTTTAGAAATTGGTGTCGTCCAAGCCCGTGCTCTGCAACTGTAATCATGAGCTCAGCGAGGAGTCCCTAGCTCCAGCAGTGTTTTAGGGGTAGGGATGTTTCGACTCCGCCGGAGTTCCGCTTCGCTGCACTCCGGCTGCGCTCAACATGACACTGCTCTGAGTGGTTTTCCTAACCGGTTTAGCCGGGAGGCCAACTGAGCGGGCGTCCGCCTAGCAGGTGAACGTGCAGGTGGAACACCGACTGGCCCGCGCCTGGGCCTACGTTCAAGACGGTGCGATATCCGTGCTCGATTTTGCGCTGGCGCGCGATCTGAGCGGCGGCGAGATGACAGCGACCGATAATCTCAGCATCGGCGGCTTCAGCCTCTTTCAATCCGGCGAAATGACGCTTCGGAATGACTAGTATGTGCGTCGGGGCCTGGGGACGGATGTCTTCGAAGGCGAAGACGTGCTCATCCTCGTGGACTTTCTTCGAAGGAATCTCACCGCGGACAATGCGGCAGAAGAGGCAGTTCGGGTCGGTCATAGATTGCCCTGACCGAAAGATAGCATTGGCGTAATGCGTTTGTCAGGAGCCGCTATGGCAGTTTGGATTGGTGTAGTCCAAGCCCATCGCTCGCCACTGTCATTTGCTGCGGTGACTCGCTATGCGCAGCAGTTTTTCCGAGCATTTTCGCATTTGATGCGATCCCCGCCGTGTGATCATGATGGCCTGCGCTTTTTGCAGGCCGAAGAACCTTTGCAATCTCCGGCCACATGAGCGCTGCAGGCGGAGTTGCATAGGTCCTCCGGCGCCAAGAAACGGCGCCATCAGGATGACAAAGCGGAAAGATATAAAGCAATTCCTAAATCCATCTAGGGTAGGATGTTTCGACTCCGCCAGAGTTCCGCTTCGCTGCACTCCGGCTCCGCGCAACATGACACGGTTCTGGGTGACATTGATAAGAGTCCCACTATTTCCTAAACAACTCTAATCGAGGCGGACCACGAAGACCGCACCTTCCGGAGTCTTGGTTTCTGCGGCGAGTTTTTGCGCGCGATCTTGATCGTCGTCGAGGACGCGGACACGGATCCACCAGTCACCGGCAGGACTGGCGAAACGAAGCACCTTCGCCGTGTGATAGCGGCGGGTGAGATGATCGGCGAGCTTCGATGCGACTTCCTGGTCGGGGAAGCCGCCGATTTGAACGGCCCACTTGCCGGGCGATCCGGGACTGGCGCCGGACTCCATCAATTCAACTTTGACCTGAGCAGTACCAGGCTGCCATACATCGAGTTTGTGCGCGGCGGCGAGGGAGAGGTCGATGATGCGGCCGGGGATGAATGGACCGCGGTCGGTGATACGGACCAATGCCGTGTGTCCGGTCTTGAGATTCGTGACGCGCGCGATCGAGCCAAGAGGAAGAGTGCGATGAGCTGCCGTCATGGCGTGCATGTTGTAGACCTCGCCGTTCGATCCGCGGCGATTGTGATAAGGAGGGCCGTACCAACTGGCGAAACCGGTTTCGGTTGAGATCGGTCGGGCGTCCAGCGGAATGGTCGGCTCGGCGAGGTCGGCTGCCTCTTCGGACGCCGTTGGTGCTGTGCCTTCTGTGGTTGACGGCTTCACTGTAGTCGCTTCGGAAGGCTCTGGCGTCGTTGCCTGCGATGGTGGAGGTGGAGGAACAGCAACGCGAGCCTGCTTAGGATGGCCGCAGGAGCTTAGAAACAGAATCGCGATCAGGACGATCAGGAGCATAGGCACACTGACGAAGGAAGCGCCTAAATTCTGGGGACCAAAGACTGCGACTTCTACTTGGGCTGGTTCGGGTGCTTTTCCATGTAGTCGGCGAACTGGGCCAGCTTTTCTGATGCCGTGCGCAAGGCGCGGGTTGAGTGCAAACGCGCTGCGGGAACGACTTCGTCGTTCAGATACTTGATGATCTCCGGGATTTCTTTCTCCAGGCGCTCGACGGCATCGTTGACAGTTTGACTGATGCGCGCCGAAGCGTCTTCCACCTTGCGGTTGAAGTCGTTCATCGTACTCCTCGCGATGATAGTGCGTGAAATCGTTCACGCGATATAGGGGATGCCAGGCACGCTTATTATTTCGTGCCACGACGGACCGGTCAATGGCAGAGACGGCTGATTGTGCTGGTTCCGGACATCTTGAGGATGTGAGCATTGCCGGGAGGCCGACTCTTGGTTTGCGATAGAATGCAAGACTTCGCCTGATGAGCGCACACCAATCCCGGTCTCACGACGAAATTCGCATACAGGCATTTCGGCGACATCTGCTTGGGTGGTACGACGCGAATGCCCGCGATCTGCCCTGGAGGAAAGATCGCGATCCGTACCGGGTATGGGTTTCGGAGATCATGCTGCAGCAGACTCGCGTGGCGGCGGTGATTGAGCACTATCGCGAGTTTTTGCGGAGGTTTCCGACGGTGAAGAAGTTGGCCGCGGCGCGGGAACCCTCGGTGTTAGCGGCTTGGAGCGGACTGGGTTATTACCGGCGCGCGCGTATGCTTCATGCTGCCGCGAAGGTGGTTGCCCGCGAGCTTGGGGGAAAATTTCCTGAAACTGCCGAAGGGTGGCGCGAGTTTCCCGGGATTGGGCGTTATACCGCGGCGGCGATTGCCAGCATCGCGTTCGGAGAGCCGGTTGCGGTTGTCGATGGAAATGTCGAACGGGTGCTACAGCGGATCTCCGGAGAACAGATTACTGGCGAACAACTCTGGGAGTCTGCCGAGAATTTTCTGGATCGCGAACGGCCGGGAGATTTCAACCAGGCGATGATGGAGTTGGGGGCAACGGTGTGTACGCCGCGAGCGCCGGCGTGCGTGACGTGTCCGGTGGTGGAGCTGTGTCTGACGCGGGGTGAGTTGCTGGTAGGCCCGAAGGCGGTCCCGCAGAAGAAGCGCGAGATCGATTACGCTTTCGCCTGTCGTGGGGAGGACGTCTTTCTCGTGCAACGCGCGCGAGACGAATCCTTGATGGCGGCGATGTGGGAGTTGCCGCAGATTTCGCGGCCTAAGCGTCGATCAGATCCAGCCTTTGTTCTGCGCCATTCGATCACGGTGACGGATTATGCAGTTCGGGTCTGGCGAGTCCCGGCTCCCGAGGAGTCGCGAGGGCAATGGGTTGCCAGAGAGAAGTTAGGGCGAGTTGCGCTGACGGGTCTGGCGCGGAAGATTCTGCGAATGGCCGAACTGGTTTGAGAATGTCAGTCTAGATGCCTCTTTTAAAATCTTCCGGAGATTTTGTGTCATCTAAAATCGTACAGAAATAAGGGAGACCTGATCATGCAAGTCTCCCATCCGCAGGGGACTTACACTCGAACTTAGGGGATCGACCATGACAGCGCTGGCAACAGGAGCGAAGGCTCCGGAATTTGAAATGAAGACATCCGATGACAAGCAGTTTTCTCTTGCGGGCGAACTCGCGAACGGGCCTGTCGTTCTGGCGTTTTTCAAAGTTTCTTGTCCGACGTGCCAGTACGCCTTTCCGTTCTTCGAGAGGCTGCACAAGGCTTACAAGGACAGTGGCGTGAAATTGGTTGGTGTTTCGCAGAATGATGCGAAGGAGACGGCGGCCTTCAGCAAGGAATTCGGGGTGACGTTCCCCATTCTGCTCGATGACACCAGGAAGTACCCGGTATCGAATGCCTACGGATTGACGAACGTTCCAAGCGTGTTTTGGATCGCGCAAGATGGTGAAATCGAGGTCTCAAGCGTGGGCTGGGTGAAGGCCGATTTTGAGCAGATCAACCGCAAGATGGCGGAGGCTGGAAAGATTACCCCGGCGCAAGTTTTCGTGGCTGGGGAGGATGTGCGGGACTTCCGGGCTGGTTGAGGGTCTAAGAATTAGCCGCCGGTCTGGCGGCTTCTAAGAATACTCACCACAGGGGGCACAGAGGACCACAGGGCTTCTGGATTTGCCCTAGAGCAACATTGTTCCAATGGTGGGTGCACTCCCGTGCGAGGTAACGGCTAAATTCCCCTATAACCGTTGGCTATTGCGTCCTTTACAATCAATCAGAACTCTCAAAATCCTACCTTCCGGCGGACGCCGCTTCGTTGGGGGAAGAGCGTAATCATGCAGCGAATGGCTAGATTTGTCGTGGTGTGTCTAATCGTGTGTGCGGGCTTGTTGGTCTGGGCCGATGGAGGATCGGGCGGAGGCGGGGCGAAGGCTCCTTCTGTCCGGCTGCCGGGGGCGGCCTTTGCCGCGCTGGAGACGATTAATCCAGAACATATTCGCTGGCATGTGCGCTATCTCTCGCACGATCTGTTGGAAGGCCGGGGTACGGGACAACGCGGCGGCGACCTAGCCGCGGAATACATCGCAACGCAATTTGCCGAATATGGACTGAAGCCTGCCGGGGATCATGGAACCTACATGCAGCGTGTGCCGTTGGTCGGAATCACGACTCTGCCGGAAACTCGGTTCTCGCTGATTCCCAAGCAGGGCGAGACCATGAATCTGAAGCCGCTGGATGAGTACGTCGCTTACGACCAGACGCAGCAGGCGGAATCGGACATCGACGCGGACGTGGTGTTTGTCGGATACGGGATCGAGGCACCCGAGTACAACTGGGATGACTACAAGGGCGTGGATGTTCGGGGAAAAGTTCTGTTGATGCTGGTGAATGAGCCGCCTTCGGATGATCCGAAATTCTTCAAAGGCAAGGCACTCACATACTACGGGCGTTGGACCTACAAATATGAAGAAGGGCTGCGCAAAGGCGCCGTGGGCGTGCTGCTGATTCATCAGTCGCAGATGGCGAGCTATCCGTGGGAAGTGGTGCGGAATTCGAATTCTGGTGAGAAGTCGTTTCTCAAGGTGGAAGGTCCCGGGCTGAAAGTGGCATCGTGGATCCATCTGGATGTGGCGACGCGGCTGGCGGCGGCCTCGGGAATGAATCTCGACAAGATGATGACGGTGGCACAGTCGCGCGATTTTCGTCCGGTGAATCTGGGTGCTCGGCTGAAGGCGCATATGGTCAGTAAGGTGCGGAATTTCGAATCGAATAACGTGGTGGCGGTACTGCCCGGCAACGATAAGCGCGTGTCGGATGAGGCGGTGATGTATACGGCGCACTACGATCATTTCGGCATTCGTCCGGACATGCCCGGTGACAATATTTTCAATGGTGCGGATGACAATGCGACCGGATGCGGCATTCTGCTGGAAGTGGCGCGTGCCTTCGGAGCTTCAGCAGCGAAGCCGCGGCGGTCGATCCTGTTCGCTGCTGTGACTGCAGAAGAGCAGGGATTGCTCGGATCGGAGTATCTCGGAAAACATCCTCCGCTGGCCGCCGGAAAGATCTCGCTCGATCTGAACTATGACGACGTGAAGCCGCTTGGCGCACCCGAAGAAGTGCAGGTTGCTGGGGCGGAGCGGACGACGTTTTATCCGGTGGTCGAGGCGATGGCGAAGGACTTCCGGCTGACAATTCGCCCCGACGCGCGTCCGGAAGCGGGCCACTTCTACCGCTCCGATCACTTCAGCCTGGCGCGCGTGGGCATTCCTTCGTTCTCGATTAATGAAGGGACGAAGTACAAGGGGCATCCGGACTCGTGGGGCGTCGATCAGGAGCGCGACTATGTGGAGAAGCATTATCACCAGCCGAGCGACGAGTACCGTCCGAACATGGATTTTGTGGGTGACGCGGCGATGGCGCGATTCGGATTTGCGCTCGGATGGGAAGCCTCGAGTCTGAGCAAACTGATTGGCTGGCAGAAGGGCGATGAGTTTGAGGCTGCGCGGGTGAAGAGCCAGCAGTAGGACTGAAAGAATCTAGTCGCCGCAGAGATTTGCGAAGTTGCCGTCGTCCCAGAAATCGTCATGATTTAGCCGCAAGGACATCACCCACCCGGTATTTCCGCTGCTGTTAGTGATCTGGACCCACCACTCCTTGACGCCGTTCTTGATCACAACGGAATTGCAGTCGCTCTGGCATCCCCCGCCCTTCGCCTCCGTGGCCGACAGATAGTATCGCTTGTGCCAGACTCCCTTGGCCCAGACATCGGCAATACCTTCGGAGTAGTAGGCATAGCGAAGGAGCACATCGTCGGTCTTTAGGGAAAGATCGGCGATCGGTTTGGTGACAAGAACGCGGTCCGGCTCGTAGACGACATACATGCTGCCGATGATCGTCACCTCTTGGCCGATCCACATCGTGGGACCGACCTGAGAGCGATCACTCACCCAGGAGTTGTACATCGGAGCTTCTTTCGCGATTTTCCAGTGGGCAATTGTATGGTTTTTGCCCGGGCAGACGTCTTCCGTGAGCACCGGGAGTTCAGGCTCCGGAACTTCGACTGCTTCGGAGGATAACGACTGACTTTTTTCTTCCGGTGCGTCGCCGAGTTGATCCATGTTTCCAAAATTATCGCCGACGATTGCCCAGCAAGTCTGGCCGTCGGCTCGCTTCACTTGTACCCACCATTCTTTGATTCCGCGACGCACAAGGTGCAGATTCTCGTCGGTGAGGATGAGGTGGCCATCGTCGGTCGAACCCCAATCGAAGCTTTTGTACCACTGACCGTCGGCCCACAGATCAGCTGCGCCTTCTCCCCACTCGCCGTATTGCAGCACGACGTCACCGACTTTGAGAGACAGCGGCGGAATCGGCTGAGTGACCAGAAAACGGTCCGGCTGGCGAGTGATATAGACGCCGGTGATGCCTTGCACCTTCTCACCCGTCTTTAACGTGCCAACTTGCGTTCGATTCTCCTGCCAACTTGAGTAGACGATCGAGTCTTTCTCGACCGACCACTCGCGGAACGTGCATCCTTCGAAGGGGCAAGCGTGATCGACAACGACAGGGAGATCTGGTTCGCCCATGTGCGGCTTTTCGTGTTGCGCGAGGGCGACGTTTTGCTGAGAGAAAGCGGGCGTAGTGAGGATCGCGAGAATTGCAATCAACCTAACCATTTGAATCGAGGATAATTACGAGCGGCGTGGGATCGCAGCTTACGGAAGTTACGTCTCGGCGATCGATCCGCAGGCACTCCATCTCGCGAACAGAGCACACAAAGGTTAGGCCGTAACCTAGGTAACTTTCGCCGTCGTTCCAGGCCTGCTAGCCTCGTATTTAGTTTTGTAATCAGCAACTTCCGAACCGAATCCTGCCAAGGATGCCGAGAATTCCCATTTTTCGTCTCGGAGGGTCGTCGGACAAACCGGCGCTGCCGAATCTTTCTGCCTCGACGCCATACGTTTCGCTCGAAGGTTTGATGGTGGGCGTCGACAATCTCCGTCACGATGTTGTGCTCAGCCCGCGTTTCGTTGAGCTGGCGCGCGCGCAGATTGCCCGGTTGATTGCGCGGCATGGTGAGCTCGAAGGATTGCTCGGAGCGGAAGCTCCACAATCGACGTCGCAAGCTCCATCGTGGCTGCGAGCGCAGGCGGGAAAGCCGGCGAAGCCGAAATTAGATCCGGGTGGGTGGAAGTCGGCCTTGGCTGAGCTGCAAGTCGCATCGCTGAATCGGGCGAAAAAGGAATTCAAGCTCTCGGTTGATCTGCTGGCGAGGCTGGCTGTGACCAAGTTCCTGCGCACGGAGATGAACCATCAGTTTGCGCAAGTGGTGGAGCGTTGCCGCGTTCTGCTGAAGAACTACGACAACAACCGCGCGCAAAGAGCGCATGAATACCGCGAGAAGATGGCGGTGTTTCAGATGCGGAAGAAGATCATCTTGCGCAAGGCGGGGCAGGAGATTTTTGAGACGCTGCGCGAGGTCGAAAAAAGCACTCTAGCTCGTACCCGGCGGTCACTTTTTGGTGAAGAGACGAGCGCCGGGAGCTATTTCACGTATCCGCTGTTCATGAACCGGCTGCTTTTCTCCGAAGATGGCCGCGATGATTACCTCTGCGCCGAGCATTACGTGATGCTGGGCAACTGGGACCGCGATCCCGACCGCTACGGACGCATGCGGGAGATCGCTTCCGGCTTCTTACGGTCGCTCTATGGTGATGAAACCACCGCTGAGACGATTGATTCCTGGATGAACGTCCCTGACAATGCCCGGGAGTTGGTGGGCACGGGCACCCCGGAAGACTCCGACGACGGAGAGGCTCAGGAGGAACGTCTGGGACGTTGGGTACGCCTGCTCGAAGACGAGCGGGTGATGGAGAACGTAATTGCTTCGTACTACGTCGTGCCGCTGCTCAGCGAGTACGCACCGCGGATCAATCCGCAGCAGCTGAAGAATGCGCTTATCGACCGCACGGATTGCGACCGAGTCGAGCGCATGATCCAGGAGGGCGGCAAGGTTACGCCGAATAGCCTGTATGCGGCGGTTTCGAAGGTGGCGAGCTGCCGGGGTTCGGAGCGATCCAAAGTCGCCGCTCGATTCCTGGCTGACTTCTTTCACTACCACCGCGACTTGCGGCGGCTTGAGACACTCAACGCCGCGCTCGACTCAGTCAATCTCGTCGGCAACGAGAGATTGCAGGAACTCTCGCGCGTCAATGGCACGCTCTATGAGTTTCTGCTTCCGGAAGAACAAGGTGAGACCAGTTCCGACCGCGTGCTTCGTCACGTGGTTCTCAAGGCGGACGTACGCGACTCGACACGGCTGACGCGCACGATGATGGAAAAGGGCCTGAATCCGGCGTCGTACTTCAGCCTGAATTTCTATGATCCGGTAAATAAGTTGCTTGAGAAATATGGCGCGCAGAAGGTGTTCCTCGAAGGCGATGCCATCATTCTCGCGATCCTTGAGCGCGAAGGGGAGCCGGGACTCGCCGTGAGCCGGATGTGCGTTTTGGCGCGCGAGATCATCGAAATCGTTCGCGGATACAACGAACTGATGCAGCGTTCCGGGATGCTGCAACTGGAACTCGGATTGGGCATTACTCTGCAGGAGTCGGCGCCTCTCTATCTGATGGATGGCGAGCATCAGATCATGATTTCTGAAGCGCTGAATGAGAGTGACCGTCTCTCTTCATGCAACAAGCGCGTGAGGAAGATCATGGAGCCGGTGGCGGGCCCGTTTCACGTGTACGCGTTCCAGTCCGCAGAACTGGATGAGAACGGAAATCCGGAGGACGTGATCCTTAACTACAATCTGGGCGGCATCCGGATGAACGAAGCCGCATACAAGAAAATGCAGCAGGAGATCACGCTCGAACCGCTGAAGGTGAAATTGCCGGCAGCGCTGGCTTCTTCGGATAAAGGCGAGTACAAGATGTTCACCGCGATGGTGCCGGTCGATCGAGATATTTTCCGAAAGATTGTTGTGCGCGAGAGCCGGATTCCGCGCATCGATGCGACAGACTTTTCCATCAAGGGATGGACGAATCGGTCGTACTACGAAGTGTGCACGGACCAGGGAATCTACGCGGCGTTGGAACGCCGCAAGGGCGCGAACGGCTAGGGTGTTCTTGAGAACTGTAACCTCTTCACCTTACTGCGACTGTCATTTCGAGTGAGGAGTGCCACCGGCGGTGGTTCCTGGTAGGGATGCTTCGACTGCGCCGGAGTTCCGCTTCGCTACACTCCGGCTCCGCTCTGCATGACAACCGTTTTAGATTGCACCAACCGCTAAGCTGCACTAAAAGTTTGTTCCGAACCTGGTGGGCTTGAAGGGAATCTGGAACGTCGCTTCGACCTCGACTGGCACGCCGTTCTTTGTTGCGGGATCGAACTTCCATTGAGCGACCGCATCGCTGGCGAAGTGATCTAGACGTTCGTCGACTCCACGCAAAACTCGCACGTTTCCGACACTGCCATCGGCGTGAATGACCGCGTAGAGGATCACCGTTCCCGTTACATTCTGACGCATCAGTTGCAACGGATACGCCGGGTCTACCTTGCGGGTCGCCATCGGCTGCGAGAGGTCCGGGGCGGGGGCATTCGCATCGTGAGGAGTTGACTCGTGATTGAGTTCGGCAAAGCGAATGACCCAGCTGCCTCCGCCGGAATTCAGGTTGGGCATATTGAGCGTGACGGAATAGAACTTCCGTCCGTTAAAGAGCGCACGCTCGGGCTCGGTGAGTTTAGCCGAACTGTCCGGTTGCATGGGACGGGCTGAGGTTACGCGGGGCGGTCGAACGCTGGCAATGAGATTGGGATTCACTGAGTCGACAGAGGGTTTGGCTGCCGGATCACCCGCGGTCGCCGCCGGCTTGGCTGGAGGCGTTCCGACGTAGAGTCCAGAGGGAAGATTCGTCTTTGCGCCCGAAGAAGTACCGCTGCCAGTCGGAGCGCTGCCATGCGATCCCGCACCCGAAGTTGTATTCCCTCCTGCCGAGCCGGGAGAACCAGATGCACCCGAACGTCCCTCGGGGGTAGCAGCAAACGAGCCACGGCGGTTGCCGGCTGGCGGATCCGGCGGTGCGCCAACCGTTGGATGTAGATTCAGCGCAATGAGACGGCCGGGAGACCCTGCGGACGCGCCCGCCGCTGACCCTGATGCGGCCAGCGAGGGCGGTGGAGCGATAACCTGTTGTGCGGCAGAAGCGGTCAGTCCTCCGCCGGGAAGCGTTCTTTGGGCAGCAACCGGGAGTTGAGGAGCCGGCGCGATCACGGAACTTGGCGCAATGTTCATGTCTCCCAACCGACGCACTGAGGCAGTGTCAACGGCTGGTGGCGGAGCGATCAACTCCGGTTGAAGTCCCGGTATTGCTGCATGTGCGTTTGACGCTTGAAGATCCGGCGGCGGGGCCACGACGCTGTTCTGCAACTCGGGTGAATTTCTGCGGTGAGCCAACCGTGCGGCGTCCGGGGACGGAGCGACTACAGAACTGTCGAGCTTGGGCGCGAGGCGGGTGATGTCGGCCGCCGGGGTCAGCGGAGAATCGGGGATGGCCAGCTGCGGCTTTTGAGCCGTGTCGGCCCAAGCCACAACGTTCGGAAGGGCAATGTTTCGTTTCAGCCTGATCTTGGGCGGAGCGACAATGGTCTGCTCAGGATTGTCGGCCTCGGGAGGCACAGAAATAATCGGCTGTTTAGAGAACTCTGGGTCTGCCTTCACAGCGGGCGAGGGTGATTGGGGACGAGTATCCAGCGGGGGCAAATACTCTGCGGCCTGATAGTAGACCACCTGCGAATGATCAAACGTGGGCTGTACCACCACTATCCGAGGCTGCATCGCGAAGAGATGGCCCAAGCCGACGAGGATGGCTGCGGCGATTCCGTGATAAATGGTGGATTGGAAGAATCTGCTCCAGGGCAAAGGGCGGTTTACGAAAACATCGGGCCAGAATTCGCCGGGCGCCGAACGAAGCTCCAGTGGGGCGAGGCGCCGTGGGAAGAGATGGTCCCGCAAATTACTGATAAAGACGGCAGGCCGGGAAGGCAACTCGACGAGAAGACGCGGCAGAGGCTCGGATTGCGCCATCCCGGAGATCGGCCCTGCGAAAGACATTTCTTAATACTAGATGCGGGAAGGGGCTTTGGTATAGCCGGAAGGGCATCGACAAAGAGTCTGTTTACTCGGATTTCTCGGCGTTCTCTGCGGCATTTTCTCAGTGGACTCGGCGGTAAAAGCTTTAAACCGCAGAGATCGCTAAGGAAATGCCGCAGAGAACGCTAGGAACGGCTCAAACCCCTGAGTCAGATGCCGGAAACCATTTATAATCATGGGCTCGGCTCATTGCCGCAATCTCACAGTAAGGACACACTTTGCTCGACTTTTTGGGAGATTTACAACGCACCCACATGTGCGGGAAGCCGCGCGCGTCTGACGCCGGCAAGAAAGCTGTTCTGATGGGGTGGGTGAACAAGCGCCGCGACCATGGCAGCCTGCTGTTTATCGATCTGCGCGACCGTACCGGAGTTATGCAGGTTGTGGTTAACGCCGACCGGAACGCTGCCGTTCACGAAAAGGCGGAAACGCTTCGGAATGAATACGTCGTCGCCGCGATTGGCATGGTCAAATTGCGCGACGCCAATACGATCAACCCGAATATGCCCACCGGCGAGGTGGAACTGGTCGCCGATGATATTCGGATTCTCAACGAGTCGAAGCTGCCGCCGTTCTTGCCGTCGGATACGGCGCTGACCAACGAAGAGACGCGGCTGAAGTATCGCTATCTCGACCTGCGGCGCGATGTGATGCAGTTCAACATCGAGACGCGGCATAACGTGGCAAAGGCGATCCGCGATTATTTGTCTACGCAGGGATTCTTTGAGATTGAGACGCCGTTTATGACGCGGTCGACGCCCGAGGGCGCGCGCGACTACCTGGTGCCCAGCCGTGTGCAGCCCGGGACGTTCTATGCGCTGCCGCAGTCGCCGCAGATGTTTAAGCAGATCCTGATGATTTCGGGGTTCGACCGGTATTTCCAGATCGTGCGTTGCTTCCGCGACGAAGACTTGCGCGCCGACCGGCAGCCGGAGTTTACGCAGATCGATTTG
>DATFQQ010000069.1:0-14179 GCA_035264195.1 Candidatus Sulfotelmatobacter sp. | reverse complement strand
GCCCCACGACGTGAAGAATATCTTTTTCCCGTCAGGTGTCCATCCACCAACAAACTCATCGGAGGGATGATATGTCAGTCGCCGCGGCACGCCTCCCGCCGCCGGAACGGCATAGACGTCGCGATTGCCGTCGTACTCGCCAGTAAACGCGACTGTGGAGCCGTCAGGCGAAAAGAACGGAAGAGACTCGGTTCCTACGCCTGACGTAAGCCGATGGGCCTCTCCGCCCTCGCGGGAAACGATCCACAGGTCTCCGGCATAGTTGAACACGATGTGCGTCTTGTTGATCGTGGGAAAGCGAAGAAGAAGAGGATCCGACGGCGCAGCGTTGAGAAATGCAACTGCACAGAAAAACAGTACGGCCACAAACGTCAAACGGCGCATGTTGGCGCTCCTAAGAAACCAAGTGTCGGGGAAGGAAATGGGAATCTTAAGTGGGTCAAACGTAAAGCGTCAAGATTTTGCTACAACACTAGGCATCTGCGGACGATCGGCGGCTGCATTCACAATTGGGTAACCTGCTCGAAGTGTCGCGCATCAAAAGCCGTATATGTCGTCCGTGAAGCCTGGAAGTATTATCCCAAGCTATATTGCACGAGCGGGTTGGCGTGTGCTCAACGGCTATATTCCGATGATGTCGATTGAGATTACGCGCGAGTGTCCGTTGAGTTGTCCGGGATGTTATGCGTATGGCGATAGCCACCTTGGAGGCGAAACGACCCTGCGCGAGTTGAGCGACTTTCGTGGTGATGCACTGGTCCACGGAGTGGTGGATTTGGTTCAGAAGCATAAGCCAATGCATGTGTCGCTCGTCGGCGGCGAACCGATGGTGCGCCATCGCGAGCTGTCGAGGATCCTTCCCATCCTCAGCGAGATGGGCGTGTTCACCATGGTGGTGACGAGCGGAGTCGTCGCCATTCCCGACGAGTGGATGCAGATTCCACGGCTGCGCGTCGCCGTTTCAGTCGATGGCCTGCCGGAACACCACGATGAGCGGCGAAAACCGGCTACGTATGAAAGGATTCTGAAAAATATCGCGGGCCGCTCGATCAATGTGCACTGGGTAATCACGAGGCCGATGCTGACCCGTCCCTCCTATCTCGAGGAATACCTCGCATTCTGGAATGCGCGTGACGAAGTGGATCACATCTGGGTCAGCCTTTACAGCCCTCAAATGGGTGAAGAAAGCCCGGAAAAACTCTCGGCGGAGGACCGTGAGCGAATCGCGCTCGAATTGCCCAGGCTTCGAAAGTCGTATCCAAAGTTGCTGCTGCCGGAAGGTGTGGCGCGGGCATTTGTGAAACCACCAAAGAATCCTGATGACTGCCTGTTTTCGAGGATGTCGCTGAATATTTCTGCAGATCTGCGAACTAATGTCGAGCCCTGTGTGTTCGGAGGTACTCCCGATTGCAGCCAGTGTGGATGCAGCATTAGCAGCGCTCTGCACTGGATTCGCGATTTAAGGATCGCAGGACCGCTTCGAGTGGGTCATATGGTGCGGAGTTCGCTGGCCGTGGGATCTGCGGTAAGAAAGTTCCGTGGAGAGCGGGATTCCATGAATCGATGGAACCATGTTCGGTACGTCGGCCACACATCGGATCTCGTCCAGATTCAGACCCAAGAAGAAGGCGAATCTTAGAGGATCATTCTTGGTGATTGGGGCTTTCCGTTCAGAATTCCGAACCAGATGGCTGAGTTTTGAACCGCGCCCTACGCGTTGTTCTCGGCGGACTCTGCGGCCGTTCTCCGCGACCTCAGCGTAAAGGGTTCTCTTTGCAGCCGCTAGAAAGCACACCGATCCTCGGTATGACTCCAGACATGCAGCGCATTCTGGCAGCGCAACCTAAGACCGCCGGGAGCGCCAAGAAAAGCTGCAGAGATCGCTGAGGCTCCGCTCTGCGTCCTATTCTTTTGGCCTCGTCTTTCCCGGAAGGCCAGCGGGATTTTCGTGAGTTCGCTCGCGGAAACTCCCGCGTAGTCCGGAAGCGAGGCCAACGCTCGACTCGCCAAACTTGTCGCGCAGTTTGTCCGCAGCCTTTAATGCATCCTGCCAGCGCTGCTGGCGATTTCCTTCCAGCAGATCGATCTGAGCGGCCTGCGTTGTGAACTGCGACGCATGCACTCCGAGCAGGCGGATCTCTCTTCCCTTCTGCCAATTCTTGCGGAACAACGTTCGGATCTGCTCGAAGATTTCGGTGTCGAGTTGCGTCGGGTTCGGAAGCGTATGTGCGCGGGTGATCGTGGTGAAATCTTTGTAGCGAAGCTTGAGTTGAACGGTACGGGCGTGAAAGTTGGATTCGCGAAGGCGGCGTCCGACCATCTCAGACAAGCGCATCAGCGTAGACTCCAGCCGTGCCGGATCGGCAGTGTCTTCGTTATAGGTGTGCTCGTGGCTGATGGACTTCGCGTCGCGATCCTCAGCAACCTCTGAGTCGAACCAGCCTCCGGCATCTTCGCCCCGCGCTTTGCCGGCAAGAGCGAGGCCCCACTTGCCGAAGCGATCCTCGAGTTCGCCCTCTTCGAGCTTTGCGAGATCACTGACTTTCTTGATGCCGAGAGCGTGAAGATGGGTCTCCATGACCTTGCCCACGCCGGGGATCTCACGGACGTCGAGCGGCGCAAGGAACTTTGCCTCTTCGCCAGGAATGATCCAGAGGACGCCATTGGGCTTGGCCTGTCCGGAGGAAACTTTCGCAATCAGCCGCGAACTGCCAATGCCCACCGAGCAGTTCAATCCGGTTTCGGCTTTCATCCGTTGGTGCAGACTGTGAGCTGCTTTGAGCGGTGGCCCGTGCAGTCGTTCGGTGCCGGTCATATCGAGGTACGCCTCGTCGATGGATGCCATCTCGACTTGCGGCGTGAATGTACCGAGTATCTTGTAGACCTTTTCGGAACACTCGCGATAACGGTCGGGATGTCCGTCGACGAAGATCGCGTGCGGGCAGTGCTTGGCCGCGGTACGGAGCGGCATGGCCGAATGGACTCCAAACTTGCGGGCTTCGTAGGAGGCAGCGGAAACGACGCCGCGCTCATGGCGCTGCCCGCCGACAACAACCGCCTTGCCTTTCAACGATGGATCGTACAGTTCTTCCACGGAGACGAAGAATGCGTCCATGTCGACATGGAAGATGGTCCGGGTGAAGCGGGGCTGGTTGGCGGCAGCCATGCAGGAAGAATTTTAGCAGTGTCAGTTTCGGAGAAACTGCTGATTCGGCAGGTAGAAACAGAGTCACACGAGGAGCAATCGGGCATTTTTGTCGCTGCCATAGAAAACTCTTACCGCTGAGGCGCGGAGAACGGCCGTAGGGTCCGCCGAGACGAACTCAGCGATCTCCGCGACTTTTCCTGGCGCTCTCGGCGGTTCTTGGTTCCGCTGTTAGAATGCCCCGCATGTCTGCACGCGCAATCAGGATCCCCGCTCGTATCGTTTTCTTCGTCTGCGGAGTCGTATCGCTTTTGAATGCGGTTCCTTATGCGTTGCTGCGGGGTGTAGACCTCCCCGTACAGAGCGAATGGGTCATATTCGTCGTTGCCTTGGGGGTAGTCGGAATTCTCGCCATTGCCGCAGCAGTGGTGCCCTGTTCCAAAATTGCGAAATGGTGCAACACGGATCGAGATAATCCGCGGTTGTTTTCGACACCGCTCAAGATACTCGGCGTCTTTGCGGCGATTTCATATGGAGTTGCGCTGCTCGCCTATTTCGCTCCACACACATGGAATCTCAATCCGCAGCTGATGCTCGCGCTGTGCCCGCTTTACTTTGTGAGAATGACGATCGATCCGTCACCGGTCCAGATCTTCTTCCTGCTCGCTCCCATCAACGCTGCCGTGTACGGCGCACTCGGCGTAGTCGTAGCGTACGCATGTTTCGCCATTCGGAGAAAAGCATCGAATCCAAACTCGTTACATCACGTGGCGTGATCGCCGTCACACAAGTTGGTGATTTCGTTGAATTCCCTTGCGCCGCTCGTTTTGAGGGAACATAAGCCCTCGATTTGTCGACAAGTACAGATGCGGCGACTGTTGCGCTACATCCCCGTAAAAGCAAGCCCCCGCTTCAGGATGACACGCTAGCCAACGACTTCTCTGCCGGACCACCAGAGGCGCGCATCTGTCTGACTCGTTCGTAAACCTTGCCATACTCGCGTGCCGAAGCGTTCCAGGAAAAATCTTTTGACATGCCGTTGCGCATCAGGACTTGCCACGAGGTCTGGTCGCGGAAAGCTTGCAGGGCTTGCTTGATCGTCAGGAGTAACGACTCGCCGTTGTATTCGGTGAACTTGAAGCCGGTGCCTTTGCCGGTGCGGGCATCCCAGGGCTCGATAGTGTCATCAAGGCCGCCAGTGGCACGAACGATCGGAACGGTGCCGTACTTCAGGCTGTAGATCTGATTGAGTCCGCAGGGTTCATAGCGCGAGGGCATTAGGAACATGTCGGCGCCTGCTTCGATCTTGTGGGCGATGGCATTGTCATAGGCAACTTTGACCGCGATCTTGTTGGGGAATTGCTTGTTCAGGCGTTGGAACATCTCTTCGTAGGCTTTGTCTCCCGCGCCAAGCGCCACAATGATCATTTCTTCGCGGGCGAGGCGGTCGGCGACTTGCGCGATCAGGTCAAATCCCTTCTGCGCGGCGAAACGCGACACGATCCCAATCACCGGAAGTTTCGGATCGGCATTCACAACGCCAAAAGCAGCGAGCAGGTCCTGCTTGGCTTTGGCCTTGCCCGAAAGATCCTGAGGTGAGTACTTCGCGGCAGTGAACTTATCTGTCTGCGGACTCCATTCTTCGTAATCGACGCCATTCAAAATTCCGGTGACCGTTGCGGCACGATCACGAAGCACACCTTCTAGCCCGAATCCGTATTCTGTCGTCTGAATCTCCTGGCTATATTTCTTGCTGACCGTCGTTATGTAGTCGGAGTAGGTCAACGCGCCTTTCAGGAAGTTCACCTGCCCAAAGAATTCCATCTTTGACATGGTGAAAAGATCCCAGGGCAACATGAGCAACGGCAGAGTCTCGGGTGGGAACAGACCCTGGTAGCCCATATTGTGGATAGTGAAGACCGTGCCTGTGTCTTTAAAGGCCGGATCATCCGCGTAAGTGGTGCGCAGCAGCACCGGGATCAGCGCCGATTGCCAATCGTGGCAATGAAAGATCTGCGGCGCTCCGAGGATCTTTGAAGCTTCCAAAACCGCACGGGAGAAGAGGGCGAATCGCTCCGCGTTGTCGGGATAATCTCCTGCGGGCGTTCCATACAGAGCGTCACGATCGAAGTAAGGCGGATATTCCACAAAGTAGAAGCGGACTCCGCCCTGCGCTCCTCCGAACACAACGGATGGGAACCGGTATTCGTCATCAAAAGGAACCGTCACGCTGCGAACGGCGGTTGCTGCATCTGTTAGCTTTGTCTGGCGATAGCGGGGCAAATAAACGCTGACTTGATGTCCGAGGGCAGCCAATGCGCGTGGCAAGGCGCCTACAACGTCGGCCAGCCCTCCGGTCTTGGAAAACGGGACGCCCTCGGAAGCAGCGAATGCGATATTCATAAGCGCAGAACCTCCTTACGCCCGCAGGTACGCGGCGCACGATATGATGAGAGTAAAGGTCGGGCCGAGGTCCGAACAGCTTATGATGCGGTTACCGACTTGCAAGTCTACTTCCCGAAGGATTGAGGGTCAACGTGCCAAAGGTAGCTTCCGCGCGCCGTCCGCAAATCAAGCCTAAATTGGGACAACATTTTCTGGCCAGCGACGAGATGGCCCGCAAGATCGTCGATGCTCTTGGCGATGTGTCGGAAACCACCGTGCTCGAGATCGGGCCCGGCAAAGGCATTTTGACAACTATGCTGGCCAAGCGGACACACCGACTCATCGCAGTCGAACTGGACCGGGTCCTGGCAGCTCAGCTGCGCCTCAAGTTCGGGATGTCAAGGAATGTCGAGATCATCGAAGCCGACATACTGGCGGTCGATATCGATTCCCTTTTCGGACCGAAACCCGGGTTGGGACGGCCCGGCATTGAGATCAAGCCTCAACCTGTGCGAGTTGTCGGCAATCTTCCCTACTACATCACGTCTGACATTCTGTTGCGGCTGTTTGAGTTTTCCAAATACTTCGAGAGCATCGTCATCATGGTGCAGAAGGAAGTTGCCGACCGAATTGCAGCTGAGCCGGGTGGAAGCGATTTTGGAGTGCTGTCGGCTACGGCCCAGCTATATGCGCGCGTGGAGAAGTTATTCACGCTGCCGCCGGGTGCGTTCTCTCCGCCTCCTAAGGTGTATTCCACCGTGCTTCGGCTGACCATCGATCCGCAACATGAGAAGTTGGGTGTGGCGAGCGACGGGTTTACCGATTTTCTCCGGTTGTCGTTCTCGCAGAAACGCAAAACGCTGTGGAACAACTTGAAGGAAAGATATCCCGAAGCCGGCCTGAAGCAGGCTCTGGCGGAGGCGCACGTAAAGCCCACGGCGCGAGCGGAGACATTGAGCCTGGAGGAGAGCGCGTCGGTATATCGGGCGCTGAGTGGAAATAAATCGACCGGCAATCGAAGCTGAGCGCCTGATTTGTCATCCAGAGCGTAGCAGTGAAGAGAGCCCGCGACCTTCACTGCGAAGTCGCAGCATCCCTACCCTCTTCCCATTCCATCCACGAGCACATTTTCAACAGCAATACGCCACGATGTTTCGACCACGTGAGCACGACGCAATTTTCGTTCGCGGCACTTCCACCGGATGTAAGATTTCTCTAGACAGGATCTTTCCAGCAGATCATGTCTCCGCCGGCTGACTCGGCCGAAAGGAGAGGTCATGGCCAGCACACTTCTTCGCCATCCTGCCGTAGCGGGCCGGTTCTATCCGGGCGATCCAGAGGAACTACGTGCCGAGATACAGTCTTACCTCCAGCCAACAGATTCCGGAGACTCTGCACCAATTCGCGCCATCGGCTGCATCGCTCCGCACGCAGGTTACATGTATTCGGGTCACGTAGCTGGCGCCGTGTTTGCGCGAATTGAGATCCCACAGCTATGCATCGTGATGTGCCCGAATCACACGGGGATGGGCCGAGCGTTGTCCATTATGAGCGAAGGGATCTGGGAAACGCCGCTGGGAGAAGTTGGGATTCATGATGAATTCGCGAGCGCGCTGAAACGGAGCTTCCCTGCTCTCGAGGAAGACATGGCAGCTCATCGCGCCGAACACGCAGCCGAGGTCGAGCTTCCCTTCTTGCAATCGCTTCAGCCTCAATTGCGATTTGTCCCCATTGCTCTGGGTACGGGTCGATTGGAAGTGCTTGAACAACTGGGTCTGGCGATAGCTGGTGTCATCGCTCAGCACACGGAGCCGGTTTTGATCGTTGCATCCAGCGACATGAATCACTACGAATCCGACGCAGTGACGCGGATAAAAGATCACAAAGCGATCGAACGCATTCTGACCTTGGACCCGCGAGGACTGCACGAGGTTGTTACCCAGCAGGACATCAGTATGTGCGGGTATGGGCCGACGGTCGCGATGCTAACCGCAGCCAGGCAGTTGGGAGCAAAGTCGGCAGAACTGGTGAAATACGCGACTTCAGGCGATATCTCCGGCGACCGGGATATGGTCGTTGGGTATGCCGGCGTCATTGTTTCCTAAGCCTTGCTCCTTGATCGGCCGGCCGTTCTACGCTTTTCTTTGATAACTCGTTACCTTCCTGTTCTCCTCCGAAAAATTTCCTGTAAGGAATCTCTCCAATCCCGGACTACCGTTACAGACGAACATGATCAAACTGGAAAAACTGCAGAAGTCCTTCCACGGCAGACCTGTACTAAGAGACCTGTCGTTTGAGGCGCCAGACGGCGCTATTACTGGCCTGCTTGGGGTAAACGGTGCCGGGAAAACAACGACGCTGCGCGCGATCTGTGGAGTGCTGCAACCAGAGTCGGGATCAATCACGATCGACGATGAAACAGGAGAAAGTGGATCGCCTCAAATGCAGCAAAACGTTGGAGCACTCCTCGACCATATGGGCCTCTATGCCAGGCTGACCGTCCGTGAGAATCTCGAGTATTTCGGTCGGCTGCGCGGAATGAGCGGCCAATCGTTAAGTAACAGCGTCGATCGCGTCATCTCCATCCTGGGCCTGGAGGCAATCGCCGACCGTCCTACTGCCGGATTCTCGCAGGGCGAACGGGTGAAGACTGCACTGGGACGAGCGGTTCTGCATTCGCCCAAGAATCTATTGCTGGATGAGCCCACGAACGGCCTCGACATCCTCACCATCCGTTCACTCCGAGAATTGCTGAAGAGATTGCGAGACGAAGGAACCTGCGTGATCTTCTCCAGCCACGTCCTCGAAGAAGTGCGTGCCTTGTGCGATACCGTAGTCGTGATTTCGCAAGGGAGAATCGCGGGCCAGGGATCGGCTACCAAACTTTGCTCGCAGACATCCACCGGCAGTCTGGAAGATGCATTCGTACAACTTACATCCGCGGGAGACGCCCGAATATGAATCATGTATTGACCATTGCACGCAAAGAAATCGTCGACGGAGCGCGCGACTTCCGGTCGCTGCTGGCTTCTTTTCTTTACGCCATCATGGGTCCGCTGGTCGTGGGATTAGTGTCGTTGGCTGTGCGCGGCACATCCACCTCCGGAGCGGCTGTACAGACAAGCATGATGGCGGTTTTCACTCTGGTCTCTGCCTTTGTCGGAGGAATGAACGTCGCCATGGACACGGTCGCCGGGGAAAGAGAGCGCCGGTCGTTACTGCCGCTGCTGTTGACCGCGGTTCCCAGGGAAGCGATCATGCTTGGTAAATGGCTGGCGGTGAGTTTCTTTGCACTTGCTGGCCTGTTCGTCGATCTGCTCGGATTTGCAGTCGTACTGGCACTGACTGGAATACACTCCCCAGCCCTGTCTTTGCCAGGCTTGGTATTGTTGGCCCTCGGTTTGTTCTCCTTGCCGTTGCTGGCGGCGGCGATGCAACTCCTTATCTCGACAGCTTCCCATGCCATCAAGGAGGCGCAAACCTATCTTTCGCTGATCGTATTTGCTCCAATGGGAGTCGGAATGTTTATGGTCTTCTCCCCCGCCGCAAAGCACGCTTGGTTAGGCTACCTGCCGATTGTCGGGCAGCAATTGCAACTCGAGGCGTGGTTCAGCGGACAGCCAATCGGACTCTGGCAGCCTCTCGCTCTTGGATATCTCACTCTGGCTTTGACGTTCCTCGCCTTGATGGCCGCCGCAAACAGGCTGCGACGTGATGAAATCCTTTACGGCAACTGATGCATTGGCCGAATTCACAGCAACTACGATCCTGGAACGAGAGACCTTGGACCGAACCAGCGTGAAGGAACAGTTCGAGCGCATTCTGGCAGAACATGGTCCCGCACTTTCGCGGCTCGCAGGCAGCTACACAAACACGCACAGTGACCGCGATGATCTGTTGCAGGAGACCGCCTTTGCGATTTGGCAGGCACTTCCCAAGTTTCGCGGCGAATGCTCGGAAAGAACCTTCATTTTCCGCATTGCACACAATCGGGCAATCGCTTATCTGAGCCGATACCGGAACGAGAAGGTGGAAGCGCTTGAAGATTTTGATGTGCACGATCCGGCCCCGGGCCCCGACTCCGACTACTCGCAAAGGCAACGCATTCACAACCTGCGAAGATCTGTCCGGGCGCTGCCGATTCCTTACCGCCAAGTGGTCCTGCTGACACTGGAAGGACTAGGTTATCGGGAGATCGCGGCCGTGCTGGGCATCTCCGAAGGCAATGTAGGGGCTCGCCTAACCCGCGCCCGGCAGCTTTTGCAGGACGCAATGGAGAAACAGAAATGACCACAGACCTCGATCTGGAAGCCTTGCGGAAGGAGTGGCAAGCGGAGGAGTCGATTCCCCCTACGCTGCGCAGAGACGTCGAACGCCAATCGCGATCGATGAAAATCAGTCTGGCTGGCGACATCTTGGTCACGATTGTTATCGGAGGCGGGTCGACGGCATGGGCTTTGCTTTCCAGCCAGAAAGATGCGGGTTATGTGGCATTCGGGGCGTGGATGTTTATCGCTGCGGCTTGGATGTTTGTGTTAATGACGAATCGAGGCCTTTGGTCGCCCTCGGCAATGGATGCAGCCAGCTTCATGGATCTTTCGATCCGCCGGTGCCGAGCCTCTCTCGCCGCGACTTGGTTCGCTGCAACGCTCTTCGTGGCCGAGACGGTGTTTGGACTGGGCTGGGTCTACAGGCATGCCGATCTGCACGAGTCCATCGGAAGATGGCTCTTGTTCAGCTCAATTCGAATTGACCTGGTGTGGATTTCCACCATCGCATTTGCTGCCGGACTGCTATGGTTTCGGGCTAGGAAAAAACGAGAGTTGGCAAGTCTGCTCGATTTGCGAAGAGGGATGGAGGAAGTAGACAAACCCGGTAAATCTCTTACGCAGTAGCGACGGCCGCGCGCTGCACGCGATAGAAAATCTTAAAGGGACTCCACTCGCGTGAAGTCCCTGAATTTTGAAGACGTCAGACTCGATCTCAGCGGTGCGGGGCACCACCAGGGGACGAGTGAGTGGCCGGTGGGGCGGAACCACGCCCCATGGACGGAGAGGCCGTCGAACTGCGGCCGACACCCATCTCACCGGAACTGCGGCCCCCGCCTCCTTGGCCGTAAGACGGCCGGGAATTTCCATGCGGCGAACTGACGGAAAATTGCGGCGCCGGCTGTACCTGCGCAAACCCTGTCTTCGCCACTTGGTGATTCAAGTGGTTCAAATTGCCAAGTGATCCGCGAGGAATTCCCATCCCGGCTGATCCGGCGTTCACCGTATATCGGGAAGTCATCATTGGAGCAGTCGTCGAAGCTCTCCCCACCAACACAGTCTTATTTCCGGCTGTAGGAGCGACAAGTGGAGTTACGTGCACCAAAGTCGTGGGCCGTTGAACCGGAGTACTGACCCAGCCACCCCAGCCGCCTGGTTGCCACATCCAGCCGAATCCCGGAACAAACGACCAGGCTCCGTAACGGTAAGGCAACCATCCCCACGGGTAGGCCGACGCATACATGTACCCGAAACCCGGATACCAGCCCCACGCGCCATTCATGAATGGATCCCAGCCGACGCCCGCGAAGTAAGGCTGCCACATCATGCCGTAGCCAGGCACATTTTGGTAGGCGCCGTAGTAATTCAGATCGCTGAGCCCATACCCATAGGGAGATGACGCATTGTTCTTTGCGTACTCATCGTGATACGAAACGGCTTCCTTATCCCACGAATCGAGCGGAGCTTCTGCGATCTTGTTTTCGATCTTCGATTTGTCATCGTTAGCGGCATCGAAGGTCGCAGTCTTCTTCTTGGCCACCGCCAAGTTGCCGTTCGGTCCTTGCACGTCGACGTCGCCCTTGAATACCGCTAGATTGGCCATCTCCGTCGAAGTGTCGACGCGGAAGTGCGCGGCTCGGTCAAGCGAAACCTTCTCGCGGGAGAAATTCAGGGCAAAATCGTCTTTGCCCAGCCAGTTGACGTAGGCCATGCCATCGACGAGGTTGACCTCCGAGACTCGCTGGCCAGCGTCAGTCAAGTTCAACTTGCTGAATTCCACGGTCGTATTCGGCGTGAGACGCATGGAGCTGCCATCTTCAAATTCCACCTCGGCTCTGCCCGTCGCACCGGTTTTTAGATGAACGCCTTGAGTAATCGGCAGATTGACGAATGCGTTCTCGAATCCGAGCCCAGTGTTCTTATCGATCTGAACCGAGCCCTGGACGTCGCTCAACCGAACAATGCGGGCTTGCGACTCCGCAAGGGCTGGAACGGCAAACACTGCTACGGCGCAGAAAACCAAGCTGAGTTTCAACGGAGATGGAGCGGTCATGACGCCCTCCAGGATCTTGTGTCAACTATTAGAACACGGTTGGCAAGCAGAGGTTGTAAAAACTGGGTAATTGCACAGGGGTAACGTCACCCTCCCGCGCTCGGCCAATGGCCCGACGTTCAGATTCCTGGACGTCAGTTTCGGGAGGGTACGGGCGGCATCTGCAGGATTCGAAGGGCGCGGGCGCGTACCACCTTCATGACAGAGGTGTCGTCGTAAATCTTTTGCAGGATAGGAGCTACCGCCTTCACTTCGGCCAGTTCTCCACTGCGGGCCTGGTCTTCCATTCGTTTTGTTTCGTCGTCGAGCGCCAATTTCTGGTAGCGATGGTAATAGGTAAGGCGACGGCCAAACTCCAGGGTGGCACCCACGCTCTGGAAAAGCGTGGTTAGCTGTTGCACGACCGGCTGAGTCGAGTAGTTGTACTCGGCAGACGAGCTCCGCGTGTCGTCTTTATACACGAGCTTCTTGGCACCCGTGAAAGCCAGTTTCTTATTTCCGGAATCGACCTTTCCCGAAAAATAGTGCGCCTTTTCAGCTAGTTCGAAGATGCGGGCACGAGTCGCCTCGGAAAGAGTGAAGCTCATTTCGTAGTCGTCGCGAACGTCAGAATCTTGCGAAATCCTCCCCGACGACACGTAGCGAGTCTGGCCATCGGACTGCACCAAAATCTCGTAGTGCTCGGGACTAGAATTCGGGAAATCGAGAGAGAAGCTGACGGACGCCCCGTCAGAAGCGGCAATAGCCGCAGCTGTCAACCACTGAGCCGCGAGCAAAACAGATAGGAGCAAAAGCGCGGTTCGAAGTGACGAGGCTCGCGAATGAAGTTCCTTTTCCGTTGACATCCTGTCTGTGACAGCTCTAGCCAAAGATCCGCAAAATTCGATGCCCAAATTATGCCAGAGATGCAAGCAGTTGGGGTCGCTATCGCGCAACGAGATGTTGCCGGTTCAGAGTTCCGGCAGTATGGAGGTGACAGATCGCGATCGCCAGAGCGTCGGAGGCGTCCATCGGCTCGGGTGGCTCCGCAAGGCTTAGTAAACGCGTCACCATATGCTGGACCTGCTGTTTCTCGGCTCGTCCATAGCCAACCACCGATGACTTGATCGTAAGCGGTGAGTATTCGGCAACCTCGAGTCCAGCCGAGGCCGCGGCTAGCATCGCGACTCCGCGGACCTGACCCAGTTTCAAGGCCGACTTCACATTGAGAGCATAAAAGACATCTTCAATCGCAACTTCGTCGGGCTGGTGCTCAGAAATCACTACGCCGAGCTGGGAGTAAATCTGGGAGAGGCGTCGAGGTAGCGTTTCGCGGGCCGATAGCTTAATGGCACCGCACGTCAGGCAACAAAGCCTGCCGCCGGATTGCATTTCGACGACACCATATCCGGTGTATTCTCCGCCGCAATCGATCCCGAGGACTCGCATTGGTTGAGTGTAGCGCGGAACCTGTGCGACCGATAGGAGTATCCGTGGTTCGGAATTCGTCACCAAGCCCAGGCGTACGCATCGACGCGAGGATCTGCGCCTGCGCTTAGCACTCCCGTGGCAGAGTCGATTATGATCCCGCCATTTGAACCTAACGACCATGGCGGCGCCACGTGCAACTTATGGCCCTTGGCGGTTAAAGCGTCCCTGGTTGCAACGGGAATGCGGGACTCAACCGACAGATCTCCGGGATACATCGTGTGTGGGAACGGCGATGCCGGAAAGCTGCGTGAAGACCAGCGCGGCGACTCAATCGCCTGCTGAATATTCATGCCGAAATCGACCATATTGATCAGGGTCTGCATCGTGCGCATGACTTGATCATCGCCGCCCGGGCTGCCGAGGATCGCGTAGGGTTGGCCATCTTTCATGATCAAGGTGCTCTGCAACGTGCTGCGCGGGCGCTTGCCGGGCGCGAGGGCGTTGGCCTCGCCACGGACGAGAGAGTAATAATCGCCTCGGCAATTGAAGATGATGCCAGTGTCTCCCATCACGACGCCTGTGCCAAACAAGCTGTGCAGGCTCGGTTCGAAGCTCACCATGTTGTGGTCTTTATCGACGACTGCTATGTAGCTGGTGTCGCCGACATGGCTGGCATCGCCGGTTAGTACTTCGTGAACCGGGCGGTCAAGGTCGGCGTTGCTGCCTGCAAATTTCTCCGGATTGCCCGGCCGCAAGTCGAGCGAGGCTTTATCAGGGTCGATAAGCTTACGGCGTTCGCGTGCGTAGTCTTTGGACAGGAGGCCGTCGTACGGAATTTTGATGTAATCCATGTCGCCGAGATACTTTTCGCGGTCTCCCATCGCGAGCTTTACCGCTTCAGCGCTGGTGTGAAGAAAT